>CALDSI010000065.1 GCA_937911395.1 uncultured Labrenzia sp.
ACAACACGGCCTTTGACCTGGCCTTTCAGGATGTCCTTGCCGAGGCCTGGCAGGTCGTCAAGGGTCGCCGGGTGGATCATGCCGTGCAGCTTGTCGAGCGGCAGGTCCTTGGCGATCCGCTGCCAGGCGCGGACCCGGTCGTCATAAGGCCGCATGACACTGTCGATGCCGAGGAGGTTCACACCGCGCAGGATGAACGGGATGACGCTGGCCGGAAGGTTTGCCCCGCCGGCAAGGCCGATGGTGGCAACCGAGCAGCCATATTTCATCTGTCCGAGAATGCGGGCGCGCATCTCACCGCCAACGGCATCAATCGCGCCAGCCCAGACCTCTTTTTCCAGTGGACGCTTGGTGGTTTCGGCAACATCATCCCGCGGTACGATTGCGCTGGCGCCGAGGGACTTCAGGTAATCCCAAGTGCTTTCCCGTCCGGTGACTGCATGGACTTCATAGCCGAGGTTTGCGAGGATCGCGACCGCGACAGAGCCGACACCGCCTGCTGCGCCCGTGACAAGAACCGGACCGTTTTCCGGCTTCAAGCCATGGTCTTCCAGCGCCATGACGGCAAGCATCGCTGTGAAACCGGCAGTACCGACCGCCATCGCATCGCGGGTGGTGAGCCCATCCGGCAAAGGCACCAGCCATTCGCCCTTGACGCTGGCTTTCTGGGCATAGCCGCCCCACCAGACTTCTCCGACGCGCCAGCCGGTCAAAACGACCTTGTCGCCCGGCTTGTACCATTCGTCCGAGGACTCCTCGACGGTGCCGGCAAAATCGATGCCCGGGACATGCGGATACTCCTTGACGAGACCGCCGCCTGGTCCGACGCAAAGCCCGTCTTTGTAGTTCAGGGTCGAGTACTCAACCGCAACCGTGACATTACCGTCCGGCAGTTGGTTCTCGTCGATCTCCTTGACGGCGGCGCTGGTTTTGCCGTCCTCGTTCTTGTCGACAACAAGTGCTTAGATTGTCATGTGATATAGCCCTGTTATGCGGTTTCTCTTGCGAGTGTCCGGGCCGCTTGCCGCAGGACGAATTTCTGGATTTTGCCGGTTGCCGTTTTCGGCAATTCGGTAAAGACGATTTTCTTCGGCCGTTTGAAACCGGCCATGTTTTCCCGGCAGAAGGCGATCAGGCTGTCTTCGGTTTCCTGGCTGCCCTCTTTGAGCTCGACAAAGGCGCAAGGAACTTCGCCCCATTTCTCGTCGGGCAGGGCGACCACGGCGGCAAGCACTACATCCGGGTGGCGGTGCAGCACCCCCTCAACCTCTACGGAAGAGATGTTTTCACCACCTGAAATGATGACATCCTTTAGCCGGTCTCGGATCTGCACATAGCCGTTTTCGTGTCGAACAGCGGCATCGCCTGACCTGAAATGACCGCCGGAAAAGGCTTCATCTGTTGCCTCCCGGTTCTTGTAGTAGCCTTTCATGACGGTGTTGCCGCGAATGACGATCTCGCCCTGCGTTTCCCCATCCCAGGGCACCGATTCGCCACTTTCCCGGTCAACCACATCAACGCTCTCGGTCATTGGGAAGCCAACACCTTGCCAGGATCGCAGTTCGGCCTGCTCGTCGGCGGACAGGTCGTCCCATTCTTCACGCCACAGACATTGGGCAACATGACCGTAGGTTTCGGTAAGGCCATAGACCTGCATCACTTCAAAACCGAGCGCCTTGGTGGCGGCCAGAACGGCTGCCGGGGGTGGAGCGCCTGCGGTCATGATCTTGACCTTGCCCGGCAACGGCCTCCGGTCTGGCCCTGGTGTGTTGACCAACATGGACAACACGATTGGGGCACCGCCCAAATGTGTCACCTGATGCTTGGCGATCAGGTCGAAGACGGCAGCGCCAGTCACCTGCCGGATGCAAATGATCGTGCCGGCCATCAAGGTCATCGTCCAGGCATGACACCAGCCGTTGCAATGAAACATCGGCACCGAATAGAGATAAACCGGATGACGCGGCAGCCCCCACGCGATCGGCGTACCCATCGCCATGAGATAAGCGCCGCGATGGTGATAAACGACGCCTTTCGGCCGCCCGGACGTGCCGGATGTGTAATTCAGCGCCAGCGCCTGCCATTCATCGGCTGGCCCTTGCCAGGGAAACTCCGGATCGCCCCCTCCGACCAGATCTTCGAATACCGCGTCGCCGATCAACGCGCCGCCGGGGCCGTCAGGGTCGGCGATGTTGATGACCGGCAGAGCCTTGCCGTTCATGTCGAACGCTTGAGAGATCACGCCGGAAAAAGCGGTGTCCGCAATCACCAGTTTGGCATCGCTGTGCTCAAGGATATAGGCGACTGTTTCCGGTTCGAGGCGCGTGTTGATTGTATTCAGCACCGCGCCGGTCAGTGGGACCGCATAGTGAAGCTCAAACAGCTCCGGCGTGTTCGCCGCCATCACAGAGACCGTATCGCCAAGCCCGATGCCGCGCTGCTTTAAGCTCGAAGCGGTTCGGCGCACCCGCTCCAGAACATCGGACCAGGTGTAGCGGCGCTTATTATAGATGAGAGCCAGCCGATCCGGGAACAATGCCGCTGTCCGTTCCAGAAAAGACAGCGGTGACAGCGGCACGTGATTGGCGGTTTGCCGCGGCAAGGCTTCGTAATGGTCTTTCACTCTAGCCCTCCTGATTGCAGAAAGGGGTTTCCCAGACTGTCGCGCTGCGCATGCCGTGTGGTGTGTCGACCTGAACCTTCGTACCATCGTCCCAATGGGTCATGCGGACCATGCCGATTGCGACATTGGTTCTGAAGTCCGGGGAATAGGCGGCCGAACTGATGGTGCCAACCTGCCGGCCCCCGCCGATGATCGGCCACAATTCGTCACAGGGCGGCACGGGATCGCCATCGATCGCGACACTGCGGATCTGGCGGACCGGCCCTTCGACCGCAACACGGAGCAGAGCGTCCCGGCCGACACAGCCGATCGCCTGTTGTGTCTGACAGAACTTGCCAAGTCCGCACTCATGCGGCGTGTTGTTGCGGGTCATGTCATTGCCGTAGGACAGCAGCTGCCCCTCGATCCGCTCGATCAGGTTGGGGCAACCGGCCCGGACATCCATGTCCGCTCCGGCTTCCATGAAGGCATCCCAGACGGGTTCTCCCCATTTGCTGCCATCGACATAGAGCTCAAACCCGCCCTGCTTCGAGTAGCCGGAGCGCGCGAGCACCATGCGCTGGCCCTCAAACTCCACATAGTCATAGTGAAAGAACCGGATGGACCGGATGCGTTC
>CALDSI010000066.1 GCA_937911395.1 uncultured Labrenzia sp.
ATTTCAAAAGTGTTCTCTGTCGTTCCAAGGTCGCAGCCTATTTGTCAAGCCAACCTGTTGCAGCATCGCGACGCACCCTGTATGCATGTCCGCCGATCCAACAGGCGCGACCGGCGCCCCGGAAGTCATAACTAGAATACGAGTGGTATGGCCCGACTGGTTTTAAAATTTGGCGGGACATCGGTTGCTGACCTCGATCGCATCCGCAATGTCGCACGCCACGTCAAACGGGAAGTGAACGCAGGTCACCAGGTTGCTGTCGTCGTGTCAGCAATGTCCGGGCAGACCAACAAGCTGGTTCAGTTCTGCCGTGACGCTTCTCCGCTGCATGATGCCCGCGAGTATGACGCGGTCGTTGCTTCAGGCGAACAGGTGACATCCGGCCTCCTGGCCATTGTCCTGCAGGACATGGGCGTCAATGCACGCTCCTGGCAGGGGTGGCAGGTTCCGATCAAGACGGATGAAAATCACGGGGCCGCGCGCATTCGTGAGATCGATGGTGCGTTTTTGACCGAGCGGCTTGAGCAAGGACAGGTGGCTGTTCTCGCCGGGTTTCAGGGCATTTCGCCGGACAATCGGATTTCGACGCTTGGCCGTGGCGGGTCTGACACCAGCGCTGTTGCGATCGCGGCTGCGATCAAAGCAGACCGGTGTGATATCTATACAGATGTCGACGGTGTCTACACGACCGACCCGCGGATCGTCCCGCAGGCACAACGGCTTGACCGCGTCTCGTTTGAAGAAATGCTTGAAATGGCGTCTCTTGGAGCGAAAGTTCTCCAGGTGCGGTCGGTTGAAATGGCAATGGTGCACGGCGTTCGCACCTTTGTCCGGTCAAGCTTTGATGACCCGGATGCGCCGCAGACTGGCCAGGATGGCCTTCCGGTAGGTACTCTTATTTGCGACGAGGATGAACTCGTGGAACAGCAGGTTGTCACCGGCATTGCATATGCCAAGGACGAAGCTCAGATCTCTATCCGCGACGTTGCGGACAAGCCGGGGGTCGCTCAATCCGTTTTCGGTCCGTTGGCGGATGCCAGCATCAACGTTGACATGATCGTTCAGAACATCTCTCCGGATGGCAAGACGACTGACATCACGTTCACGGTTCCTGAGGCGGATTTCGCCCGGGCCCAAAAAGTGCTGCAAGACAATCGCGACGAAATCGGCTTTCAAAATCTCGAAGGCGCTGCTGATGTCGTGAAAGTGTCCGTCATTGGTATCGGAATGCGGTCCCATGCCGGCGTCGCTGCCCAGTGCTTTAGCGGTTTGGCGAGTAAGGGCATCAACATCCGTGCGATCACGACATCGGAAATCAAGATTTCCGTTCTCATAGATTCTGCCTATGCGGAACTTGCAGTCCGGACTCTCCATTCGCTATACGGGTTGGACGGATAAGAATCCGTGGGTCTGGTCTCGGCGTAGTCGAAACCGGATTTTTGCTTAGCGGGATCACTCGGGGGCGGAATGCGCAGCAACCTAGCAGGACCGCGCCTATTGCTCCGCCGGCTCCGGGAAGTCATGGCGGCGCCCATCAAGGCGCAGGAGCGTCTCGACAAGATCGTTGTTCTGATCGCGTCGAACGTCGTCGCCGAAGTGTGTTCCGTTTATATTCTGCGCGCTGATGGGGTTCTTGAACTTTACGCCACCGAGGGTCTGAAGCGCGAAGCTGTCCACAATGCTTCTTTGCGCGTTGGGGAGGGCCTGGTTGGCCTGATTGCTGCAGAGGCCCGTCCCCTTAATCTGCCAAATGCAAGTGCGCATCCCGGCTTTGCCTATCTGCCGGAAACTGGGGAAGAAGCTTACAATTCCTTCCTCGGTGTGCCGATCTTGCGGGCAGGGCGGACGCTTGGGGTTCTCGTTGTCCAGAACCAGTCTCACCGCACATATCTCGAAGACGAGGTCGAAGCCCTTCAGACCACAGCCATGGTGATCGCGGAGATGGTCGCGGCCGGAGAGCTTGAAGCGATTTCACAGAAGGCAACCGGGTTGGATATGTCCCGGCCGATCGCCTCTTCCGGGGTTGGTCTGGCTGAAGGTGTTGGGTTGGGGCACGTGGTCCTTCACGAGCCCAGAGTTGTGGTCACCAACCTCATCTCAGAAGATTCGGACAAGGAAAAGCAGCGGCTCGATGGTGCGATTAACCGTCTGAGGTTGTCGATTGACGATCTTTTGGCCAGCGGCGAAATCGCCGCGACCGGCGAGCATCGCGAAGTGCTCGAAGCCTATCGCATGTTTGCATATGACCGCGGCTGGATCCGGAAGATTGAAGAAGCGATCAAAAACGGTCTGACGGCGGAAGCCGCCGTTGAAAAAGTGCAGAGCGACACGCGCGCCCGGATGTTGCGGCAGACGGACCCGTACCTTCGCGAGCGTCTACATGATCTTGATGATCTTGCGCATCGGCTGATCCGTGAATTGATGGGGCGTGAGCACGGCCCCGGGATCGACGAGCTGCCGCAGGATGCCATCATCATCGGCCGGAACATGGGCGCTGCCGAGCTATTGGATTATGGCCGAGACCGGATCCGGGGACTTGTTCTTGAAGAAGGTGGTCCTACCAGCCACGTGACAATCGTCGCAAGGGCGCTCGGTATTCCAGCTGTCGGTTTGGTTGAAGATATTGTTAGCCTCGCCGACGGCGGGGATGCAATTATCGTTGATGGTGATACAGGTGAAGTTCATCTGCGCCCGGCCCCTGATCTTGAAAATGCGTATGCAGAGAAGGTCCGCTTCCGCGCCCGGCGTCAGGCTCAATACCGACGGTTGCGCAACAAACCGTCGGTCACCAAAGACGGCGTTGAAGTCGCCCTTCAAATGAATGCGGGCCTTCTGGTGGATCTGCCGCATTTGGAAGAGGCTGGTGCTGCCGGGATTGGGCTGTTTCGCACAGAACTCCAGTTCATGGTGGCCTCGTCGTTTCCCAGGATGCGGGATCAACAAGCTCAATATGCGCAAATTCTGGATGCGTCCGGCGGCAAACCGGTCACGTTCCGATCGCTCGATATTGGCGGTGACAAGGTTCTTCCGTATCTCCGTTCCATCTTGGAGGAAAACCCGGCGATGGGCTGGCGGGCCCTGCGGCTCGGCCTCGACCGGCCAGGCCTGCTGCGCACGCAGATCCGCGCCCTGCTGCACGCAGCGGCTGGGCGCGATCTGAAACTGATGTTTCCAATGGTCGTGGAAGTCGATGAATTCCTTCAAGCCCGCGGATTGGTCGAAAAAGAACTGAAACACCTGCGCCGTCACGAGCATCAGGTGCCGGAAACCATCCGTCTTGGAGTGATGGTGGAAGTGCCATCCCTTCTGTTCCAGCTTGAAGAACTGCTGGGCCATGTGGACTTCATATCTGTCGGCTCCAACGATCTGTTCCAGTTCTTTTGCGCGGTAGACCGCGGCAACACCCGCGTTGCAGATCGTTTTGATCCCTTAAGCCCTCCATTCCTGAGGGCCTTGAAACAAATTGTGGATGCGGCAGATAAAGCACATGTACCGGTGACACTGTGCGGCGAAATGGCTGGTAATCCGTTGGCGGCCATGGCACTCATCGGGCTGGGATATCGAAACTTGTCGATGTCGCCCGCATCCCTGGGGCCTGTCAAAGCCATGCTTCGGACCTTGGATGCCGGCAGATTGAGTGCGCGGCTTCTGTCAAGAATGGAGCCTGGGCATCGCGATAGCGATATTCGGGCATTTTTGACCCGCTTTGCCGAAGAAATGGATGTTGCGCTTTAGCAGCTTGCCGAACCTAGCCACCCCATTTTGGGAATTCAGGAGACTCAGCGCGTATGCTGGCGCGTCATAAACTCGATAACCTGCTCGACCGGTTTGCCGAACTTGAACACATGATGTCCGCCAATCCTGACCCGGCATCTTATGTGAAATTGTCCCGTGAATATGCCGGGCTTGAGCCGTTGGTCCTGAAGATCCGGGCTCTGGTTAAGGCTGAGAAAGACCTGAAGGGGGCTGAGGATCTGATTGAAGATCCAGCTACCGATCCTGAGATGCGGGAACTTGCGGAACTTGAACGAGTCGAACTCTCCGAGAACGTTGAGCGTTTGACCCAGGATGTGCGCATCGGTTTGCTTCCCAAGGATGAAGCCGACACCAACGATGCGATCCTGGAAGTCCGTGCCGGTACCGGTGGTGATGAGGCCGCGCTTTTTGCCGGTGATCTGTTCCGCATGTATCAACGCTACGCCGAACTGCGCGGATGGAAAGTTGAAATTCTCTCCGCCAGTGAAGGTGAGGTTGGCGGCTTTAAGGAAGTCATTGCCTCCGTTTCCGGCGAGAATGTTTTTGCCCGGCTGAAATTCGAATCTGGGGTTCACCGCGTTCAGCGTGTGCCTGCGACCGAATCCGGTGGGCGGATTCATACCTCCGCTGCTACTGTTGCGGTTCTTCCTCAAGCGGAAAACGTCGATATCGACGTTCACGATAGCGATTTAAGGATCGATACCTTCCGGGCGTCCGGTGCGGGCGGCCAGCACGTCAACACGACGGATTCTGCAGTTCGGATAACGCACATCCCGACCGGAATCGTCGTTGCAGTTCAGGATGAACGTTCTCAGCATAAGAACAAGGCGCGGGCGATGCAGCTTCTGCGCGCCCGGATCTATGATGAGGAGCGGGAGCGGGCTGCGAGCGAGCGCACCGAGGCGCGCCGTTTGCAAGTTGGGTCCGGGGACCGTTCAGAGCGCATCCGCACCTACAACTTCCCGCAAGGCCGGGTCACCGATCACCGGATTGGATTGACGCTCTATAAGCTTGATCAGATCATCGCCGGAGAAAGCCTCGATGAGGTGATCGAAGCCTTGATCCTGGACTACCAGGCAAACCTTTTGGCGTCGGAAGAAGCCTGATTCAAGAAGGCAGCTCATGAAAACCGGGGCGCTTTATCGCCAGATCCGCGATCAGTTCCGTGGCGGCAAACTGGAAACACCGGAACTGGATGCCAAACTCTTGGTCAGCGCCGCTTTGCGGATATCTGTCTCAGAGTTGTTGCTCAGCGAAAGCGAGGAGGTCCCGGATGCAGCAGCTGGTATCGGGTTGGAATACGCAACGCAGCGGCTGAACGGAAAACCGGTTGGCAGGATACTTGGAGAGCGCGAGTTCTACGGCCGGACCTTCCGGCTAAATCATGCGACCCTTGAGCCGCGTCCGGACACCGAAACACTGATTGAAACTGTTCTGAGGGACTGCGATCCAACTCGGCCTCTGACAATGTGTGACATTGGGACGGGAACCGGGGCCATTGCCGTTACCTTGCTTGCCGAGTTGCCGGAAGCGATTATGGTTGCGATCGACATCTCAGAAGATGCGCTGGGCTGTGCAGCGAGCAATGCCGATAATCATGGGGTTGGCGACCGCTTTCTTCCCGTTCGTGGTGACTATGCAACCGCGCTTCAGCAAGGATTTGACTGGGTGATAAGCAATCCCCCCTATATTCGCACGCGGGTCTTGAGCGAACTTTCCAACGAGGTGCAGCAGCACGATCCGATTCTCGCTTTGGATGGCGGCGCCGACGGTCTGGAAGCCTATAGGCAGATCGTTTCGCAAGCGGCTTCCATTTTGGTGCCGGGTGGGCGAATAGCTTTGGAAATAGGCTACGATCAGGGCGAAGAGTTGAAAAACCAGCTGCGTCATCATGGCTTTGAGGCAATTGATATCATTCAGGATCTTGGCGGGCGTGACCGGGTTGCAACAGCCCGCCGGGTTTAATGATCATGATTTAATCTTGCTGCGAAAAAGCACTTGGAAATCGTAGCGGAACGGGGTACGTTCGGCTTGCCGAGACCGGAGATGTGATAAGCGTTTAAGCGGGGCACACGCATCCGGCAACTTCACAATATGTGCTTACTTGCGCAGTGAATGTATTTGTCAATCGGGCAAACCGGTTTTTGGACTGTCGGAGAAAAAGACATGGGCACTGGCTTTCAGCCGGGCTCCCAGCGTCTGACTTTCCATTGACAGCTGCAGGCCATCACGGGTTGGTTTCGGCGCGTATTTCGTATCGGTTTAAAGATATTCCGATGTTTGGTCGGCCATGGGCTGACCGCCGTTCCTTAAGAGAAAACGGCAGGATGAGACCAGGAAATCAAAGCAATAAGCGTATGCGCGGAAGGGGCCGCAAGGGACCTAATCCGCTAACCCGGACTTATGAATCCAATGGTCCTGATGTGAAAATCCGCGGCACAGCGATGCATATTGCGGAGAAGTATCAGCAGCTTGCGCGCGATGCACAGGCATCGGGCGACCGGGTGATGTCCGAAAATTACAATCAGCATGCTGAGCACTATCTCCGTATTGTAGCGGCTGCACAGCCGCCGCAGCAGAACACGCAGCACACTGCGCGTCATGAGGCGGAGGACAACCAGGATCAGGCAGCCGTAAATGGCTCCGGCGGATCTCAAGGCAGTGACCAGCCGTCAAAGCCATCTGCGGACAACACCGTTGTTGATGGAGATGCTCCGCAGCCGTTTATCGACAACATGCCGGTGATTGATCAGGAAGGTCAGGTGAACGGTGCAGCGCAGGCGTCTGATGAAACCGGCGAAGCTGAAGAGAAGCCGCGCCGCAGGACCCGGACACCACGGACCCGGACCCCGCGCAAAGCTGCATCAGAGGCTGGGTCCGATAATGAAGCGCAAGCTGGTGCTGGCGGTCCTGAAGCTGCGGATGAAGGCGAAGAGCAACCAAAACCGCGGCGCCGGACAACCCGGACACGCCGTACCAAAGCAACCGAAGATACACCTTCCGAAACGGCTGCGGCTGGTGAATGACGCCAGCGTCAAACAAGCTCTGAATGATAAGAAAACGGCGTCCATATGGGCGCCGTTTTTATTTTGCCCGGCAATCTGGCGGTAATTTGGTGTGCGGGTCTTTTGTGGTGAAAATGCAACACTATATTGGGTAGGCAGTGCTTTACGAGGCTGCGCAGATGCCCGCGAAGGGGTCTGAAACTCAAAAACGTTCCCCACGCTTCGGGTGGTGCGGACGGGAAGGGGATTGCACATGAACTTTGAAAAATATACCGAACGGGCCCGCGGGTTCGTTCAGTCTGCCCAGACATTTGCATTGGGCCGTGGCCATCAGCAGTTTACTCCGGAACATGTTCTGAAGGTCCTTCTGGATGATCCGGAAGGGATGGCGAGCGGTTTGATCAGCCGGGCTGGCGGCGATGCAAAAGCGCTCAAGGGCGATCTTGAAGGCATTCTCGACAAAATGCCGAAAGTCTCCGGTGGCTCTGGTCAACTTTACATGCACCAGGCAACCGCGCGGCTGTTTGATCAGGCAGAAAAGATAGCTGACAAGGCCGGCGACAGTTTCGTGACTGTCGAGCGTCTGTTGCTGGCTCTGGCCATGGATGCAGACAGCGAAGCTGGTAAGTTGTTCAAGCGTCACGGCATCACACCGAATGCCTTGAATGAAGCTGTTAATCAGCTGCGCCAAGGCCGCACGGCTGACAGTGCGACGGCTGAAAACCAGTATGAAGCGTTGAAAAAATATGCCCGGGACCTGACCGAGGTGGCACGGGACGGAAAACTTGATCCGGTGATTGGCCGCGACGAGGAAATCCGCCGCACGATCCAGGTCTTGTCACGGCGGACGAAAAACAACCCCGTTTTGATCGGTGAGCCGGGCGTCGGCAAAACCGCGATTGCGGAGGGTTTGGCGCTCCGGATTGTCAATGGCGATGTCCCTGAGTCCTTGAAGGACAAACAGTTGCTGGCACTCGACATGGGCGCTCTGATCGCCGGCGCGAAGTACCGCGGCGAGTTTGAGGAGCGTTTGAAGTCCGTCTTGTCTGAGGTTGAGGCCGCAGCGGGTGGTATTGTTCTCTTCATTGACGAAATGCACACGCTTGTAGGTGCCGGTAAGGCGGATGGTGCTATGGATGCATCGAACCTCCTGAAACCTGCGCTCGCACGCGGTGAGCTGCACTGTGTCGGGGCCACGACGCTCGATGAATACCGCAAACACGTTGAAAAGGATGCAGCGCTTGCCCGCCGTTTCCAGCCGGTTTTCGTAACCGAACCGACAGTGGAGGACACGGTTTCGATCCTGCGCGGGATCAAGGAGAAGTATGAATTGCACCACGGTGTGCGCATCACCGACTCCGCTATCGTTTCGGCGGCATCTTTGTCTAACCGTTACATCACGGATCGGTTCTTGCCGGACAAGGCAATTGATCTTGTCGATGAGGCGGCAAGCCGCTTGCGCATGCAGGTGGATTCCAAACCGGAAGAACTCGACGAATTGGACCGTCGGATTATCCAGCTCAAGATCGAACGGGAAGCCCTCAAAACAGAAAGCGACGAAGCTGCCCAAGACCGTCTAGGGAAACTCGAAAGAGAACTTACGGATTTGGAAGAGCAATCCCAAACTTTGACCGGCCGCTGGCTTGGCGAAAAGGAAAAACTGAACCTTGAGCAAAAAATCAAGGAGCAGTTGGAGCAAGCCAGGATTGATCTGGAGATCGCACAGCGTCAAGGCGAATTGGCGAAGGCTGGGTAGCTGGCTTACGGGGTTGATCCGGATCTTGACAGCAAACTGGCTGATGCAGAAGCGTCCGAGGACAGTGACGCAATGGTCGATGAGGCGGTCACACCGTCACATATCGCCCAAGTCGTGTCCAAATGGACGGGTATTCCAGTCGACAAGATGCTGGAAGGCGAGCGTGAAAAGCTGCTCAGGATGGAAGATGTTCTCGCTGGCCGAGTGATTGGTCAGAGCGAAGCGATCCATGCGGTGTCGACAGCTGTCCGGCGGGCGCGAGCCGGGCTTCAGGATCCGAACCGGCCGATCGGGTCGTTCATGTTCCTTGGACCTACCGGGGTTGGCAAAACCGAACTCACCAAGGCTTTGGCCAGCTTTCTGTTCGACGATGACAGCGCAATGGTCCGCATCGATATGTCGGAATACATGGAGAAACATTCTGTCGCTCGGTTGATCGGTGCCCCTCCCGGCTACGTCGGATACGAGGAAGGTGGTGCTCTCACCGAAGCGGTTCGTCGGCGCCCGTATCAGGTCGTACTCTTTGATGAAATCGAAAAAGCGCACACCGATGTCTTTAACGTGCTGCTTCAGGTTCTCGATGATGGCCGCTTGACGGATGGTCAGGGCCGGACTGTGGATTTCAGGAACACTCTGATCATCATGACCTCGAACCTCGGATCAGAGTTCCTGGTCAACCAGCCCGAAGGCGAAGACAGCGATGCGGTTCGCACCGAGGTGATGTCTGTGGTCCGCGGGCATTTCCGTCCGGAGTTCCTGAACCGGCTTGATGAGATTGTTCTCTTCCATCGGCTGCAGCGGTCTCAGATGTCGGCGATCGTTAAGATTCAGCTTGAGCGCTTGCGCGGTCTTTTGACTGACAGGATGATTACGCTCAATCTGGACGATGGGGCGCTCGGCTGGTTGGCTCAAAAAGGCTACGATCCTGCTTATGGTGCGCGCCCGCTGAAGCGGGTGATCCAAAAAGATGTCCAGGATCCATTGGCAGAAAAACTTCTCGCCGGTGATGTGCTGGATGGGCAAATAGTGAATGTATCCGCCGGCACGGACCGCCTGCTGTTTCAGGTGGCGGGAGCTGACAGCCAGGCTGCATAAACGAAAGCGTAGCTTCGGGTAAGATAAAGCCTGCGGAGCAGCTGCTCCGCAGGCTTTTCTATTTTACTGAACCCAGATTTTTATGCAGTCCGTGTTAGTTCAATGACGCAATCCGGGAAGGCTTGCGGGCTCTGTCGAGCAAGGTATCGATCCGGTAGCGCTCCGCCTCAAAGGCTGTGTGCAGCTCGCCGTCCAAGGTCCGCCCCTTCGGCAACTTGATCCGCATTGGGTCCATAAAGCGGCCGTTGACGAGTACTTCGTAGTGCAGGTGCGGACCGGTCGATAGGCCGGTCGAGCCGACATATCCGATAACGGTGCCTTGGTTGACCCTGGCACCCTCTCGGATCCCTTTGGCGAAACCGGTCAAGTGACTGTAGGTGGTTACATAGCCGTTCGTATGCTGCAGCTCGATACGCCGCCCGTACCCGGAGCTCCAACCGGCTTTTTTGATCGTTCCATTGCCAGCCGCGAAAATCGGGGTGCCACGTGGCGCTGACCAGTCAACACCGCGGTGCATCTTACGGTATCTATGGATGGGATGGACGCGCATCCCAAAACCAGACCGAAACTTGCCACCGTTCAACGGTTTCCGGACCAAGAATTTCTTCGCGCTCTGGCCGGAAGCATCATAGAAATCAACTACATTGTCGTCTGGGGTCCGGTAGCGGTAAAACTCGCGGTTAGTGTTTCCAGTTTTCAATGATGCATAGAGGATTTTCGGAGGGCCGCCAGCTTCGCTTTCCGTAAAGAACAGGTCGAGTGCGTCACCAGGTTGGACACGGGCATTGAAATCGACGTCAAAGGAGAACATCCGGATGAGATCGTCAATGATTGCTTCCGGCATGTCCTGTTCGAGGGCCGTCTGGTAGAGGCTGTCGTAAATTGCGGGCGTTGGACCACCATAGGAAATACGGTCGGC
>CALDSI010000067.1 GCA_937911395.1 uncultured Labrenzia sp.
GCCGGATCTCATTTAACCGCACATTCAAATCCGTTTCCTCCGGATATATTGTTTTTGTCCCGCTTCGCGCGTCATCGGCTGTAAACCAGTTCGGGCAGCCAAAGAGCGATTTGCGGGAAAGCCATGACAAGAGCCAGCGCAAGAGCCATCACCAAGACAAACGGCGTAATCGACCCGTAAATGTCCCGCATGGTGATGTCCTTGGGCGCCATTGCCCGCATCAGGAAGAGGTTGTAGCCAAACGGTGGCGTCATGTAGGCGATCTGCGTCGTGATCGTATAAAGCACTCCGTACCAGATCAGCACTTGCCCGACCGGCATGCCGAGATCCAGCGTTGCCACAAGAGGCACATAAAGCGGTGCCACGATCACAAGCATCGCCGTGTCATCCAGAAATGTTCCCATGACCAGGAACGACAGCTGCATCAGGATCAGGATCATCCAGGGAGACAGGCCAAGCTGTTCCGTGAACAAGTTCTCGATCGCTTTGACCGCGCCGAGCCCGTCAAAGACAGCACCGAAGCCGAGAGCCGCCAAAATGATCCACATGAACATGCAGGATATGCCGAGCGTGTTCCGCAGGCACAGGATCAGGATGTCCTTGGTCATGCGCCGTTTGATGATCGATGCAAGTAGAGCCGCCAGAGCCCCGATCGCAGAGCTTTCGACAAGGCTGGTCCAGCCGTTTACGAACGGCACCATCATCACCGCGAAAATGATCAGCGGAAGCAGTCCGGCCAGCAGAAGCCGATACTTTTCTTCCTTGGACGATTCCCGCTCTTCTACCGTGAGGGCGGGGCCGAGGTTTGGCTGAAGCTTGCAGCGGACTGCGATGTAGACGATGAACATGGCCGCCATCATCAGGCCAGGGATAATACCGGCAAGCCAGAGCTGTCCGACAGGAGCCCGCGCGATCATCGCATAAAGCACGAGCACAACGGAGGGTGGCACCAGAATTCCCAAGGATGACCCTGCCTGGATCACCCCCGTGACCATGCGCTTGTCATACCCGCGCTTCAAAAGCTCCGGCAGCGCAATCGTCGCACCGATCGCCATTCCCGCAACTGACAAACCGTTCATGGCTGAAATCAGGACCATGAGCAGGATCGTTCCAATGGCCAAGCCGCCGTTGAGCGGGCCCATCCAGACATGGAACATCTTGTAAAGATCGTCGGCGATCTTGGTCTCCGACAGGACGTAGCCCATGAAAATGAACATCGGCAGCGTGAGCAGCGGATACCATTTCATCAGCTTCATCGCCGCAGAAAACGGAATATCCTGTCCGCCGACACCCCACAGGCTGATAGCTGCAATGGCTGCAATACCACCGATGGCTCCAAACACCCGCTGTCCGGTGAGCAGCATGAGCATCATCGACGAGAACATCAAAAGGGCGATCATCTCGTAAGACATCAGATGGTCTCTCCCCGGATGGTCGCAATATCCTTTATCAGCTCAGAAATGGTCTGCAGAAGCATCAGGAAAAAGCCGATACACATGGTCACCTTGATTGGCCAGAGAACCGGCCGCCACGCCGTCGGACTGCGTTCGATATAGCCCATGACCTCTCCGGCGGCGGCGGGCCCGCCTGTAAAGAAGGCGACGATCAGCTCCCAGTAGAACTCCGGAAACTCCCGGCCGAAATAACCGAGGGAATAGGCTGTAGACCCGAGCGCCCCATAAAGAAGAACCCCGAGATAAAACATCAGCAGCAGGACAGTGAAGGCATCGAACCAGGCCTTTTTCTTGATGCTCCACTCTGCATAAAAAAGGTCCATGCGGACATTTGACCCGAGCTGTACCGAGTAAGGTCCGCCGAGGACGTAGTAGGCGACCATTGCAAACTGCGCCACTTCCAGGGTCCACAGTGATGGATTGAAAAACGTCTTGGAGATCGAGGACCACAACAGGATCCCCGCCATGACAAAGACGCCCCACATGATGACTTTGCCCAGACCGCGATTGAAACCGTCAACCGCGTGAACATACCAATGGGCGATCCTAGGCATGATCCGCAACCTCCTTCCGCAACACCGTTTTGGCAGCGGATTTCAACAAAGGTCCCAAGATGTCCGCCCAGTGGAGCTCCTCGTTTGCAGTACGCACTTCGTCGTTGCGGATCTCGATCATCAGGCACGGCAGCGAATTGTCTTCACCATGCCGCCTGACGGTGTAATAAACCCCATCTGAGGGGGCATAAGGCTCATTGTCGCCAACGGTCAGATCGCCACGTGCCTTCAGCCCCGCCAACACAGGATCGGCCAGGCGGCGGTCGTTTTCGGAAATCAAACCGATTTCCCAAGGCCGAGATTTGCCTTTGTAGATCGGCGTGTAGGTGTGGATGGACACCACTGCCGAAGGCAGCCCTTTGTCCGCCCGAAGCGCAAGCACCTTATCAATCGCATCATGAAAGGGGCGGTGAACCAGATTGATCCGGAATGTCCGCTCCTCTTCAGATAAATTTTTGTTTCCGGAGATCTCTGTTAGCTCACTCAAGCACGGCGTCAGATCTTCGCGGGTTTCTTCGCGATTGCAGTCGATGACCAAACGGGAAATCGTCGTGAAGATCAAAGGGGCATCAAGCGCCTTCGACAGCGCCATCGCGACGCCGAGAGCACCCGGATCCCAAGAAATATGAGCGGATTTCTCTTCATCCGACACACCAAGGCACTGATCATAGGGAGGAGGAAAATGATTGGATGCATGATCACACAAAAGGACCAGCTCACCGGCACCCTCTGCGTTTACAATCTCTACAGCACGGGACTTTCCGCCGTTTTGGTGGTTTGATCCCATTCATCCCCCCGGAAAAGCGCCGTCTTGAATCTGTAATGTTTGTTACAGTATTGCCGACAAATTCAAACTCTGTAATATCTGATACACGAAATGCGGTTCTGTCAAACAGTTTTGATGGCTCCGCCAAAAATTGAGGCAGCAGCCCATGGAACGCCCACTTTTGGACGACATACGTGATCGGCTCGACGAGTTTACCGCGACCGAAAAGAAAGCGGCGCATGCCCTTATGGCCAATTATCCGGTGCAGGGCCTGGGAACCGTTGCGGAGTTTGCAAAAGCAGCCGGTGTCAGCGCCCCAACCATTCTGAGGTTTGTGGCCCGGCTGGGTTTTCCCGGTTTTGCGGAGTTTCAGAAAAAGCTGCGCAGCGAACTTGCCAATCAGCTGAACTCCCCGCTCGCACGAAGCACCAGTCTTGCAAAGGATACAACGGGCGACCCGCATGTCGGGCAACTGATCGAGAACATCCGTGAGACATTCGACCATCTGCCGAAAGGCGAGCTTGACGGTCTTGTCAAACTATTGGCCGACGATCGCAAGACGGTTCACCTGATCGGTGGACGGTTCACTGACGGCCTTGCAAGGTACATGGCAGCGCACTTGCGCATCGTTCGTCCGAACGTCGTTCATGTTGCCGGGCAGCACGGGAACTGGCTCGACCAGTTGCTTGGGATCGGCCCAAAAGATGTTGTGCTGGTCTTCGACATCCGCCGGTACCAGGCAGAGATCATTCAGTTTGCAGAAGCTGCGGCCAAACAAGGGGCGACCGTTGCGCTGGTTACAGACAGCTGGATGTCCCCCATTGGCCGAATAGCTTCCTACGTGCTGCCGGCCCGTGTCGCAGTTCCCTCGCCCTGGGATTCATCCCTGGCGCTGATGGCTATTGCCGAAGTGTTAATTGCCGGCGTTACGCGGGAAAATCAGGACAAAGCAGAAGAGCGCATGCGCACTCTTGAGGCCCTGCGCAATTCCCACGATCCGGCAACTAAAAGCCGCAAGAATGGTCCGGACATTTAATGGTCCGGCAACTCCTTTACCCAGTCGAGGAAAAAGGCTTCTGCCTTGGCAAGATTGACCGCCGCCATGTCTGACAAGCCTTCCTTGACCTCGCCGTACTCCGCCCCCGAGATCCCGAGCACGAAGGCTCTGGGCGCAGCGCCATAGAGTGTCTCGCATAAGGACAGGACGGTTTCCGGAACAAGGCTGTGGCTGCCCAGCACCTCCGGGGCACCCGGCTTGATCTCGCGGAAAGAAAAGGGTTCCGCGCCCCCAATCTCTGCGTCTGCAAATACGACAAGCTCATGCGCCGAGACATCAAACGCGTGCTCTGCAACGAGCTGGTAATCGGTATCGATCCTCCAGGACGTTAGGTCACGAGCTGCCATGCTTTCAGAAAACGCAGGCCCGAGCCCATCGTCGCCCCGACCCGGATTGCCATACCCAATCAACAACATCTCAGCGCCCTAATACCGACTGCGCCTTGCTGTCGCCCAACTCCCCCTCGGCGTTGAAAAGCTCCACCTGTAACGGCATTTGGCCCAACGCATGAGTGGCACAGGAGAGGCATGGATCATAAGCCCGGATTGCCACCTCGACATGATTGAGCATGCCCTCTGTGATCTGGTCATGACCACTTAAGTGCTTGACGGCGACATCTTTCACCGCCCGGTTCATGCCCTCGTTGTTGTGTGTTGTTGAGACGATCAGATTGCAATAGGTGACCTGATCGTTGTCATCCACCTGATAGTGGTGGATCAGGTTGCCGCGCGGTGCTTCGATAACGCCGATCCCCTCGCTCCGGCGATCTCCCTTGACCACCAGATCATCGCCTTGAAGGTCCGGATCGTTGAGCAGCTCGCGGATTTTCTCGACGCAGTGAACCACCTCGATCATCCGAGCCCAGTGGTTGGCAAGGGTCGAATTGTTCGGTCGCCCGTCGCTGGCGTCCCTCAGTTCCTGATGCGCGGCGTTTGCAATCGGCGTATCTATAGAGCTTGCCGTGTTCAAACGCGCCAGCGGCCCGACCCGGTACCAGCCAACCTCCGGTCCAAGCTCCTTGATGAAGGGAAATTTCATGTAGGACCAGGAGCGGACATCTTCCACCAGATGCTCATGGTAGCGCGTGTAAGGCAGTTGATCGAAGATCTCATCACCGGCCGAATTCAGCGCCCGCAAGTTGCCGTGATAGAGATCCAGCGCCCCGTCCCCTTCCCGCACAAGGGACATGTAGTTGGAGGGGAAAGACCCAAAGTTCTCAACAAGATCGGCGTGCTCCAGCGTGTAGTCCCGTGCGAGCCTGACCGCGTCCTGCGCCCAGTCGAGCATCTCGTCAATGGTGCTCAGGAAATGATCGCGTCTCTCGAGTGGCAGGTTCCGGTTGATACCGCCCGGAATGGCGCCGGTGCCGTGGATCTTCTTGCCCGCTGTCGCCTCGATGACCTCCTGGCCGTACTTGCGCATCAGGATGGCGCGTTTGCCGAGTTCCGGCTGCTCCTTGATCACCTCGAAGATGTTTCGTTTTTCCGCCGGAGCGCCAAAGCCGAACAGGAGGTCCGGCGCGGCCAGATGGAAGAAGTGCAGCACATGGCTTTGCATCACCTGCCCATAGTGCATCAACCGGCGCATTTTCTCCGCCGTCGGCGTCAGCTGGTCAACGCCCACGATCATGTCCATTGCCTTGGCCGCTGCAAGATGATGACTGACCGGACAGATCCCGCACAACCGCTGGACAATCACCGGCACTTCCCACATCAGGCGCCCGCGTATGAACCGCTCAAAGCCGCGGAACTCGACAATGTGCAGCCGGGCTTCCTCGACCTCGTTCTCCGGGTTGAGGTGGATGGTGACCTTGCCGTGTCCTTCCACGCGGGTAACCGGCGAGATTTCTATCATTCTGGGTTCGCCCATCGTCTTCTCCCGGTTATCGTTCTTGAATATGCTCTAGTCGAACTTGATCTTGTCACGTTCAAAGCCCCGGAACCGTCCGGTCAAAAGCTTCAAGAGCGTGTCGTAAATGAAGTCCCCCTCCGGTGCACAGCCGGGGATCTGATAGTCGATCTCGACCACTTGCGTGCACGGGTAGACCTCGTCAAGAAGCAGTGGCAGCGCCGGATCATTGGGAACGTTATGGGTGGTGTTACGGATGTAACGGCCGGTGATATAGGCCTCGTCCAGGCATTCGCGTAACGGCTCGTCGGAGTGCATGATCGCATTGCGCATCGCCGGCAGCCCGCCCATGATCGCGCACTGCCCCAGCGCAATCAGCACATCGCAATTGCGCCGGAAATCCTGCAGGACATGAACGTTTTCCTCGTTGCAGCAACCGCCCTCGATGATGCCGATGTCACAGCGCTGGGTGAAGCGCTTCTTGTCGGTAAGCGGCGAGCGGTCAATCTCGACGAGTTTCATCAAATCGATCAAACGCTCGTCCATATCGAGAATTGCCATGTGGCATCCGAAGCACCCGGCAAGGGAAACGGTCGCGATGCGGGCCCTGGGGAGGTCTGCCTGAGCTGCATCACTCATTTGCGCTTCTCCTCGATATTGTGGCCGATGATGCCCTTGTCGAATTCCCGCTCGCCAATCGGGGTCACGAAGCCGACGCGCTTGCGAATGATGCACCCGACAGGACAGACCTCATCGGACATGGCATTGTCGGTGACCGCCGCATCCGTGTCCGCAAGATTTGCGCCGTTCACGGCAACCCGCCGGTGAATGCCCCGCCCGACATAGCCAAAGACACCCTTGCCATCGACATCCTGAGAAGCCCGGATGCACCGGCCGCAACTGATGCAGCGGTTGGTATCAAGCGCAATGTCGGGATGGGAGGCGTCCACCGCCCGGCACGGTTCGAGGTAGGGAAACTTGGTCGCCCCGGTCATGTCGAGCCGGTAGGCCATCGCCTGAAGCTCGCAGTTGCCGCTTGCCTCGCAGATGGGGCACAGATGATTGCCCTCGTGAAACAGCATTTCCACGAGATCGCGGCGCATCTTGTTGAGATGCGGCGTTTCACTTTCAACGGCCTGACCGGGGGCGGCCGGCTGCGTGCAGGCCGATACGCTGCGCCCGCCCGCCTTGACGGTGCAGACCCGGCAGCTGCCCTGATGGCGCAGGCCCTCATGATCACACAGGCGGGGAATGTAAACGCCGGCCTCGTCGGCTGCCTCCATGATGGTCTGGCCGGCATAGGCCGTGACCTCGACGCCATCGATCGTGAAACTGAATCCGGTTTCCTTCTTTGTGCCGCTCATTGCGTGAAATCCCTGTCGAAGATGTAGGAGCGGCGCTTGGCGATCTTGCGCGCACCATCAATGGCCGACTGAATGTCGAAGGTGTCGCGGATGCCGTCCTTGCCCGGCTTGGTCATCGCCGAATAGACCAGCGGAAAATTCTCCAGGGTCGACAACACCGGGTTGGGCGATGTCATGCCGAGGCCGCAGCGGCTGGTTTCGATGATCGTTCCGGACAGGTCCTTGAGGTAGTCAATGTCCTCCGGGTTGGCGAGCCCCTTGCGGAACTTCTGGATCGCCTTTTGCAAGAAGACGTTGCCGACCCGGCAGGGGGTGCAATAGCCGCAGCTTTCATGCACGAAGAACGACAGGTAGTACTCAACGATCTCCAGAACGTTGCGCTGGCCATTGAAGACTATGATCGCGCCGCCGGTTGCCAGATCATCGAACGTGAGCTTCCGGTGAAAGCTGTCGCGGGCAATCATGGTTCCGCTTGGTCCGCCCACCTGAACGGCTGCCGCATCCTGCCCGCCGACCATTTCCAGAAGCTCCCGGACCGAATGGCCGTAGGGAAGCTCGTAAATGCCCGGGTTCAGACAGTCGCCGCACACCGAGAACAGCTTGGTGCCGTGACTGCCTTCGGTGCCCATCTCGTGGAACCAACTTGCACCCTGATCCAGAATGCGCGCGGCATGGCAGAAGGTCTCGACATTGTTGACCACGGTCGGATAGCCGAGATAACCGCGATTGACCGGAAATGGCGGACGGGTCTTCGGCTCCCCGGGCAGTCCCTCGCAGGAGCTGATCAAGGCGCCCTCCTCGCCGCAGATATAGGCGCCCGCCCCCATCTGGATCCGGATGTCGAAATCGAAATTCCTGGTGCCGAGAATCTCCTTTCCAAGCAGTCCGCGCCGCCGCCGCTCCTCCAGCACCTGTTCGAGAAGCTCGCGCAGGTAGACATATTCGCCGCGCAGATAAAGGATGCCTTCCTTCGCCCCGACAGCGCGGGCGGCAATCGTCATGCCCTCGATAAAAAGATGCGGCCGTTCAGTGAGGAGAACCCGGTCCTTGAAGGTTCCCGGCTCCCCCTCATCCGCATTGCAGATCACGAAAGACCGCTCGGCGCGCTCGGCGGCCGCAAACCGCCATTTGCGACCCGTCGTGAAACCCGCCCCGCCGCAGCCCCGCAGGCCGCTGTCCTCAATGGTGGAAATGATCTGGGCAGATGTGATGCTGACCGCCCTGGAAAGTCCCACATCTTCCGGCACCGGCCCGAGGAGCACTGCACCGGCATGACGGATGTTGTTGTCCACCATGCGGACTGCCCGCTCATGGGGTGAAAGGGTGGAAAAACGGTCGCTGACAAGGTCTTCGGGACGCTTGCCGGCCTTAATCGCTTCGGCCGCCTGCCGCGCGGTTTCCGCGGTCAGCCCGGCCAGGACAACGTCGTTGACCATTGCCGCGGGCGCCTGGTCGCACATGCCGATGCACGGCGTATATTCAAGCGACACGGCCCCATCCGGAGATGTCTCGCCGATCCGGATGCCGAGCACATCCTCAAACTCAGCCGTAACGGCTTCAAGTCCCGCATACCGGTCGACGATATCGTCGCACAGCCGGATGGTGATCCGGCCCTTTGGCTGCAGGGACAGGAAAGAATAAAAGCTTGCGACCCCTTCCACTTCGATCCGGGTCAGGCCGGTTTCTTCGGCGATCCGGTCCATGGTTGCCGGCGCGATGCACTGGAACCGGTCCTGAACTTCGCGCAGGATGTCCAACATACGGTGTTTGTCGTTGCCGAACCGTTCGCAGATTTCGGCAATCGCACCGTCCGGTACATGGATCACGCAGCAGGCTGTCTTCGATACTCCGTTGCCAGCCTGCTGACCGTTATCCATTGTTTTCTCCCAAGGTCCGGCAGGACCTGCGTGCAGGCCTCTTTGCTTTGCGAGGCGACACACCTGGACCTGACGTTTGCCGCATCATTGGCAAAACTCCGTAGCCCACACCGTTCCAGAGATGGTCTGACACGTCTTTGAGCAAAATCAACGGACCGCGACCAAACGGGCTGGCCTGAGCCCGGATACAGCGCCAACAAAAAGCCCGGGCAATATGCCCGGGCTTTTGATAACCGTTGTTGGCCGATCTTACATGCTGCACTCGCCAGCATAGGCATCCGCATGATCGCTCAGGCCGGTGGCAATGATTTTGTTGGTATAGACATCGCCTTCCTTGATGACTTCACGGACATAGATGTCCTGAATCGGGTGGTGATTGTTGCCGAACTTAAAGTCACCACGGGTCGATGCGAAATCAGCTTCCTTAAGTGCCGCGCGGAATGCATCTGCATCCTTCACATCCGCCTTGGCCATCGCCGATAGCAGAAGATTCGCGGTGTCAAAGCCTTGGGACGCATAAAGCGAAGGAAGGCGGCCATATTCTGCCTGGAAGCTTTCAACGAAGGCCTTGTTAGCCGGATTGTCGATGTCTTTTGACCACTGGCTGGTGTTTTTCACACCCATTGCCGCATCGCCGACTGCTTGCAGAATGCCTTGGTCGAATGAGAACGCCGGTCCGACGACCGGAAGGTCGATCCCGCTGTCCGCGTATTGCTTCAGGAACGAAATGCCCATGCCACCTGGCAGGAAGAAGAACACGCTATCAGCACCGGAGGCCCGGATCTGAGCAAGCTCTGCGGCGTAGTCAGTCTGGCCAAGCTTGGTATAAAGCTCGCCAGCCAGCTCACCATCATAGAACCGCTTGTAGCCCGTCAGCGCGTCCTTGCCGGCCGGATAGTTCGGCGCCAGAATGAAGCTGTTCTTGTAGCCTTGGTCCTTGGCGTAGGCACCGGCTGCTTCGTGCAAATTGTCGTTCTGCCAGGCCACATTGAAATAGTTCGGGTGGCAGCCTTTGCCAGCCAGCGCGGATGGCCCAGCATTTGGCGACAGATAGAATTTGCCCTGCGCGGTCACTGATGGCACGACGGCCATGGCAAGGTTCGACCAGATGATGCCGGTCAGAACGTCAACATTTTCCGATTGAACCAGCTTGTCCGCTAGCTTCACAGCCACGTCCGGCTTGCGCTGATCGTCTTCAACGATCACTTCCAGGTCGGAGTTGCCTGCCTGTTTCACTGCAAGCAGAAAGCCATCCCGCACATCAATGCCGAGCCCGGCACCACCACCAGACAATGTTGTGATCATGCCAACTTTGACCG
Source organism: uncultured Labrenzia sp. (assembly GCA_937911395.1). Classification (GTDB taxonomy): domain Bacteria; phylum Pseudomonadota; class Alphaproteobacteria; order Rhizobiales; family Stappiaceae; genus Roseibium. Next base: position 10,240 of record CALDSI010000067.1, read on the forward strand.
GCTCCGCAACGGCGGCACCGCTCAGCATCGCCAACACACTTGCTGTTGCCGCAAGTCTCTTCAACATCAGAACTTCCCCTCTGTTCAACTGCTTCCGGACCTTGTTTTCAGGTCCTTGATCAGCAGCTTAACTCGAGGATTGGAATTGGCAATGCCTCTTCTGCTTGACCGTAAATCTTGCCAGGTGCGCTCAGAGTTCCGTTCGGACATGCCAGAGTTCTGGGAACAGTTCGACCTCCAGCATGCGCTTCAGATAGGTCACACCGCCCGTGCCGCCGGTGCCTCGCTTGAAACCGAT
>CALDSI010000068.1 GCA_937911395.1 uncultured Labrenzia sp.
TCTCCAGCAGCCCTTGAGCCTCCAATGTAAATTGAAAAGACGTCTGCGCGTCGCTGAAAGGTGGGGCTCCAATCTGACCTGCGGCGGCTTCCACATTTTGCGCCTCGATGGCCGAGGAGACATCCGACGCGGACAAGTTCAGTGCCGCCATTTTTTCAGGATCGAGCCACACCCGCATGCTGTAGTTTAACGGCCCGAACTGGTTTACGAGCCCGACACCATCAATCCGGCTGAGCGGATCCTGAATGAAATCAGCGGCATAGTTGCTCAAATAAAGCTGACTGAACGTCTTGTTCGGTGACAGCAGATTGATCACCTGCAGCATGTCGCTGTTCTGCTTCGACGTGGAAATGCCAAGCTTTGTGACGGCTTCCGGCAGCAGAGGCGTGGCGAGCGCCACCCGGTTCTGCACATTGACTGCGGCAATATCGGGATCCGTGCCGATGTCGAATGTGACCGTCAGCTGATAGGTGCCTTCACTGGACGACTGGGACGACATGTAAATCATCCCGTCGACACCATTCACCTGTTCCTCGATCGGTGTCGCAACAGCATTTTGAATAAGAGCCGCATTCGCGCCCGGGAAACTCGCAGTCACCTGAATTTGCGGAGGCGCAATGTTCGGAAACTGGGCGATCGGCACAAACCGGATGGCGAGTGCGCCAACCAGGACCGTGAGGACCGCAATGACGATGGCAAAGTTGGGCCGATCGATAAAGAATCTTGCAAGCATCGGACCGCCCCGGTTCAGGATTGCGTTTCGGTCGGGCTGACTTTGACGCCCTCATGGATCTTTTGCAGTCCCTGGATGATCACCGGATCTCCGGCCTGCAGGCCTTTACTGACGATCCAATCCCGACCGATCTGATTGCCGAGGGTCACATCTCGACGCTCAACGACGTTGTCCTTTCCAACGACAAACACAAAGTGCCCCTTTGCATCAAGCTGAATTGCGGTCTGCGGAACAACGACCACTTCGCTCGCATTCGGATCCTCAAATGTCACGGTAACTACTTGGCCGGGCACCAGAAGCGCATCCTTGTTGTCGAATGCAGCGCGCATTTCGACCGTGTCGGTCGCAGTTTCGACTTCATTGCTGATGTAGTCGATCTTCCCGGCAGCCGGGTAGCTCGCGCCGTCTGACAGCTGCAATTTCACATCAAGTGTCGAAGAATTTTCAGAGACGAGCCCTTCCTGACGCTTCAGGATCAAGTCCCGTTCGCTGATAAAAAACTTCACATGGATCGGGTCTATGCTGGTGATCGTCGCGAGCACGCCGGTGTTCGACATTATGAGGTTACCCACATCGACGGGCGAATCGGAGATCCGGCCATCGATCGGACTGATGATGGTCGTGAAGCCCAGATTGATTTTGGCTGTATCGAGATCTGCTTGAGCCTCTCCCACTGCAGCTTGATCAGCCTTGTAATCCGCTTCGGCTGAATCGTAGACCGCCTGCGAAACATCGCCCCGATCCAACAGCTGTTTTTGCCGGTCAAGGTTGATTTTGCCGTTCAGAGCGGTGGCCTTCGCCCCGTCCAAGGTCGCCTGTGCCTTGTCGGCACTTGCCTGATAGAGATCCTTTTCGATCTGGAAGAGCACATCGCCCTTTTTGACGAGACCCCCATCGGTGAATTTCTGGCTTTCCAGTACACCTTCGACCCGCGCCTCCACTTTGACGGTACTCACGGCTGCAACGCGGCCAACATAAACATCGGCCATTCCAGGCTTGGTGTTGGACGCCCGCTCCACCAGGACTGCCGGTACCGGATCGTCGGCGTGTGCGGGGACTAAACCAATTGCGGAAACAAATAAAACGAAAGCTAAGGAGAAAAATTTCATGAAGTCAGGCTCCTGCCGTTGAGCGGCTTGAACCTAGACTTGCACCCAATTGCAGACCGGTCAAATGAACGGTTTTAGAACCACCGCGGAACCACTCAGGCCTGTTCAACATTTTTCGCGTTGGATCACCTTGCGAGCTGCGGTCTCAGCGTCGTCAGGAGTGCTGGGTCATTTCGAACCCGCGCAATGATCATGCCGCCCTCAAGAAGCGCCAAAGCTGACAGGGCCTCTGCCTTAATCTCCTCTTCTGACCGATTTCGGGCCCATTCGGTTCTGCTCAGGCTCAAAGTCATCCACTCTGAAACCCGGTCAAAAAACGACTTGGCTTCGGTGACAACGCTTTCCGGGAGACCCGCAGATTCTGCTGCCAGAATTCCGCAGAGACACATTTGCCCATCTGAGCCAAGCGCGGAGACAAACAGACCGTGAAGTTTTTTCACAATTTCAGACGCGGTCACTGGCCCGTCTTGAGGGTCACCGAGCGCGTTTAAGAAACGATCCGTATAACGGCGCGCCACCTTCGCGCCGAGATCCTCTTTCGTCGGGAAATAATAATGGACACTTGAGCTTTTCACCCCGACGCCGGACGCAAGATCGCGGAAACTCACACCATTATAGCCATTCTTGCGAATGAGGCTCTCGGCAAGGTCCAAAATTTTCCCTTCTGTTTCCGCAGCATTCCGGCTCATGATACCCTCATTATCTATCAATCAGTAGATAGGTCTTGACACCAGCTTCTGCAATCCCGATATCCCGGTCATCGTAATCTACCTATCAGTAGATAGATAAATTGGAGAAACTCGAATGACAGAGACTGTAGCAATCATTCAAGGCGGAACGTCCGGCATGGGCCTTGCCACTGCGAAACGGCTGGCCGCCAGGAACGTGCCCCTTCTCCTGATCGGGCGGAACGCGGACAAACTCTCAACAGCAAAGGCAGAGATTGAAGCTGCATACAAAGTCAACGTTCAAACATGGCAAGCCGATGTGACCGATCAAAAGGACGTTGCTGAGCTTGTTGAGCGTATCGAAGATCTGCAAACACCGGTCGGATATCTGGTCAATGCAGCTGGTGCCTTCAGTCCAAAACCGTTCCTCGACCATACACCGGAGGACTACGACCTTTATCACGCGTTCAACCGCGGCACGTTTCAGATCACTCAGGCAGTTGCGCGGAAAATGGTGGAGCGTGCAGCCGGATCTATCGTCAATCTTGGCTCGATGTGGGCACACCAGGCCGTGAAGGCGACGCCGTCTTCCGCCTACTCCATGGCAAAGGCCGGCTTGCACGCTCTCACACAGCATTTGGCCATGGAGCTCGGAGATCACGGGGTCCGGGTCAATGCCGTTGCCCCGGCTGTTGTCGAAACGCCGATTTATGGCGCGTTTATCCCGGAGGACCAGATCACGCAAACTCTGAAGGACGGCTTCGACGCATTCCACCCGATCGGACGGATCGGAACGGCGGACGATGTTGCCGCAGCCGTGGACTTTCTACTGTCCGATCAGGCCGGTTGGGTGACTGGAGCAATCTGGGACGTTGACGGCGGTGTCATGGCAGGCCGGTGCTAAGCGTCAACTGAAACACAAAGGGCCGCCCAAATCGGGTGGCCCTGTTTTTCAGATCGCTTCCACATAGTACCAGCGGCCGGATTTCTTCCGGAACCGGCTGTTTTCCCGGTGGGTTTGCAAAATCCCTCCAGACAGATACTTCGCCTCAAAGAGCACCGTCCCATCGCGATCAACTTCGCTTCCCTTGCCAGTCTCAATAACGTTCAAGCCCGTCCAGTGGTTTTCCGACGCCCATCGGGCCGTCGCCGCAAAATCGAACCCTGCTTGATACTTTGGCCAAAGCGTCTCTTTCAGATACGCAATATTCTCACGCACATATGCTGTGTACCGCGACCGCATCAAAGCCTCTGCGGTCTTCGGCGTTTGGCGTCCCCCTAGAAAAGGACCGCAACAGGTCGAAAATGCTGCTCCGGATCCACACGGGCAAACTGTATCCGCCATATCCTAATTCCGTTCCTGTTCCCTCTCTCAGCCGCAGTCTCTATCACCGCCTGTGACAGGACGCTATGCTGCTTCCAACTGGATCAGATCGACAGCGGCGGCGGCATGAAACTTGCGACGTTTAACCTGGAATCCTTTGGGACAGACAAAGTGGATGAAAATCTGCTGGCCCGGCGGATCGACGCCCTCAGGCCAAAGCTTCTGGAGCTAGAGGCTGACGTCTTATGTCTTCAGGAGGTCAACGCCCAGAAAATCAAGGGCAACTCCAGTCGGCAATTTCATGATCTTGAACGACTGATTGAAGGCACGCCTTATCAGGACTTTTTCATGTCCGGCAGCTTGCGTCCATCCGGAAAAGGGCCCGGCGACCGGCACAATCTCGTTGTGCTTTCGCGGTATCCATTTCTCGCAGAAGAAAGCCTTTATCATCGCCACGCGGAGCCGCCACTTTGGCGGCCGGGAACCGCCGATCCCGGATATGACGAACCACAGGCGACCTCTTTCGACCGGCCGGTTCAGCAGCTTCAAATCGACTTGGGCAAGGGTCGCCCCTTACATTTGTTCAATGTCCATCTGCGCGCACCTATTGCAGCTCAAATCCGGGGCGGCAAAGACGCAGATCACAATTGGGCCTCTGTCTCTGCCTGGGCAGAAGGCTATCATCTGTCGGTCTTGAAACAGACTGCGCAAGCGCTTGAACTCCGGCTTGGGGCGGAGGCTCTGTTCGATGAGGATCCGGACGCCCAGATCATTCTGACCGGCGACTTCAATGCAACCGGCGAAACCCGGGCACTGCGGCTATTGCGGGCGGACCCGCACGATACCGGCGTCCCGGAACTTGGCTACCGGCAGCTTTATCAACTGGATGCAGCCCTTCCTTTGGAGCAACGAAAAACCGTGCTTCACAAGGGCCGGGCCCAAACCCTTGATCATGTGCTTGCGAGCCGTTCCATGACGGACCGGGTTATGCACATCAAGGTTTTCAATGCGGCTCTGCCGGATGAGATCCTTGAAGGTGACAACCCGGATTATGCCGGCTCCTACCACGCTGCAATGTGCGTGGACTTCGACATGTCGTAAGCAATTCGGTTATTCGTTTGCCAACGACTGGATGTATCCGGCCAGATTGGCAATCTCGATGTTGCCGAGTGTCATGTTTGGCATTTGCGGGTGGGGGTTGGCGAGAAAGGTTGCCAGTTTCTGCGTATCCCAACTCTGATCCTTGGCCATGTCATAAAAACTCGGCAACGACACACTGGACGCCGTTGCCTGATCGTTTGAGACGAGATGGCAGGACGCGCACCATTGAAGTGCCAAATCTTTTCCTGCTGCGACATCGGCCGCAATCGCCGACGACAGAGGAGCGATGGCCGCGAGGCCGAAGCCCAAAACAAGCGCCTGAAACCCACTTCGCCACATTTTGGACCGCTCAACCATTTTTCCTCTCCCCACATCTCAGTCGCGATCCTAAGTCTGTCTGATCGAACAGGTCTCTTCCTTGTCTTGAATCAATTCATGCTCAAGAGCCTGTCTGCAACTTTTCAGAAAACCCCATTGCCGCAACCGGCATCCTCGTCCACAGTCTGAAGTTGAAAACCTACAAGACAATCGGAGATCTGGATGATTCACCAAAGCCTGATCCGTGCAGCGACGGCGGTAAGCATGAGCTGTGCGCTGGCCATCGGCGCGGGCGCGCCGACTGTTGCTCAAGAAACGCCGATCTATTCCGGAAAAGATCGCTATCACCCGGTCACAGCTGGCAACGGTATGGTAGCGAGCCAGGAAGCCGTCGCCACCCGGGTGGGTGTCAGTATTCTTGAAAAAGGCGGCAACGCCGTCGATGCAGCGATCGCGACCGGTTTTGCATTGGCGGTGACTTTGCCCCGTGCCGGCAACCTTGGCGGCGGCGGCTTTATGATGATCCACAAGGCTGACACTGGCGACACCGAAGCGCTGGATTACCGGGAAAAAGCACCA
>CALDSI010000069.1 GCA_937911395.1 uncultured Labrenzia sp.
GTTTTCAAGACCGTAGGGTTCAACCCCAAAACCCTGATACAGTCTGGCCGCCAGGATGTTATGAGTACCAACAGACAATTGGATTTGCTCAACTTCATCCTTCACCGCATCAATAAGCGTGTTGACCAGCGCTTTTGCCAATCCAGACCCGCGGGCTTCCGGCTGCACATAAAGCCCCCAGAGGATACCCTTGTGCCGGACCTTCGCCGCCCCACCCACGATAAAACCAACTATTCCAGTGATATGTTGTTCGTCAGCCCCTCCGCCGAGGATTAAGTTTGTCCTCAGTTGCTGCACGAATACTTCATCCGGCAGGGCCGCTTCTTCGTCATAGCTGGTCCCGAACAAGTCGGGATGCCGCTGCAAGCTCTCTAGCCGAATTTGCCTAAAGGTTGCGACATCCGCTTCCGACAGTCTGCGTATGAAAACGTCCATGTAGTCTCCTCACCGCCGCGCTTCCAGATCTCCCCGATAGGTGGTCTCGTCGACAGGTTCCAACCACTCTGCAACGGACCCGTTCTCGGCCTCATGGATCGCAAGATGCACCATGGATACATGGCGTGCCGCGCCATGCCAGTGCTTGATACCAGGCGGAATCCAGATCACGTCGCCCGGCATGATCGACAGCTTTTCCTGCCCCCACAAGTGCACAAAACCTGCACCGCTCAGGATCTGTAGGGTCTGGCCGAGGGGATGTGTGTGCCAATGCGTGCGGGCTCCCGGCTCAAAGGTCACCTTGACGGCCTGAACCCGCGCCGGAGCGGGTGCCTCGATCACCGGGTCCTGCCATACGGTTCCTGTGAAATAGTCAGGATTTGCCCGTTTTGTTGCCCGGGATCCCGCCTCATAAACCGTCAACACACTCATCCGGAATTCTCCTGTGCCGTTTTAGACGCTGCCCGCTTTCTTGGGGCGCCGCCAGTTGATCAGAACAACACCGAATATGGCAAGGCAAATCCCGGCAAATGTTTCCAAATCCAGTGTCTCGTTCAAAAAGACGATACCCAGAAGAACGCCAATTCCGGAGCGCAGATAGGCCTGGCTGGACGTTCCCATAGGCCCGATCGTGTTGATCAGACGGAAATAGATCAGGAACGCAAACGCTGTGCAGAAAACGCTGAGAATTCCCGCGGCCCAAAGGCTTTGAGGCGAAATCTGCAGGGTCCAGGGATGATCGAACATCAGGCTGAGCGGCAGCAGCGTCAGGGTCGAGCAAATGAGCGTCCCGGCAGCAGTGACAAGCGGCGGCATATGCGCAAACTGGCGTCCCCGGATCGCAGCAATCCCGTAGAGCGCCGCACCCGCAAGAACCGCGACTTGGGGCACGAAGGCTCCGCCCAAGCTCTCCAGAGCACCAGTCCCAACAATCAGAACGATTCCCGCAATCCCGGCAAGGGCCCCAAGAAGCTGTTGCCCCGCCGGTCTGTCACTGCCGGACATCAGGAATAGGGAGAGGAAAAAGACAAACAGAGGAGAAGTGGAGTTCAGGACACTGGCGACGGCGCTGTCGACATACTGCTGCCCCCAGGCCAGAAGCAGCCAAGGTCCTGTGCTGTTGACGATAGATTGGATGAAAAGTGCGCGCCAGGTGTGCGCTTCAAACGGCAACCGTAAACCGCGAAGACTTAAGATTGCGACCAAGATCAGCGACGCCAATCCAACTCTGAATGTGATCAACGTCAGCGGCGGAATGGTGTCCAGCGCAAGGCTGATCCACATGTAGGATGAGCCCCAAAGCAGCGCGAGCAGGCCCAGTAGGCCGAACTCAAGTCTCAGCCCGGTCATCTCTCTTGCCGATCATGCAAGGCGCGGCTGTCCGACGGCGCTTCAGCCCGCTCGGTCATGCCGTAGTCACGCAGCACATGTGATACGCGGAGACGGTAGTCCTTGAAATAGCTGTTCCGCCCGACCGATTGCGCCTTGCGGTGCTGGGTCAGCTGACGCCACTGATCGAGCGCCTCTTCATCTGTGAAGAAGGACAGCGAGAGCAGCTTTTCCGGATTGGTCAGGCTTTGAAATCGCTCAACCGACAAGAAACCATCGATTTCTTCGACCAAAGGCCGCATTTCGGCGGCCATATCGAGATAGTCCTGCTTCTTGTCCTCACGAGGTATGACCTCGAAAATGACAGCGATCATCGGTGCTCTCCCTCAAACCCGATCAATTTGCCATGCGGTGTTGAGGCCAGTTTCAGGAACGTCCGGTCTTCTCTCAAGATGAATTTTTCGCGCATGGCAAAATCGTAATTCTCCTGTCCAAGCGGATCGGCGGAAAGCCGGGCCCGATACGCTTCGTAGGCTGCCAAATTTTCGATCGAATAAACACCATACGCCAAGGTGGTCGAGCCTTCATGTGGTGCAAAATATCCGACCAGGTCGGCACCGCAGCGGGGAATCGCCTGCCCCCAGTTGCGAGCATATTTTGCAAACTGGGCCTTTTTGGTTGGATCGATGTGATATCGGATGAAGCAAGTGATCATGGCCGCTGTCCTCTTTTGTTGAGCAGGCAAAGGATGTGCCACAGCTGCTGCATCGAATGCTTCGACCACGATCGAAGCATTGTGACTGGCGCTCCCTGCCGCCACATGCCATCCTGACGGCCACACTTTGATGGAGATCGAACCATGAAAGACGGACCGGATATTACGCGGATTGGCGCGCTCATTGGCGATCCTGCCAGAGCCAACATTCTGTCAGCACTCATGAGCGGTAAGGCCCTCACTGCAACAGAACTGGCAGTCGAGGCCGGGATCACCGGTCAAACAGCCAGCTCCCACCTTAAAAAACTCATGGAAGGCGGGCTGCTCGCCCAGGCCAAACAGGGTAGGCACCGGTATTTCACTCTGGCAGGCCCGGACGTTGGTGCGACCCTTGAGGCGCTCATGGGGCTTGCGGCAAACAAGGGGCATTTGCGCACCCGCACCGGACCGCGCGATCCGGCCATGCGCACAGCCCGTGTTTGTTATGATCATCTTGCCGGCGATATGGCAGTCCGGATCTATGACAGTCTCGAAACGCGTGGCTTTTTGACCACATCCACTGATGCCGGCGGGATTGCCTTGACGGAGACCGGTGAGGCTTTTTTGGCGACGATCGGCGTTGACCTTGCACCTTTGAAGGCCGCTCGCAGACCCTTGTGCCGCCCCTGTCTCGACTGGAGCGAACGGCGCAATCATCTGGCCGGTGCGGTGGGAGCTGCCCTTTTGTCCCGCTTTCAGGAAAACAAATGGCTCCGGCGCGAAGCTGACAGCCGCGTGGTTTATATATCTCCGAAGGGCGAGGCTGAACTCAAGGCCTTGTTTCCAATTTGATTGGACTCCGTTTCCATGCCCGAGTTCTGGCCTGACCGAACCAAAACAAAACCCGGCCGAGGCCGGGTTTTCAGTGTTTCAAATTTTCCAAAGTATTTTGTTTGTTTTTCCGTTTGGGCCGGAAGCGGTTTGGGGCCACTAAAGGTCTGTCTCAGCTTGCCTTGCGGCCCTGACGGGCCTCACGCAATGACCGGTAAAGCCGTGCGGGCAGCCACGGCAAACGGTCACGGTTGTAGTCCTGGCGATGATTGACCAGAAGTGTCTTTGCGACTTGCACAATCATTGTTTTCTCCTTTCCCCGGAAACGGGGTGGGGTTCTTTTGTTATATATATAAATTAGCGCACCACGTGCACCTTTTCAAGGCGCACACTGTGCATTTTTTATGAAATTTCCTTTAACTTACCGACGTAAAGCTGATCCAGCATGGCGAACGCAAATCATTAGCCGACTTACCACTAACCGCCGAAAAAAATCCCGCAGACAAGCCGCGGGATTTGTTCAAAGCATAACAGATTGAAAGAAGTGATCTATTCCGCTGCTTGAAGCTGCGCTGGATCATAATTGAGGATTGGAGCGAGCCAGCGCTCAGCATACTCGACATCCCAGCCTTTTCTCTTTGCGTAATCCACGATTTGATCCTTTTCGATCTTCCCGACACCGAAATAATGACTGTCTGGATGCGCAAAATAGAGACCGGAAACAGAGGACCCAGGCAACATGGCGCGGCTTTCGGTCAGCTGAATGCCTGTCAGCTTTTCCGCGTCAAGCAGCCGGAAGAGCGTGTCCTTCTCGGTGTGGTCCGGCTGTGCCGGATAACCAGGAGCCGGACGGATGCCCTGATACTTCTCTGCAATCAGCTCCTCACTGGACAGTGTTTCATTAGCCGCATAACCCCAAAGTTCCTTGCGCACGATCTGGTGCAGCTTCTCGGCAAAGGCCTCCGCCAGACGATCGGCGAGCGCCTGGGAGAGGATCTTGTTGTAATCGTCCCCCTGGCTGGCGTAACGCCCAGCCAGCTTATTTTCACCATGCCCCGCTGTGACGGCAAATCCGCCGATCCAGTCGTTGATGCCGCTGTCGAGAGGCGCCACGAAATCGCTCATGGCGACATTAGCGCGGCCACCGGACGTGCGGGCCATCTGCTGTCGAAGCGTATGGAACGTCGCCGCGACTTCGCCGCGGTTCTCACCGGTGTAGACCAGAATGTCGTCGCCGACCGCATTGGCCGGCCAAAGCTTTGCAACACCACGCGCTGTCAGGAGTTTCTTTTCAACAATCTCGTCCAGCATCCGCCGTGCGTCATCAAAAAGCGCCGTTGCCGCAATACCATAGCGATCATCGGTCAGAACCTGCGGGTAGCGGCCCTTGATTTCCCAGGTTGCAAAGAACGGGGTCCAGTCGATCACCGGCACCAGCTCTTCCAGCGGGAAGTCGTCGAACACGGTAGTTTCGAGCTGGTTCGGTCTGACGGGTGCATTCCCTTCAAAATCGACCTTGAAGGCATTGGCACGTGCATCCGACAACTGAATCCGGCGGGCGGCTCCTCGGCCAGCAGCATGTTTTTCGGCAATATCCGCATATTCCGTACGAACCTCGCCGTAATACGGCGCACGTCCCCCCTCACTCATCAGCTTGGAGGCAACACCAACCGCCCGACCGGCATCGGTCACATAGATCGCCTGTCCCTTTGCGTAATTGGGATGGATCTTCACTGCCGTGTGGATCTTTGACGTGGTGGCACCGCCGATCAGCAGCGGAATATCCAGACCTTCGCGCTCCATTTCAGCTGCGACATGGCACATTTCATCGAGAGACGGGGTAATCAGGCCGCTGAGACCGATGATGTCGACCTTTTCCTGCTTCGCCGTCTCCAGGATCTTCGCAGCAGGCACCATGACCCCAAGGTCAATAACCTCGAAGTTGTTGCACTGAAGAACAACACCGACGATGTTCTTGCCGATGTCGTGGACATCTCCCTTCACCGTTGCCATCAGGATCTTGCCCTGGGAGGAATGACCGGTGAGGCCCTGCTCTTCTTTTTCCTTCTCCATGAAAGGCATCAGATAGGCGACGGCCTTTTTCATGACCCGCGCGGATTTCACAACCTGCGGCAGAAACATCTGGCCGGATCCGAAGAGATCTCCAACGACGTTCATGCCGTCCATCAGCGGGCCTTCGATCACATGCAGTGGACGGTCGAAACTTTGGCGGGCTTCCTCAGTATCCTCCACCACATAGTCGTCAATGCCGTGAACCAGCGCGTGCTCCAGGCGTTTGGCGACGCCCCACGTCCGCCAAGTGAGATCGGCTTCCTTCTTCTTGCCGCCCTCGCCTTTCCATCGCTCGGCCGCGTCCAGCATCCGGTCGGTCGCATCGGACCGCCGGTTCAAAACAACATCTTCGCAGAGCTCGCGCAGTTCGGCATCGAGATCGTTATAGACAGCCAGCTGACCTGCATTGACGATGCCCATATCCATGCCGCGCTTGATGCAGTGGTAGAGGAACACGGAGTGCATCGCCTCGCGCACGGCCTCGTTGCCACGGAACGAGAACGACAGATTGGAGACACCGCCCGAAACGTGGGCATGCGGAAGGTTCTCGCGGATCCAGCCGGTCGCCTCGATGAAGTCGACGCCGTAGTTGTCGTGCTCCTCGATCCCGGTCGCAACCGCAAAGATGTTCGGATCGAAGATGATGTCTTCAGGCGCAAAACCTGCCTTTTCGGTCAGCACCTTGTAGGACCGCGCGCAGATCTCAGTCTTGCGTTTAAAGGTATCTGCCTGGCCCTGTTCGTCAAAGGCCATGACGACGACAGCAGCACCATAGCGCCGGATGAGCTTGGCTTGCTCCAGGAACGCTTCTTCGCCCTCTTTCAGGGAGATCGAGTTGACGACGCCTTTGCCCTGGATGCATTTAAGTCCGGCTTCGATAACCGTCCACTTGGAGCTGTCGATCATCACCGGCACTTTGGCGATATCGGGTTCAGCTGCCACAAGATTGAGGAAGGTAACCATGGCTTCTTCGGAATCCAGAAGCCCCTCGTCCATGTTGATGTCGATGATCTGGGCGCCGTTCTCGACCTGTTGGCGAGCCACGTCGAGCGCGGGGGCGTAATCGCCTTCCTTGATCAGCTTGCGGAACCGCGCAGAGCCGGCGACGGTCGTCCGCGCGCCGACGTTCACAAAATTGACTTCCGGCGTCAGCGTGAACGGCTCGAGACCCGACAAACGCATGAACCGGGCGACATCCGGAATCTGCCGCGGAGCCTTGTCCTTGACCGCCTCGGCAATTGCCTTGATGTGCGCGGGCGTGGTGCCGCAGCACCCACCGACCATGTTGACGAGACCGGCGGAGGCGAACTCCTCGATGAGGCCGGCCATATGCTCCGGGCTTTCATCATATTCGCCAAACTCGTTCGGCAGACCCGCGTTAGGATAGGCACAGACGAGGGTATCGGCGACGCGGCCAAGCTCATCGACATGCGCCCGCATTTCCTTCGCGCCGAGAGCGCAGTTGAGACCGATGGTCAGTGGGTTGGTGTGGCGCACGGAGTTCCAGAAAGCTTCCGGTGTCTGCCCGGAAAGCGTCCGGCCGGAGAGATCGGTGATCGTACCGGAAATCATCACCGGCAGTTCCCTGCCGATCTCCTCAAACACCTCTTCAATGGCAAACAGCGCGGCCTTGGCATTCAGGGTGTCGAAGATTGTCTCGACAAGAAGGATATCCGCACCACCTTCTATCAAGCCGCGTACGGCCTCGGCGTACGCAATTCTGAGATCATCAAAGCTGACAGCCCGGTATCCTGGATTGTTTACATCCGGCGAAATGGATGCAGTCCGGTTGGTCGGCCCGAGCGCTCCGGCGACATAGCGAGGCCGGGACGGATCTTGAGCTGTTACCTGATCGCAGGCTTCTCGCGCCAAACGGGCGCTTTCCAGGTTCATTTCATACGCCAGGTCCTCCATGCCGTAATCGTCCTGGGCGATGG
>CALDSI010000070.1 GCA_937911395.1 uncultured Labrenzia sp.
GCGGCCGTTTGGCGCGACAAACTCTGTACCATCGGCGGCGGTCTCAAAGTCTTCAGGTTCGTTTGAGGTATCGTCGCTCAACGTCGTTCAGTCCTTCCACACGCCTTCGCGGCGCAGCACCGCCTCGGCGGCGTGTTGTTCGGCAATCCGTTTCGATCCGCCTTTTCCCTCACCGTTCTTCAGCCCCTGAACCAGTACCGCGACCGTAAAACTCGGCGCGTGGTCCGGGCCTTCCCGGCCGCTGACCTCATAGCGCGGCGTTGGCAGGCTCTTGGATTGGGCCCACTCCTGTAGTGTTGTTTTTGCGTCTCTCAAAGGGCCGGTCCAGGATAGCATACGCGGCTCCCATAGGCGCCGGACGAATGCATCTGCGGCCTCAAAGCCGCCATCGAGATAGATTGCCGCAATGATCGCTTCGCAGATATCTGCAAGAAGAGCGGTCTTCTTCCTCCCGCCCGTCTGAGCCTCTGCTTGTCCAATCCGCATGGCATCACCGACGCCGAGTTCGCCGGCGATTTCGGCGCAAGTTTCGCGTTTGACCATGTGATTGAACCGGCGGGCCAGTTCGCCTTCATCTGCCTTTGGGAAATGGTGGTGAAGCATGGAGGCGACCACCAACCCGAGCACACGGTCACCAAGAAACTCAAGCCGTTGGTAACTGCCCGCCACCGTGTCGGCCGGATCAAGGGCGCTCGCATGGGTTAGCGCGACCCGGAGGAGCTCCAGATCTTTAAAATCGTAAGCCAGCGCTGCTTTCAGCGCTGCGATGGGGTTTTGTTTTTTATCTTTTGTCATTTCGTTGGTCCGGTGCTGGTCACCGGACACTGTCACTCAAGAAGAGCCTCAAAGGCCCCGGCCGATGCGGTCCCAACGGACGGTCCATGGCCATGTCCAGATCTGCCAGGCCGGCGTGCCGTCACCAATGGAGAAGAACAGGATCTCTGCCCGGCCGATAAAGTTTTCATAAGGAACATAGCCAACCCGGCTGAGGACACGGCTATCAACTGAATTGTCTCTGTTGTCACCCATCATGAAATAGTGCCCTTCCGGCACGGTGTATTCACGAGTGTTGTCCAATTGTCCGCGGTCCGTGATGTCCAGCGTGTCGTAGCTCACACCGTTAGGCAATGTTTCGCGGTAGCGCGGAACCCTGCGCACAGCGCCAGAGGAGGACTCTTCGATGTAATCGTCGATCCGGACCCGCGGGACAGCTTCACCGTTAATGTGAACAACACCATCGATCATCTGCACGGTGTCGCCCGGCAGGCCGATGACCCGCTTGATGTAATCAATGGAAGTGTCAGTTGGCAGCTTGAAAACCGCGATATCGCCGCGCTCCGGTTCCGCATCCCAGACGCGGCCAGAAATCGGCGCAAGGCCAAATGGGAAGGAATAGCGCGAATAGCCGTAGCTGAACTTCGATACGAACAGGTAATCGCCGATCAACAACGTGTCCTTCATGGACCCGGAGGGAATGTTGAAGGGCTGAAAGAGAAAAGTCCGGACGACGAGGGCGATCAGGAGGGCTTGGATGATGACTTTTACGGTCTCGTAAACGCCGCCTTCCTTATCTTTTCCGTTTTCGGTCACGCTCATGCTGTCCCTAAAGTTGTTCTCTGAAGTCCGCCGGAGCCGGTGCCCGGATATCGGCCACTCTTAGCCGGTTGCGGCCAGTGAAGCAATCAATAGCCAAAGGTTCGCTGTTATGCTCACGAGGAAGTTGTTGATGGGGGCTCCGGCCAGTCTTCCGGCCACGCAGAAATGACAACAAAGGCCTGCGCCAAAGGAAAATCGTCGGTGATGGTCAGGTCGATGGTCGCCTTGAAACCTTCCGGGACCATCGCGTTCAGGCGGTCCGAGGCTCCGCCGGTCAGGCTAATTGTCGGTTTTCCAGACGGCAGATTCACGACCCCCATTTCCCGCCAGGCAACACCCATGCGAATTCCGCTGCCCAGTGCCTTGGAGCAGGCCTCTTTGGCAGCAAACCGCTTGGCGTAGGACGCTGCCCTTTGCGCGCGGCGATCGGACTTGGCCCGTTCCACTTCAGTGAAGACCCGATTGGTGAAACGCTCGCCAAACCGGTCCAGGGTCTTTTCGATCCTGCGAATGTCGATGAGGTCACTGCCAATGCCCAAAATCATGCTTGGTCAATTCCATTCGTTCCGTTCAGGCCGCTTATGTAAGGCGGGATCCAGTCAGCTGCCAGGGTCGTCGTCAAATGAGCGGTTTGGCGGAGGGAACAGCCGCTTGTTACGGTCTTCCAGCGTGACCATACGGCGC
>CALDSI010000071.1 GCA_937911395.1 uncultured Labrenzia sp.
GACTACAGAGGTCAGCCCGGTCAGCTGTCGGACCTGCGGGATCGTGTCTTCACCAGCGCTCAACGGCAGAACCGGGAGACCATAGCGCTTTTGCCAGCTAAGGATTTCCGAAAGCCGGCCGGAGGAGAAATCGGAAAGTCGTTTGTGGATCCCTCCACTGGCCGTATCTAGTTCGACTTGGAGCTCTCCGTCCGAAACAACCAGTTTGAGACCGGCCGGGATCTCTCCGGCGATTGGATCGGTCACCGGACATAAGATCAGGTCATTGGTGCTGGCGATCCGGCCGATCAGCGACTCGGTTTGTTCGTCCACACCATCGAAGTCGGAAATCACGATGACAAGGTGGTTCCTGCGGGCGATCCCGGCGGCAGTTCTCAGCGGTGTGTTTAAAGAAGTGGGCATGTCTATCGCCGGGGTATCTGCTCGCAACATCTGATTTGCGCGTACAATTGCCGCCAAAAACCGGTCGCGTGTAGAATGGTTGGCTTTCGGTTTGATCTCTGCACCAAACTCATCCCCGAATACGATCCCGCCAACCCGATCACCCTGGTCGAGAATACGAAACGCCGCCAGCGCGGCCGTTTCCGCTGCAATGACCGACTTCATGGCATGTTTCGTTCCGAAGAACATGGACATGCGCTGATCGACAAGGATCAAGGCTGGACGGTCCCGCTCTTCGCTGTAGACCCGGACATGTGGCTTGCCGGTGTGCGCCGTGACCTTCCAGTCAATCGAGCGTGGATCATCACCGGGCAGATAGTCCCGCAGTTCTTCGAAGTTGAGCCCGCGGCCACGCAAACGGGAGGCATGCCGGCCGTTGAAAACGCTCGCGGCCGGTTGGCGCGGAAGAAAGCGCAAACCGCGTGCCTGGTCTTCTAGGGCGAGGAGTTTAGCGCGGGTGACATGAATGCGCGGGTCCACCGTGCCGGGCGGTTTCGTTGTCTTGGTTGTCAAACCTGTCCGGGTTCTGGCCGCGCGGTCGCGCATTTCCGGGCTCCTTTCTCAGCACCTTATGTCAGAGCGACGGTCTTGATTATCTCATCGACCACGTTGTCTGGAGTGACGCCGTCGCCTTCGGCCTCAAATGTCATGGTAAGACGGTGGCGGAAGACATCCGGTGTGATCGCCTGAACATCAAGCGGGTCGACATAATCGCGCCCATTGAGCCAGGCATGCGTACGGCCGCACTTATCCAAGGCAATTGACGCCCTTGGGCTCGCCCCAATTTCAATCCAGCGGCCGAGTTCATCTGAATAGGCTTCTGGTGTGCGGGTCGCATAGACGAGATCAGCCATGTATTTGACAATCGCATCAGAGACATGAATGCCGGCTATCTCGGCTCGCGCTTCAAAGACGGCAGATTGAGGGATCGCCGGAATTTCATCGTCTTTTGCAGGCTGGTCAGCGTCATTCGCGTTTTTCGCGGATGTGGCCAGCGCCGTTTGCTCTTCGCCCCGGACCAGCTCAATGACTTTTACTTCGTCCTCGACTGGCGGATAGCCAATCAAGACATGCATCAGAAATCGGTCCATCTGGGCTTCCGGCAGGGGATAGGTGCCTTCTTGTTCCACCGGGTTCTGGGTCGCCATGACCATGAACAGCGGTTCCATCTTGTGGGTCGTCCCGGAAACCGTCACCTGCCGCTCTTCCATGGCCTCCAGAAGTGCTGCCTGTACCTTGGCTGGAGCCCGGTTGATCTCGTCGGCAAGGACGATGTTGGAGAAGATCGGACCCTTTTCGAACCGGAACGCGCCTTCGCCTCCTGCCTGATGGTAGACCTCGGTCCCGGTGACGTCCGAGGGCAGGAGATCGGGCGTAAATTGGATACGGCTGAAGTCGGCTTCCAGGTTCTTCGCCATCGCCTTGATTGCTCGGGTCTTTGCCAGTCCCGGCAGGCCTTCAACAAGCAGGTTGCCGTTTGCGAGCAGCCCAATGATCAACCGGTCAATCACACCCTCTTGGCCAATGATGGATTGCTGCATGCGGGCCTTGAGGTCCTTGATCCTGGAAAGCGCATTCGACATTGACGGGGTCCAATCTGCTGACTTCAAGAAATTGTTTTAAAGGGGTCTTTCAGGTTTTTGTCGTTTGAGCTCTTCAAGTTCTGCCCGCAGTGCATGGATTTCAGCCGGCACACTGCTCTCTTCGAGCGGGTCGGGCGAGGTCTCTGGCAGATTGGCGATCGCAGGTTTGTCGGCAAACCCACCAGCCTGAAGATACTCTTCCAGAACGCTCCAGATGGTGATGAAAAGGCCGGCGATCACCGGCCCGATCACAAGACCGACTGCGCCAAAACTGGCAAGTCCGCCGAAGGTGCTGACCAGAACCAATAAATCCGGCATCTTGGTATCGCGACCAACCAGCAGTGGGCGCAGCAGATTGTCCACGGTGGTCACGGCCAAGCTGGTCCAGGCCGCGAGCCCTATGGCCGCGACATACTGCTCGTTCACCGCGAGCACGATGACACCCGGAATGAGAACAAGCGTCGGGCCAATGCCGGGTATGACCGACAGCACGGCCATCACACAGCCCCAGAACGCCGCGCCTGGAAGGCCGGCGGCCCAAAAACCGAGCCCACCGAGAAATCCTTGCGCAACGCCGATCAGGAAAGTGCCCTTGATCGTAGCGCGGCTGATAGAGATCACACGATCGCTCAAGGTTTTCTGGACATCGCTCGGGAGCCCTGTATGGGCAAGAAGCTGATGGATCATGTTGGCGTTCTGCGGCAGAAAGAACACCATTGCGTAGACCATGATGAAGAGATGCAGAAAAAATGCGACCGTCCCGCGCGTCGCCTGTGAGAGGGCGCCGACAAAAAAGTCTGCGATCTGGCCCGCCGCCTCGCCAACTTTGGTTGCAACGGTCCTGCTGAGTTCGGCAAAGTCGACCTTAAACGGGATCCAGGCTGGCAGCTGGTTCTGAATGGCATCCAGGTCGAGCGTTTCCACCCAGTCGCTGACGCTCTTTGCAACGCTTGCTGCTTGATCCGCGCCCAGAACAAAGATGGAGATCAGCGGAATCAATACGCCGACGGTTAGGATTAAAAGCGTGAGGGTGACGGCAATGGCCGCTTTTGATCCAGTATGCCGGTACAGCCAGCGGTATAGAGGCGCCGACATCGCACTGAAAATGGCGGCCATGAAAAGGGCGACCAGATAGTCCCAGACAAGACCAAGGAACGCGGCGCCTATGGCCAACGCTGTCAGACCGATGAGAAACAGTTGAAACCGGTGCTTCTCGCTTGGAGCGCCGTTCGCTGCAGCAGTGGTGTTTTCCATCCGGATCGATCTCCAGCCGTGACTTCCCGGTTTCAGGTTAGGACCGAACACGACACCCGGACAAGGCAAATATTCTTCCGCTAAGTCTTTAATATGTCAGGGCAACAAGCTAGCATTGTCTTCCTTTCTCAAGGAATTGGCTCCATGGGTACATCGAGTGATCTTCAAAAAGAGATCTTAAAGCTGAAGTCTGATGCCGGTGGAAGAGGGTCCCGGCGCCGGCGAGTTGGATCATCGGCTGCCAAGGCGAAGATTGAAATGCAGTCTGGGGAAATGGACGCGGGCGACACCCAGACGGATGCGGCTCCTGCCTGGGAGAATTCGATCGCCAAAAGCGAACTTGATGACTTGGCAGACAAACTATCTGGTTTGGTGGATGACGCTGAGGCCGAAATCCGGGAACGACCTGTCACCATGGTTCTTGGTGCCTTCGCCTTAGGAATTGTTGTTGGTGCGCTGCTTCGCCGTTAGGAGGTATCCATGGATAGCATAGTAAGGACGATGCGCATCGTCTGGCGTGCGGAACTGCTCATCATCGAAGCCAAACTCAGTGTGGCAGCCAAGAAGATTGGAGCGACAGCCTTTGCCGGTCTGATCTTTGTTTTTGGTCTCGGCATGCTCAATCTGGCAGGCTTCTTCGCTCTGGAAGAGATTTGGGGACCGGTCTACGCGGCCCTGGGTGTGGCTACAGCCGATTTCTTGATCGCAGCTCTTCTTATGGTCTGGGGATCCCGGCTGACCACGGGCCCAGAGCTCGACCTGGCGCGGGAAGTACGGGATTCCGGGCTAGAGGAACTCGAGGCCAAGGCCGAAGATATTCAGGACGAATTCGAGGAGTTGCGGAGCGAACTCTATGCCCTTAAAGCGAACCTCATCTC
>CALDSI010000072.1 GCA_937911395.1 uncultured Labrenzia sp.
CCGGGATAAAGCGGGCCGGCAAGGTGATTTTGCCGGTCCAGCTGTCCGAGAGAGCCGCCCAAATCCCATCGTTGATATAGAGCCGGCGGCCTTTCTTCAAAAGCACCCGAACAATCAGGGATATGGACCTTGCCACAACGACACGGCCCGGTTCCGCCACAAGCGGCGTATCGTCAAAGGCCCATTCGGTAATGTCTGACCGGATTTGTCCCATCAACTCTTCCAGGGACGGCAGATCAGGTACCTTGCGTCTCGGATCATGGCCGTAAATGGCCGGGAACCCGCCGCCAACATCAAGCTCGACAATCGGAACGCCAGCTCGGGAGCGGATCCAATCAGCAGAGGCCAATGCCCGCTCATAGGTTTCCGGCTCCTCAATCTGACTGCCGACGTGAAAACAAAGACCGCATTTGAAGCCGATCCTGTGAATGCGCCGCAAGAGTTCAACCGCGTGTCCGGGCGCAGCGCCAAACTTTTTCGACAGCTCATACGCTGCATGGCCCTTGGTCGCGATACGGACGAACAGTGTGATTTTCGCAGGATCAATGTCCAGCGCCCGGACAATTCGGAGGATCTTTGCCACCTCGTCTTCATGGTCGAGCGACATCACCCGGATACCGTATTGCTCCAGGGCGAGACGAATATCGGATTGCGCCTTGATCGGGTGCATGTAGAGCATTTCCGCCTTTGGCGCTGCTTCACGCACGGCGGCAAACTCTGCTGGAGACGCCACATCAAAACAATCATATCCCGCCGCCGCCAATTCCTTCAGGACAAAAGGCTCGCCATTGGTCTTCACGGCATAGGCCGTTTTCCCGGGGAACAGCTTTTTGAAGTTCTGCGCATCCTCGCGGAGCACCGATGGCCGAAAACAGTAAATTGGGTGATCCGGACGCAAGTCCAAGGCAACTTCAGCAGCAGTTTTATAACGCTCCATAGGCGTCTCCGATTGTTTCGTCATGACCATGAGGGGAACAAGCTACGGCTAAAAATGCAAGCTGTGGCCGAATTTTACTGACAAATGAGGTACGTACAGTTCTTTCCGTGACAGCCGGTATCCAGATGAAAATGAGCTACATGGTTGGGATCGGCATCCGGCCCCAGCACGGTTGTAAAGCGCTTGCAAGCTGCCGCATGAACCGCCCTTAGAAACTTGCCCGGGGCCGTCTCCTGTTCCGGCCAGTCTTTCATGACCGAAATGATATCTCCATTCGCGAGCCGGAACCCGGAAACGTCGACCGCCTTGCCGAGTGCATGTTCGGAAAGCTTCCCATCTGGAAGATTGTTGCGGCGCCGGCACTGATATCCCGGTCCTGTCAGGAGCCCGGTGACGTCCATGCCCAGCTCACTGCGGGCAGCTGGGAGAACATCTTGCCGGATCCAATCCGCCACCACCTTTGCAAACTCGCATGTGATCATGACAGGCCCTGGAAAGGAGATTTCATCTCCACTTTTCAGACCGACTTTCGTCACGGCGACAACGTTTTCAAATCCGCAACCATTGTCTGTTTCGATCGCTGGACGTTGAACAAATGTCACCCTCGGCAGTTCGCAGAGTTGCTCAGTCACCCGCTGGACCGATGGGGCTGCAGGCTTACCAGGTTCGGCGTCCGGCTTTTTCCTCGGCAGGTCGACACCTTCAACAAACCGCTCTTGAGTGCCCAACGTGAGTGGCTTTGAAGATGGAGCTGGAGGAAAAGCGTCCTGACCAAAGGCCGGTACACCGACAGCAAACAGGCAAAAACAAAGCAATAAAACCAAAGCCTGCATTTCGTCCGATCCGGCTGCGACGATCACACCGATATCATTGTCGATTTCGGTCCAGAGGTCTATGGTCGCGAACCAGATAGAAGATTGGTACCAGAATGACCCTTGAACTTTATCTCGCTTATGTGGCTGCAACCCTCATCGTTTTGGCCATCCCAGGCCCGACGATCATGCTGGTCGTCAGCTATGCGTTGACGCAAGGACGAAAATCTGCGGCGGCTAGCGTGATGGGTGTGGGCCTGGGAGACGCCACGGCTGCCGCGGCTTCACTTCTTGGTCTGGGCGCGTTGTTGGCCGCATCCGCGACG
The DNA here is from genome assembly GCA_937911395.1 of uncultured Labrenzia sp. Taxonomy (GTDB): domain Bacteria; phylum Pseudomonadota; class Alphaproteobacteria; order Rhizobiales; family Stappiaceae; genus Roseibium. Next base: position 2,076 of record CALDSI010000072.1, read on the forward strand.
GCATTCACAGTGCTCAAATGGGTCGGTGCCGCTTATCTCGTCTGGCTGGGTCTAAAGATGTGGTGCAGCCGTCCTTCGGCTCTCGGGCCCCATAGCGTTGCAGACATTCCGGCTGGCAAGATCTTCTGGCACGCTTACGTGGTGACGGCGTTGAACCCGAAGGGTATTGTCTTCTTCATGGCCTTTCTGCCGCATTTCATCGCACCGCAGGCCCCCGTCGTCCCACAACTGTTCCTGCTGGGGATCACCTTCGTCGTACTTGGGATCGTGAATGCCGCAGTTTATGCGTTTGCCGCAGCAGCCGTCGGCCAGAAACTGCGCAGCCCGTCCTTGCTCAGGCTGATCAATCGTGTCGGCGGCGGATTTCTGATCTCTGCAGCCGCGATGACGGCCACCTTGCAAAGATCAACCAGCTGAGCTCACAGCAACGCAAACACCGGAGCGAATGCTCTACGACATTTCAAAGATCTGCGAAGCGTTGCGGCATAGTCCTTGACCGCGTCTCACCGGTGGGCGGCAAAAGGCACTTTCTTCGGCGGCTGTGACGATGGCTCGCCTGCCGTCCCTACCGGCTTGGCCGCCGCAGCCTGAGATGTTTGCCGCAGGACTTCAAGCGATCTCTTGGCGCCGTCAACACTCATAAGTCCAAAGCGCTGGATCGCTTCGTTCAGCTCCATCCCGCCAATATTCAGCCGCTGCGCCCGCATCATCAGGATGTCCTTATAGGCCTCGGCCCTGACACTGTTGGCCTTGCATAGAATGATAAGCGGTTTGTCGTTCGCGCTGAACAGCAATTGGGACACAGCTGCTGGTGGCAGCTCACTCAATCCAGCCAGCAGGAGGGCAAGTTCCGTCGCCTGCCCAGCCTTTGCAAACTTCCGGACAGCCTCGTCGACCATTTGGCGGCCACTTTTGATGTCCTTGACAAGCGCATTCACCTGGAGCTTTGCCCGCTCAATCGTTTCCAGCTGGTTTTTCTTCTTTTCCTTGGAGGCCTGCGCCAGCATTTGTGCCAGATAATTGTCCTTGCCCAAAGCAAGCACTTGTTTTTGAAGCTCTTCGGTCAAGAGCGGCAGAAGAACCTGGCCGACCTCCAGAGGCAGATCCGGGCGGCCGATCAATGCAGCTTGCACTGCCTCATCCCGGCCAACCTTGTCGACGATCGTCATGAAAGAGTTGTCGGCGATTTCCGCGTCCTCGTTGGCAGCGACCTTCGACAACACGGACGGATCACCGCGATCGACAAGGACAGAAGTCACGGCCTTTTCAATTGGAACCCTGACCGCGATCGCTTCAAGATGGTCCATGGACGCCGAGGAAGCGATCTCAACCAAGTCTTCAGACTTCAAAACAGGCGAGTTCGTTAGGACGGGTTCGGCGACAGAAAGGGTATCCTTCGCCAATTCGAGCATGAGTTGATGTGGTGCAAAATCGTCTTTCGACACACGTTCGGCAAGCTCTGCCCGGGAGTCTTCCTCCAGATCGCCCAACAATTTAAGAGCGATATCCCCGAACAAAAAAGCCGTGTTCTCGCCGCGGGTATCGCCAGCAGCCAGAAACATCTCAGTCAACGTTGCTATAAGGCTTTTGCGGCCTGCTGTGCTTGAATCCTTTGCAAGATCAGCAAGCTTTGCCAATTCGGTCATTCTCTCTCCGCAGCGCGCTACGCGTTCATGCCCACAGAGTACCGCGACCGACTTAATAGACCACTACTTCGGATGCCCGGATTTTAGGTGCCTTATTCACGAAATCGCTTGGTTTGCAACCTGAGGGATAAAACACCGCTGCAATGCAGCATCTTTTTTCCTTCGCTTCTCGTTAAGACTGCATTAATGTCAGCGGCTGTGACCGATGTGACGGGAGGAATACAGATGACTCTTGTACGTAACCTGAACATGATCGCATTTTTTGCAGCCTTTGCGTTTTTGGCTGCAATTGTTCTGGGACTGATCTGAGATCTCGAGATTGCTCTAGCAGGGAAATAGAATCATAGCGCCTGCAAAAGCGCTTCAAAAATAGGCTGGACCGGAATTTTTATCTGCAACGAGGGATGCAATAAAACAATCAAAGCAACACCGATCGGCTGCACATAAGAGTAACACGAAATGTAAAGTGCAGTGGCGCGAGTGACCGCGTTGCAGACAACGTGAAAAGAGATTCACGGGGGCGTACAACACAGAAAACCGGCGTGGGCTTAAGAAGCCGCGCCGGTTTTTTCATTCTCTCTTGGGTTTGGGAGCGGGACGCTGCGCGTCTTAGGCCGCAAGTTGCTCCGCAAGCGATATCGCATCCGCGCGCTTGTCCGGATTGACCATCAGCTGATCGGCTGCGATCACGGTCACATCAGTGATGCCCAGGAAACCAAGGAAATGCTTCAGGTAGGTCGTTGCGAAGTCAATTTCAGACCCGGCCTGTGTACCACCGGACGCCACTGCTATGATCGCTTTCTTGTCTTTCAAAAGGCCAACGGGACCGTTCTCGGTGTACTGGAACGTCTCCCGAGCGCGTGCGATCTGGTCGATCCAAGCTTTCAAAGCAGCAGGCACCGAAAAATTGTAAATCGGTGTACCAATGACAACCACGTCCGCTGCCTTCAGCTCTGAAACAAGCGTATCGGATACAGCGAGTTTCAAGCGCTGCTCCGGCGTGCGTTCAGCCGGATCTGTAAAAGTCGCTCCGACCCAGGTCTCATCAATAAATGGCAGACCTTGAGACACGTCGCGGGTCAGGATCTTTGCATCCCGGTTCGCCGTCGCAAGCGACTTGACCAGCGTCTCAGTCAGCTCTCGCGTTACGGAGCCGGTTTTGCGTGCGGATGCGTCAATATGAAGAATCGTCTTAACATCAGAGCTCATCGGTCTCTCCAGAGTCATGTCGCCAGCGGACATCGCCGGTTTGTTCATGAATAAGAGGTAATAAACTCATCCCTGATCGACTATATATGAAATTGTGAACGGTATATTCGAGGACACGTAACAATCGATCCGATCGGGCCGACACGAAAAATCCCCGGCGTTCAGCCGGGGATCCTGATCGTCGCCGAAGCCAAAATGCAACCTATCGGTAAGGTGCCTTGCCGAATGCATTGATCGTCTCGAGGCGCTCCAGATTAATGATCGCAGACAACATCAAGCGATCCTGGCTCCAGTCCGCAGGCTTTTGGATAGCAAGCCCGGTGAGGAACACCACCGCTGCCATTGGAACAATCACCATGGCCACCAGCCCGGTATGCGGTTTGGCACGGTCCTGTTCCATCAACGCTTCGACACGGCTGCGGAGCTTCTGGGACGGCGAGCGCCGAAGCAAGCGGTCCTGCACCTCGATCAGCGCGACAGCTGCAACGCTCGAGCGGTTTTGGTTCAAAAAGGCTTCGCGCTTTTGAATGCCGGCTTTCGCGGCGCGCAACAGGCACATGCAATAGGACTTCAGATCCACTTGCGCGTTCTCCGCGACCTTTTGATCGCAAGCCAGTTCACGCAGGCGCTCGACCTCCGACTTCCAGATGTAGAAGAACGGGTTCCAGAAAAACAGTGGGCGCAGGAGTTCCAGGCCGATCTCCCACGTCACATCCCCCTGCCGCAGGTGCTCAAACTCGTGTTTCAAGACGAGCTTCAGGTCTTCGCTCTGGGTCAGGAGCTCGCTTGGCAAAACCACGTAATTGCGGGTCAATCCGCGGGCAGAATACGGAACAACGGCTGTATCAGATAGCAAAAGCCGAAGCCTGCCGTGGTCCCGCCAGACATGACAAGAGGACAAAGCCCGGTTCAGCTGAATGAAGCCCTTGGCGAGTTTCAGCCCGAAAAATGTGACGCCTCCAACGAAGACCACCACGATTCCGGCACCGAGCACAGAGGTCAATGACAGAATTTCCGAGGAAAGCTGAGCACGAAGACCGAGTAGGGATTGGAAATCCTGCGCCGGAAGGGCAATACCGCCCCGCAAATACTGCGAGACGACCATATCGGACAGGTTCACGGACATGGCGCCGGGAACAACACCGGCATCCAGAAGGTGACGATAAAGGGCAACGGCTCCGGGAGAGAGCGCAGTAATGACAAACAAGCCATTCAACAGACCGAGCTGAACGGAATAGGCCAGTTTGATGCCCAATCGCTCCAGGACCAATTTCGCGACCAGCCAAACCACAGCCGTGATGGCGAAGGTTATGTTGAGGTCGATGTAGATATCGAAAATCTGGTTAGGTAGCGTCATCTGTCCTCCTCCTGTCCAGTAACGCTCTTATTTCCTCCAGATCGTTCTCCGAAAGATCGTAGTCGTCGACGAGACGCGCCACCAATGAGGCGGGCGTCCCGTCGAACAACTTGTCTGACAGGTTTCGCAAGGAACGGGACTGGTAGGAATCTTTGGAGAGCCGCGGGGAATAGATCAGTGTCTTCCCATCTTTTCGGCTGTCCACGAAGCCCTTTTCATCCAGAATCCGCATGATCGTTGCACAGGACGTATAGGCAAGTTTTCTCTCCGGCGGCAAACATGCGAGGATATCCCGCACGGAACCTTCGCCGATCTTCCAAAGTTCAGTCATGAACTCCAGTTCGACTTCGGTGAGCAACTCGTTGCTTTTACGCTTTCTCATTCTCGTCCTGCAATCATGCGGTTCGGATGGAACTTAACATTCCTATTTTTGCACCATCTCTTGTGAAACTTCTACGTCTAATCTTTGCATCCAGCCGGCACTAAACCTTCCAGAAGCAAAAGACACCCCAACCAATACTGATTGCCAACGGCCACCACAGCGGCATCCCGACCAGACCCAGCCAGGCCAGGAAGATATAGGCCGTTCCAAGCAGCGTGATGAAGAGGCGATCACCGCGGGTGGTGGTGAGGCGCAGAATGCCGACGCGCTCTGCCCCGCCAGGGAATTTCAGCTCAAGCACCGTCAGGAACCCAATTGCGCTGAAGATGCCGACAAACAACAGGGCCGTCGGCCAGGTCCAGGCCATCCATCCCAGCATTACACCCTCCCCAGGGCAAAGCCCTTGGCAATGTAGTTACGAACAAAGTAGATCACGATCGCGCCCGGGATGATCGTCAGCGTCCCGGCAGCTGCCAGAAGCCCAAGCTCATAACCGGCTGACGACGCCGTCCGTGTCATGACGGCGGCAATCGGCTTTGCCTCAACCGCTGTCAGGGTCTTGGACAGAAGCATTTCCACCCAGGAGAACATGAAGCAGAAGAACGCTGCGACACCGACACCGGACTTGATGGCCGGCAGGAAGATGGTCATGAAGAACCGCGGGAAGGAATATCCGTCCACATATGCGGTCTCGTCCAGTTCCTTCGGCACACCGCTCATGAACCCTTCCAGGATCCAGACCGCCAGCGGCACGTTGAACAGGCAGTGCGCAAGCGCAACAGCCAAGTGCGTGTCGAACAGACCAACGGCGGAATAGAGCTGGAAGAACGGCAGTGCGAAGACGGCGGCCGGCGCCATCCGGTTGGTGAGCAGCCAGAAGAACAGATGCTTGTCGCCGACGAAAGAGTAGCGGGAGAAGGCATACGCTGCCGGCAGAGCCACAGACACCGAGATCACCGTGTTGAGTGTCACGTAGATGATCGAGTTGATGTAGCCCCAGTACCATGTCGGATCTGTGAAGATCGCGATGTAGTTCTCGAACGTCCAGGTCTGCGGGAACAAGGAGAACCCGGAAAGGATCTCGTTGGTGGTTTTGAAACTCATCGCGACGAGCCAATAAATCGGCAACATCAAGAAGAGGATATACAGGATGGGAACCAGATTTCTCATTCTCATGATGGTTCTCCTCAAGCTTTGTTGTCGTCTTTCGTCATCAGCGTGTAGAACAACCAGGAGGTCAGCAGCGTGATGGCGAAGTAGATGAGGGACATGGCGGCAGCCGGACCAAGGTCGAACTGACCAAGGGCGATTTTCACCAGATCGATGGACAAAAGCGTGGTCGAGTTGCCAGGACCACCACCGGTCAAGACGAACGGTTCGGTGTAGATGTTGAAGCTGTCCATGAAGCGGAGCAGGATCGCGATCGTCAGAACCGTTTTCATCTTCGGCAACTGAATGAAGCGGAACACGGCCCAGTTGGACGCACCATCGATCTCAGCAGCCTGATAGTAGGCGTTCGGAATGGACACCAGACCGGCGTAGCTCAGGAGCACGACCAGAGACGTCCAGTGCCAGACATCCATAACGATGATCGTTACCCATGCAGCAACCGGATCCTGGGTCATGTCGTAGGAAATGCCCAGCGTGTGGTTCAGGAAGTACCCGAGAAGGCCGATATCCGGCAGGGTGAAGATGTTCCACATCGCACCGACCACGTTCCACGGGATCAGCATCGGCAGAGCCATCAGAACCAGGCAGACCGGGACCCAAGGCCCCTTCTTCGGCATGGAAAGCGCGATCGCGATGCCGAGAGGGATCTCGATGATCAGGATCATGAAGGTGAAGAAAAACTGGCGGCCAAGCGCATTATGAAAGCGTTCGGACTGCAGAACTTCCTGGAACCAGCGAAGGCCTTCCCAGAAGAAAAGGTTGTCGCCAAAGGTCTCCTGAACGGAGTAGTTCACCACGGTCATCATCGGGATGAGCGCGTTGAACGCTACCAGAAGGAGAACCGGAAGAACAAAGAACCAGGCGCGTTGATTTTGCGTTTTCATCAGGCAGCCTCCTCTGGGGAACTGGCCAACCAGCCGTCCTTGTAAAGACGTGTCTGGGATTGTTTGAACTGAAGCTTCACGGCCTCACCGGCGCTTGGCGCCTCCCCTTCCAGGATCGCGTGAATGCGGCTGTCATGGGCGATGGCTTCCACCACCTTGTGACGACCAACGTCGGCAACCTTGCGGACAACGGCTTCAACGCCCTGCCCATTGGAAGCTATGGAGACAAATTCCGGACGAATGCCGACTTCAGCGCCGCCATTTGCGACGTCCTTGGCCGGCCCCTCAAGGCGCACTTGTTCACCGCCGAAGAAGGCAGCGCCGCCTTTCACATTACACGGAAGAACGTTCATGCCCGGAGAACCGATGAAGTGTCCAACGAAGGTGTGCGCAGGCCGCTCGAACAATTCGACCGGGGTCCCCATCTGAACGATTTCGCCATCCTGCAGCACCACGACCTTGTCAGCGAACGTCAGAGCTTCGGTCTGATCGTGCGTCACGTAGATCATGGTCGCCTTCACCCGCTGGTGAAGTTCCTTCAGTTTGGAGCGGAGCTTCCACTTCAGGTGCGGATCGATCACGGTCAGCGGCTCGTCAAACATCACGACGTTGACATCCTGGCGAACGAGACCGCGGCCCATGGAGATCTTTTGCTTGTTGTCGGGCGACAGGTTCGCCGCGCGGGTGTTCAGCATGTCCGTGACTTCGAGCATCTCGGCGATCGCGGTGACCCGCTGCTTGACGATGTCTTCGTCGCGGCCCCGGTTGCGCAACGGGAACGCCAGATTGTCGTAAACGGTCATCGTGTCGTAGATGACCGGAAACTGGAACACCTGAGCGATGTTGCGTTTTGCCGGCGGCAGAGATGTCACGTCCTGATCGCCGAAAAGGATCTTACCTTCCGAGGGAACGAGCAGGCCGGAAATGATGTTGAGAAGCGTGGACTTGCCGCAGCCGGACGGCCCAAGAAGCGCATAGGCTCCACCGTCTTCCCAGGTCAGGTCAATCTTCTTCAGCGCATAGTCAGCATCACTCTCTGGGTTGGAATGATAGCTGTGACGCAGATTTGAAAGCGTGATTTGTGCCATGAAGTCCTCTCCTTACGCCACCAGCTCGCCACTCGGGGCAAAGAAGAAACAGTGGTTCGGATCCAGATAGAACGTGTGGACCTCACCGACGAAGTACGGATGCACGCCTGGAGACAAAGACACCCAGGACTGACCGTCCATATCGACGTGCGCGCTGCTATCAGAACCGCTCAGCTCAGTGACCTGTACGTG
>CALDSI010000073.1 GCA_937911395.1 uncultured Labrenzia sp.
CCGGAATTACTTCATCTTCCGTCACAAACTTGCTGACGGTTCCATAAGGACGGTAGAGGTGCGCTCCTATCCGCTCGACTTTGCCGGAAAGGTTCTGCTGCACTCCAACATTCGGGACATTACCGGCGAGCGTAGCCTCCAGGACAAACTTTGGCACTACCAGACCCGTCTCGAAGAAGAAGTCCGCGAGCAGCGCGAAAAACTTGCGGTCACCTATCAAGCACAGACCCATTGGCTTGTTGGCTTCCTGATCGCGATTACAGTGGCGCTCGGCCTCGTCGGTTTCTACGCAGTCCGTTTGCACGATTCCCGCAAGAACCTGCGCAAAGCCAATCAGGACCTGATGCTTGCCGACATGGTCTTCCGCCATGCCAATGAGGGTATTCTGGTCACGGATGCAGAGGGCATCGTCATCCAGGCCAACCCGGCTGTCGCGCGCATATCAGGCGAAAACCTTGACGCCATCATTGGCCAAAACCCAATGAAGATCGCCGCGGATCAGGATCGCTCCGAGATCCTGCGGCAAATGTCCCGGGCGCTCGCAGAGACCGGGGAATGGGCCGGGGAACTCTGGAATGTCCGGCCTGATGGTGAGCGCTACGCGCAGCGGGTTTCCGTTGCGGCGATCAGGGACGAAAACGGTACACTTACGAATTACATCTCAATCTTTTCCGACATCACGGATCTTAAAAACCATCAATATGAGCTGGAGCGCATCGCGCATTATGATCCGCTGACAGAACTGCCCAACCGGGTGCTTTTGCGCGAACGCCTGAGTGAAGCGATTGAACGCGTCAAACGCGACAATTGCTGGGGCGCCGTCTTTTTCTTCGATCTGGATGGCTTTAAGGAAATCAACGACCGTTACGGCCATGAGCTCGGGGATGAGCTGCTGACCACCGTTTCCAGGCGGCTCCTCTCGCAGTTCCGGTCAACCGACACTGTCGCGCGGCTTGGCGGCGATGAGTTCATTGCCGTGGTGTCTGACTATGAAAGTCCAGACGCTTACAGAACACTCGCCGAGAGGGTGCTGGCGGAGACCAGCAAGCCGATTGATCTCGGAGACAAATCGGTCGCCATTTCAACGAGTGTTGGCGTTGCAGCCTTTTCCTCAGACAGCGACACCACACCGGACCAGCTTTTGCGGCAAAGCGATTCAGCGATGTATCAGTCCAAGCTGGAGGGCAAGAACCGCTACACGCTGTTCAATCCGAAAACCGAGATTGAGATCACCGCCTTCAACAACAGGATCAACGCGCTCTCCAATGCGATCGACAACAATGAGTTGGTGTTCCACTACCAGCCAAAGGTCGATGTGGTCAGCGGGCGAATTCACAGTGCCGAAGCCCTCGTCCGCTGGCAGCATCCAGAGGTGGGTATCCGGTATCCGGGCAGTTTCCTCGACGCCACGGAGAACATCGGCTTGTCTCTGAAGCTCGACACGTGGGCGCTGGAGACCGCCTTTGAGACCGCGTCTGCGTGGCGCAAGGCCGGGCTGGAAGTACCGATTAGTGTCAATATTGACCCCCGGAACCTCACATCAAACTGGCTCTACGATACTCTGAAGGGCCTCTTGGCAAAATACGACTCGATCGCGCCATCTCTGCTCGATATCGAAGTGCTGGAAACCGCGACAGCCGTCGGAACCGCCTCGGTCGCCCATGCGGTCAAACAATGCCAGGAACTTGGTGTCAGTTTCTCAATTGACGACTTCGGTACCGGGTATTCCACGCTCACGCACCTGCGCCATCTCCCGGCAGACCACGTGAAGATCGACCAGACCTTCGTGCGGGCGGCAATCGACACCCTTGATGACCTTGCGATCGTGGATGCGGTTCTCGGCCTTGCCGGCGCTCTCAACAGAGAGGTGATTGCCGAAGGCGTGGAAACAAAAGCGCACCAGAACCTGTTGATCAGCCTGGGCACAACGATCCTTCAAGGGTACTCCATTGCCCGTCCCCTGCCCTACGGCACCTTTCTCGACTGGACGGAGACCTTCTCACCCGATCCCGACTGGAGCCTGTTGCAGCACCTGTCCAAACGGCGCGTCAGACTGCTTTACCTTCAGGTCGAACTCCGGAACTGGATCAAGGTGCTGAGCGGTCAAAAAGACGCAAAGGAACGGCCAAGCTGTACCCTCAATGTGGAGGATATGGCGGCGAACTATTGGCCCTGGCTCAACCGCGACGGCACAAAACTGTTTGCTGGAAGCGATCACTACGCCTTGCTGCTCACCCAGTGTGAGAACCTGATGAACCAGGCGAAATGGCACTGCGGAAGTAGCCTTGGCGCACAGAAGACGTGCTCCGCTGCTGCCGCCAACCAGTTGTCTGCACTCGCCAAAGACTGTGTGAATACAATCGACAACCTATTGCTCGACCGAAAACTCGATCGCACTGATACCGTCCCCTACAAGGTGGGGGAGAAGTGGGCGTAATTGTACACATCAAGTTTGCGCAGCAACTGCCATTTTGCTCTGGTGGCAGAACTTGAAAAACTTGAACCGGCCTCCGTTCGGATCTTGCCGGTAACACAAGGTAACGTCGACGCTAAACGTTCGCATAGCGTGCGCCTCCGATGCGATCGGCATACCGTTAGGTGTGCTGCCGCATTAGAAGGTCAGAAAAATGATTTTTAGGCCGTTTCGGATTTATCCTTGGCCGGTTTGTATTTGAACGCGGCGCGAATAATACCGTGGTCGTTCGTACCGTTCGCTTTGTGGTCATCAGTGTTCAAGTGATCATTGTTCACGATCAACCCATCGAATGACCAAATTCTCCGCCGGCTGTTGTCATAAAACTCCTGACTGACGAGGATCTGATCCAAAGATTCACGTGTGCCCTGAAAAACATGGGTGTAATACACATCGCGCTCCGACCGGTATGTTTGCAATACCTGTGCTGTATAGAGATCCGTATCCGCCCCACCGGACGACAAACCAGTCAGATACCTCGGCTGCCCGCCGAGTATGTTTAGGGTGTTGCTGTGCACGCCATCATTTATGTCTCCAAGCACGATCACCGGGGTATCTGTTTTTTTGGTGATATCCGTCAGAATAAGACGCAGCGCGGTTGCCTCCGCCGTCCTCCGTATGGTTGACAGTGCGGCCCCTATCGCCTCCGTGTGGTTTTTGTATTTCTCCTTGTCGTCCCGGTACCAGCCTTCTCGAAAGATCTTGGTCGGGCCTTTCGACTTGAAATGGCAGACAAAGACATGGATCGGTTCTCGATCATCGCGTGGTTCGATCTGGAAATGCAGGACAGGCCGGGAAAACTTGTCAATCTGAACCGAAATCTCCGCCGTTTGCGCATCATCGCCGTGGCTTTGAAGTTTGAACGTATCTGGAAAATCCGTGATCCACTCCGGCTCTCCGACCAGCAGTCCTTTTCGGACAGCCCCGGCGCAAACGATCTTCTGGCCGGCATGACCCTCGGGCACCAACAAATCAAAGTCTTTGTCGAGACCGGCCTTCGTGAATGCTTTTTCCAAAGATGTCTTGTGCCAAAGTTCCTGGAAACCGAACACATCCGCTTCCATGACTTTCAGCACAAAAGAGGTCCAGTCGATCTTCTTGGTGTATTCTTCGACGCTCCAACCGTTTGTGTCTGAATAGATTGGAAGACCCGCTTCGTTCAGATTGTAAAGATTGAACGATGTAAAACTGAGTTCCCGCAATTTCATGATCGTCACCTATTGTCTAACTGCCTTTGGAGAAAGGTCAGCCGTCTGCTCGCTTGCCGCATGCGCAGGCATCAACAAGCTCTGACCAACCTTAAGTCATCCCTAGCAAGTTTACACAACCATTTCGTGAAATCATGTCATAAGGCAATCAAACTACTGGAGCATCGGGCTTTGTGTTTATCCAAGCATCCAGTTAAGCACCAGGCGCCAATCGGTCATCCGGATCGGCGTGCCATGGGTGCCGGTATCAAACAGCGTGAACTTGATCGGATAGTTTGGCGCCTTTGATTTGATCTGCTTGAAAAATTGCGCCTGGGTTTCCCAGTTGTAAACCCGGTCCAGCGTGCCCTGCCCCATGTAGATGGGTACGTTTCTGGACAGCACCCCGGCTGAGAAAATGTTCGGATCCTTTGGTGAACCGAGCAGTATTATCCCGTTCACGAGGCGCGCATAGTTCCCGTTCTTCACGAGGTTCCAGCAGATGATGCCGCCCATCGATCCGCACGCCACAACCACCTTGGCGCCGGGAGACAGTTGCTTCTGCTGTTGTATGAGCGCCGCGACATCCGCTGTACCCCGCTTGTCGAAATGAGTGACATCAACCGTGAGATACGCGCCGCCGTTGCGGACCATCAGGTTCTGGATCCGGTTAAAGTTGCCACCAAAGGACACATCGTTCATGCCCTGAAAGCGGTTTCCGCCCTGACCATGAATATAGATGACGATCGCCTTGGCGCCGCCCTTCCACTTGCCCGTTCCCATGTAGGAGACGGTCCGGCCGTTTGCCTTGAGCTCGCCGCTGCCACGGCTGCGTTTCGGCTTGTAAGAAACATAATTGCCATAGACCTGGCGCTCCGGGATTTGATCCCGGCCATGCAGATCGCGCTGTTTGATGTACTCCACAACGATGAAATCGCCGTCGTAAAGTGTTTCGGTGACCTTCTTGTAGCGGAACAAGCGGTCTTTGTATGGCTTCAGGGCTTCGGCATGGGCGTTGATCGATATGCTGCAAAAAACAATGGCCAGCGCCACCGCCGGCAGTTTGGCGAACCGTGCCTGAAGGGATTTCAGAAAACTGTTCAGCATGCTGTGTCCTTCGCTGGGCCAAATCGGGAGCCGATACCGCTAAAACCTACGCAGGCACGCGCCGGCTTTCAATGGACCAGATCTCAATTCACTTCAGCCCACTACGACCAAACTGGAGTTCTCCCCATCAATGCGCACCCTTGATCCTTCAGCAACGCACACGGTCCTGAGACACCCGTGCGAAACCGGAGACCAACACCCTCCGAAATTGTGCCTAGGAATTTCAGAGACTTATCCACAATCCGCCTCAGGCGCTGAATAACCTCCTCGCATTTTGCGAATTTAAGGAATTGGTAACCATAAAATTTCAAGACTGACGAAGCTTCAGGCAGGAAAAAGACCGCCATCCCCATCTATGGTGGCAAGTTCAGGAGAACTCTCATGCCAGTCATTTCCTTCGCGAATGCAAAGGGCGGCGCCGGCAAAACCACAGCCGCCTTGCTGTTGGCAACAGAAGTTGCCGCCCGCGGAAAGCGTGTCACGATCTTTGACGCAGATCCGCAGAAATGGATTTCGAAATGGCATGAACTGCCCCGGACGTGCAAAGGGATTTCAGTGGTCAGCCACATTTCCCCTGCCTCCATCACAGAACAAATCACCCAAGCCTCAGAGACATCCGATTATGTGATCGTTGATCTCGAAGGCACGGAGAACCTGATCGTTGCAAACGCCCTTTCGGTGTCCGATTTGGTGGTGATCCCGATCCAGGGATCCTCCATGGATGCACGGGGCGGTGCAAAAATTCTGACCCTGATCAAAAAGCTGGAGAAAATCGTCCGTCAGGACATCAAGCACTGCGTTGTGCTAACACGCTCCAATGCGGCCGTAACGACAAGGGCCATGAAGGCCGTGCAAGACTTTCTCTCGGCGCAAAACATCGATGTTCTGATGACCCCGATCGTCGAGCGCGCTGCTTTCCGAGACCTCTTCGAGTTTGGCGGGGGCCTTGCAAACCTTGATCCGAAGATGGTCTCGGGCGTTGAAAAGGCCCGGGAAAACGCCTCCCTTTACGCGGCAGAAGTTCTGGAGCGGGCAATCAGCGCTCCGAAGAAACGCTGGTATAACGTCTTCCGACGCGCCAGCTAGCTCCCTGATTGACAGCTGACTGAATGCCGGGCCTTTGCGCCCGGCTTTTTTTTGATCCTGCTCATGGAGGTTCAGCGGCAGGCGGGATAAGCTTCCAGGAAAACAAACTGACTTATAGGCATCGTCCTGATCCCGCTGGAGAATTTCATGTTCCTCTCCCCAAAAAGGCTTCTGGTCGCCGGTGCGCTCGCCGTCTCCCTGTCCGCCTGCAATCAGGATGACGGCAGTGTTGCCCTCGGCACGCTTGAGCGTGATCGCGTGGCGCTCACTGCTACGGCCGCGGAAGTTCTCGTCGGACTTCCCGTGCCGCAGGGCTCGCCCGTTACAAAAGGCACGGTGCTCGCTCGTCTGGATGCGACACAGCAACAAGCCGTCGTCAATCAGGCTGCCGCTGAAGTCGAAAAGTCGCGTGCCAATCTTGAAAAACTTGAGAACGGGGCACGGCAGGAAGAGATCGCAAAGGCCGAAGCCGCTGTGGCCGGCGCCAAGGCGGAATTGGTGGAGGCTGAAAACAACTTCGAGCGCTACCAGGATCTCACAACACGCGGCACCACCAGCCAGGCCCAGCTTGACAATGCTCGGGCCAGCCGGGATGCAGCAGATGCCAGCCTGAACAGCGCCGAACAACAGCTGCTTGAATTGGTCACCGGGACCCGTCCGGAAGACCTGGAAATGGCCCGCGCGGAACTCGCCGCGGCCGAGGCCAGCCTTGCCACGCAGCAGAAGATCTTGAGTGACCTGACGATTGTTGCCTCCCGGGACGGCGTTCTGGACAGCCTGCCCTGGAACCTTGGAGAACGCGTTACCGTCGGCAGCCCGGTTGCCGTGATGCTGGCAGGTGATGCCCCTTACGCCCGGGTGTATGTGCCCGAGCCCCACCGTGTGAAGATCAACGAGGGGGACAAACTTGCGGTTCGGATTGATGGCCTCGACGATCCAATCGACGGCCAAGTGCGGTGGATCAGTTCAGAGCCTTCCTTTACACCCTATTACGCGCTCAACCAGTCGGACCGCGCGCGGCTGATGTACGTCGCTGAAATCCAGTTGCCCGACAGCGCTTCCAACCTGCCGAACGGTGTTCCGGCACAAGCCGTCCTGCCGTGACCGCGCCCATGTCCGACATTGTGATCCAAGCCGAAGGGCTGGTAAAAAGCTTCAAGGGCTTCCGGGCGGTCGACGGCCTCGACCTGACCATCGAACGTGGCATGATCTACGGCTTTCTCGGCCCCAACGGATGCGGCAAGACAACGGCCATCCGCATGCTGACCGGCCTTCTGACACCGACAGAGGGAAGCGTCGAAGTTCTGGGGCTTTCGATACCCAAGGACGCTGAAGCGTTGAAATACAAAATCGGCTACATGACCCAGGCCTTTTCGCTTTATGGCGATCTCACAGTGCTGGAAAACCTCAGTTTCATGGGAACCGTCTACGGCCTCACCAGAGCCCAGCGCAAGGAACGCATCGCCGAGGTGATGAACCGCTATGAGCTGACGCAGCTCAGTGACCGGTTCGCGGGCAAGATGAGTGGGGGCCAGCGCCAGCGCCTTGCCCTCGCCGCGGCCGTGTTGCACGGCCCGCAACTGCTGTTCCTGGATGAACCCACATCGGCGGTAGACCCGGAATCGCGCCGGCATTTCTGGGAACAGCTCTTCGACCTGGTCGATGAGGGCACGTCTATTGTTGTGACAACTCATTTCATGGATGAAGCCGAGCGCTGTCACAAGATTGCGATCATGGAAGCCGGTCAAAAGCGGCTTGACGGCACGCCAGGTGCGCTGATGTCCGCCATGGGTGCCAATGTCGTGGAGATCGAAGCCCCGAACTTGCGCGACATCCGGCGGCATCTTCTGGGCACGGAAGGCATCGTGACAGCTGCCCAGCTTGGGGCGCGCTTGCGGGTGCTCGTCAAAGACACCATCCCCGATCCGGAAGGTTTTTTGAAGTCCAACCCGCAAACGGCAAGCGCGACAATCGTCGAACAGGTCCGGCCCAATCTGGAGGACGTCTTTGTCACCGCAACGGGAGAAGGCCGCCAATGAGATCGATATCGCGTATTCTCGCCGTCTTTTCCAAGGAACTGGCCCAGCTGCGCCGGGACCGGATGACCTTTGGCATGGTGGTCATGATCCCGCTCATTCAGCTGATCTTGTTCGGCTACGCCATCAACACCAATGTCCGCGACATCCCAATTGCGGTGGTCGATCAAAGCCAGACCGGCATCAGCCGCATTCTCGTTCAAATGGTCGAGGCAACCCGGGTCGTGACGGTGACCGAGCGGCTGACCACACCGGAAGAAGCCGAAGAAGCGATCCGCTCTGCCCGCGTCCGGGCCGCCTTCATTCTACCCGATGATCTCACTCAGAGACTGGCAAGGTCCCCAGCTGTGGGTCTCGGAACACCGCCGTCAACGGACCAAGAAACCAGCCGCCCGGTTGCTCAATGGATCGTCGATGGCTCGGATACGATGATCGCAAGCTCGATCAAGAGCCTTCGGAACATGCCGCTTTCAGAGATCTACCGGCAGGCACCCAACCGGTCGACGCCGACCTTCGAAGTCACGCTCTTCTACAATCCCGAACAGCGCACCGCGGTCAACATCGTGCCGGGCCTCGTCGGCACCATTCTAACGATGACGATGATCATGTTCACCTCTGCTGCGATTGTGCGCGAGCGGGAACGCGGCAACATGGAGATGCTGATCAACACGCCGATCCGGCCGATCGAATTGATGGTCGGGAAGATCATCCCATACATTTTCATCGGCCTTGTGCAGACGGCCATCATTCTCAGTCTGGGGCACGTGCTGTTCAACGTGCCGCTGGACGGAAACATGATCGACCTGTTTGTCGGGACGCTTTTGTTCATTGGGGCCAGCCTGTCGCTCGGCTTGGTGTTTTCCACGATCGCCCAGACCCAGCTTCAAGCCATGCAGATGACGGTCTTCGTACTTCTGCCATCGATCCTCTTGTCGGGCTTCATGTTCCCTTACGAGGGCATGCCGGTTGCCGCGCAGTACATTGCTGAGGCGCTGCCTGCGACGCATTTCATGCGCATGATCCGGGGCTTTGTACTCAGGGACGCAACGCTGATGGATGTCCATCGCGACGTTATCTGGATGAGCGGTTTCTTTGTCCTCGGCATGGTCGCGGCTGCCGTCCGGTTCAAGAAACGCCTTGATTGATCCACGGTGACTAGCTCCAACGGCTAACACCGGATATCTCACGCTTCGACAAACACTCGAATTGCACCAGAGATACTGCCCGCAAACCGCTCTTCGATTGCTTGGCGGTCTTCCTCGCCATACATACCGGTGAGCGCTGTTTGGGAGATCGTCAGATACTGGATCGCACCGATCAGT
Organism: uncultured Labrenzia sp.; assembly: GCA_937911395.1. Classification (GTDB taxonomy): domain Bacteria; phylum Pseudomonadota; class Alphaproteobacteria; order Rhizobiales; family Stappiaceae; genus Roseibium. The sequence goes on from CALDSI010000073.1 coordinate 9,212, forward strand.
TGAAACAGTTCGGCCCGGATCTCGTCCAAGGATGCGGTCTGCCACTTCGGGGTTTTGCGGGCGAGTTCCGTCAAGGCTTCGAGATAGGGCTTCATGGGCCAAAAGCGCGCGGTTTCCTCGGTGTCCAGGAGTGCCCGGACAACAAGACGTGCTTCAGCCTGCCGCTCCAATGAGTTTTTTGCAAGACCTTCAAAATACGCGACGAGGCCGGCTGCAGGCCCCCCAGCCCCGGCCCTTTCCACCTCCGCACAGAGCTTGTCCGACAGCCTCTTGAGGACTGCTCCATAGAGCTTTTCCTTGGTGCCGAAAAAGTGCAGCAATGCCTGCTTGCTGACACCAGCCTCTTTTGCGATCGCCGCCAGGCTGACGCCATGAAAGCCCGTCTCGGCAAATTGGCGCTCGGCGATTTCCAGATACCGGTCGACGGCCGGTGCTGCGTTTGTCATCTGCGTCATCCTTTGCTCTCTCCTATAACGCCTGCTTGACAGCTTACCAAGTGGTAAGTTACCTTACCATTTGGTAAGTCGCTTGAGGGGAGACGCGCGATGGATCGGACAACAGAGCTCAGCCTGATCAAGGAAATCATTGGACTGGCGGAACAAAAATCAGCCTATCTGGATGAGACAATCGCCCACTCGCCCATCTCACGATATGCCAGCCCGGAACGCTTTGAACGGGAACGGTCTGCCCTGTTCCGCCGGCACCCAATGATTGTCGCGCACTCCTCTGAGCTCGAAGGGCCGCAAGCCTTTTTGACCAAGGAGTTTCTCGATTTGCCGGTTTTGCTGGTCCGGGCCAGTGACGGCAAGGTCTATGCCTTCTTGAACGTCTGCCGGCGCCGCGGCGCGAGAGTGGTTCGCGAGGGGAGCGGCTGCAGGGGCATCTTCACCTGCCCCTATCACGCCTGGAGCTGGAGCAATGACGGCGCCTTGCGCGGCGTGCCGCATGAGGAACAGGGCTTTCCGGATTTGCCGCGCGCAGAACGTGGCCTGAGACGCCTGCCGGTTGCCGAATCGCATGGGTTCATCTGGATCATCGCCAATCCGGATGCGGGTGACATGCCCGACATCGATGCCTGGCTGGGGGAAATTGCAACCGACTTCAAATGGCTGGGCATGGCAGACCACAAGGTCGCCGTCATGGAAACGCTGGAGATCAAGGCGAATTGGAAGGTGCTGGTCGAAGGCGGACTGGAAGCTTACCACTTCCGCGTCGCGCACAAGAACACGATCGGCCCCTATTTTACGGACAATCTCTCAACCTACCGCATGTTTGGTCAGCACATCCGGTCAGTTCTGCCGCGAATCTCGATGCCGGACCTCACCCAAACACCGGAAGCGGACTGGGAAATCCGGCGCGATGCCAACCTGCTCTATACGCTTGTGACAAACTGCCAGCTTCTGGTTCAGCAAGACCATGTGATGTGGTTTCACTATGAACCGGTTGCTGCCGACCATACCCGGGTGCGGATCGTAACGCTGGCACCGAAATCCTACCCGAACACGGAAGAGATGCGCGAACGATGGGCAAAGAACCAGCTGATCACCACCACGGCTCTGATGGAGGATTTCGAACTCGGTGAGGAAATCCAGTCCGGTTTCGCCTCAAAAGGCAATCCAAGCCATCTCTTCGGCCGCTACGAGGGCGCGCTCAACCGGTTCAATCTCGTTGTCGAAGAAATCCTGTCTAATTAAGCGTTCAACCCGCTTGCCAAACCTTGATGGCATCTATCGGATAGATCAGCATCAGAACGTTCAGTGTGAGATTGTCGCGGATCACCCAGAGCGCCAGGAGTTCAAAGACGATGCCGACAACGACCGTGACCCAGACCGGCATCCGCCAGGCGAAGAAGAAACCGGCGAGCATCCAGAGAATATCGAAAACGGAATTCAGGACGCTGTCGCCGGTGTAGCCGACCGCAATCGTCGCTTCGCGGTAACGATCGATGATCCATGGGCTGTTTTCCGCCACTTCCCAAGCCGCCTCGATGAAGATCGCGCCGAGTGCGCGTTCTCCGACAGACCGCTGTTTGAAGACGAACCAAAGCAGCCAATAGAACAAAAAGCCATGGATGATGTGGCTGAAGGTGTACCAGTCGGCGATGTGCTGGGACGATCCCGCTACATCGCTTGCCGGCGTCCAGAACCGCACGTATCCGCACTCACAGATCGGAATCCGGCCCATAAAAAGCAGGATCGCGGCGGTCGCGGCAATCATGAGGAAACCTGTGATCAGGCAAGCGCGGTTGGTCAAAGGCTTTTTCTCCTTGGCAGCAGATTCTTCAAAAGCGCCGACATTTGAAATCGAGGCCAACCAGCTGCCGTCTGGCAACGACCTGAGAGCAATCTCATCATTTCTTGTAGAACAGAGGTCTAACTCATACCCTGCATGTCAGATCAAGAGGAGCAAGCCGAGTATGCCGCGCTACAGCCCTAGAAAACTCTGCCTGACAATCGCACTTCCAATCCTTGCCTCCAGCGCAGCTTTATCCTTCGAAGTTCCGTCGACTTTTCCGAGCGTAACAACATTCGGCGAACGCACGGTGCCTACACCTCACGGCATCTCTCCGGCAATGAAGGAAATTGTGGAGGAGCGAAAAATCCCGCCGCATATCTCAGTCCCAAATACACCTGAAGCATGGCTTGAGTATCAAACCCTATTCGATGCGCCAGGAGAAGAAGCCGGTCGGCAGGCCGCAAAATCGTTGGGAGCGTCCTAAGAAATTGGCGAGACTGCAGGAGTTCGCACTTACACCGTGACACCCAAGAAGCTATCGGATCGGTTCGCGGACCGTGTCTTTGTACATCTTCACGGAGGAGCCTTCGTCTTTGGCGGCAGAGATTCAGTGTTGCGCGAAGCTGTCTGGCTGGCGGACGGGCTTGGGGTAAAAGTCGTGTCGGTTGATTACTGAAGTCCCCCTCTGGATCCATTCCCTGCTGCTCTTGACGATTCTGTCGCCGTGTGGCGGGAAGTCACCGCACAACAGCCTGCTAGCAAGCCGGCTCTGTTCGGCGCATCCGCTGGCGGTAATCTGACGCTCGCAACAACGCTTCGTTTGAAGGAGCTCGACCTGCCTTTGCCGGGCGCGTTGTTTGCCGGGACCCCTGCCACAGACCTGGAAAACACATCTGATACTTGGCTTACGCTGCAGGGGCTTGACCCGCTGGGGCGTCGTGACGGCCTTATCACCGGAACTTTTGAGTTATATGCTGCAGGACAGGATCTCTCAAACCCACTGCTGTCGCCTGTCAACGGAAATCTCCATGATTTTCCGCCGTCGATCCTGATTTCCGGCACCCGTGACCTTTTGCTCAGCGACACCGTTCGAATGCATCGTGCGCTGCGTTCCAATGGTATTGTCGCCGATCTTCATGTGTATGATGGCCAGGCGCATGGCGATTATATTCAAGGGCTTTTTCGGGAAATGCCCGAATCGGAAGATGCGCTGCGCGAATTGTTCGAATTCTTTGACCGCCACCTGAAATAACAATCAGTATGCCGAAACAACTCTCCGCGCTTTTCTTCGCATCATTTCTGGTCAATCTGGCGAATGCAGCGATCTCCACTATGCTCGGTATCTTGATCGCGAATGAGGGCGGGTCGCAAGGCGATGTGTCCTTCATCGCCGCGGCCTATTCGATTGGATTTGGGGTCGGCTGTTTTGCAGCTCCCAACCTTGCCCGCCGCAGCGGGGTGATCCGAACCTATGCCGCAGCCGCCGCAATCGCGACCATCACGATTATTGGTCTGGAGGCTTTGGACAACACCTTTTCCTGGGCGGCCCTGCGCTTTGTTATGGGCGCCTCGATCGCAACCGTTTTGGCAGTCTCCGACACGTGGATCAACCATGAAGCCCCGAAAGACCGGCGCGGTCAGGTGATCGCGCTTTATTCCATCATTCTGGGTCTGGCATCCATCGGTAGCCAAGTGGTCTTTTTATGGATGGGCTCTGATGCGGAAAGCCTGATCCTCTATTTCGGAACAACCGGTCCTGCCGCCCTCAACCGGAACCAAGGCGGCTCTGAACATCCCCTCCCCGACCGCTGGTGTCGGTGCATTTGTCTCCGGTTTCTCGGTCACCTCCACCATCTCTGTGCTGCCGTTTTACCTGACCAGCCATGGATTATCCGTCTCACTTGTGGCGATTGTGATCATGCTGCTTTACGGCGGGCGCCTATTTGCGCAGTGGCCGGTCGGCATATTGTCAGACCGAGTTGACCGCCGCTTGGTGATCATCAGTCTCGCTATTCCTGCGATCCTCGTCATGATTGCTGTAGCCGTTATAGGAGACGGCGAAGGACGAGCCTTTACGGGCGCTCAAGGGTCGATTGTGCAGACTTTCGCCTTTCTATCGCCGGTCCTCTTGGGGGCGGCTATTTTCCCGCTCTACTCCGTCTCCTCGGCCCTGGCGTTTGACCGGGCTGCAGACGGCACGACAACTGAAGTCTCCTCAACTTTGCTGCTGCTTTACTCGATCGGATCGGTTGTGGGGCCGACCACAGTTTTAGCCACCAGCTCTGTGGTCGGCGATAATGCCCTACAGTGGTGTGTCGTCGCCGTGAACCTGGTGCTGATCGCCGTTGCCTTCTTGAGGTTGTCGCGGATCCAGGCGCCGGAGGAACCCAGCCCATCCGTACCAATCCCGGAAAACAGCCTGAAAATGGTTCAGGAAGCGGGTAGGATTTCAGAAGAGGAACCTTTGGACGTCTAGTCCACTACCCGGATAATCTGTGCTGGAGTTTTCCCGGAAATCCCTCTAGAACCTTGCGCCAACGAAACATCAATCCGTCCGGCCTCTTGTGGCGGCTTGCGCTCCCGGATCTCCGGTGTGATGCGCGGCCCAGATAATGGTTTTGCCCGGCGGTTTGCTCAGGAGACACCTTGATGGACACCAACGGCGCGGCGCCGCACCAGACCCGGCGCACCTTTGCGATCATTTCCCAC
>CALDSI010000074.1 GCA_937911395.1 uncultured Labrenzia sp.
AGTCCTGGTCATTGATCGCGTTTCCGATGAAGGGGACCGGCCATGAGCGAAGAAAACCAAGCTCGCCGGAAGTATCAGCGTTTCGGGCTTATGGCCGCTGCCAGCGTTGCGGTAATCGCAGCTGGTTTCTGGGTCTTTTCTGGCGATGAACAAAACAATCAGAGCCGTGCTGAAGATCTACGCAAGCGCCGAGCGATGACAGACGTTATCAACCCGCCTGGCATGGCGGATGACTTTTTGTCTGAAACAGGCACCCGGCTTGCTGCAATTGAAGGTGCGGTCACCCGCTTAGAAGAATCCAATCGCCGGATGCAGGAAGCGATCCGAACAAAGGATTTAGAACTCGCCGCGACGCGCGCCGATCTGCAGCAAACCCGCGATAGCGCCAACGCCATGATTGAAGACATGGCCGGCCGTGTTGCAGATACCGGCCCACAACAAACGCCACCACTCATTCCAAGTTCCGTTCCGAACGCGCCGATCCCTGAGAGTTCTGCCGTCGGCGATCCATTCGGACGGCGGGGCGTCGTCGCGGGAACCGTCGCGGCGCCCCATCCTTCTTTGATAGAAGCCGCGCCCGATTCACGCAGTGTGCAGATCATTTCCTTTGAGCCAGCAACAGCGTCGTTTGAAACCGGAGTTCTTGAACCGGCGATCTACAATACAGATCGCGGAGATTATGTACCGCCAAACGCCTACGCCGAGGCGCATGTGATCATGGGCGTAGACATGTCGACCGGCGTGCGCCTGTCGGCTGATCCAAAGCCCGTTCTGCTCCGCATTACCGGTCCTGCCTATTCTGTCCTTGAAGGCGGCCGCCGTTTGGATGTCGATATATCCGGGTGCCTTGTGAACGGCGCAGCCCATGCCGAACTCGCCAGTGAACGCGTTTATGTTCGCCTCCAAAAAATTACGTGCGATCGCGGGGATGGCGAAGTCGCCGAAAGCCAAGTGGAAGGTTATGTCGGCCAGCTTGGCAAGGTCGGCGTTCGCGGACGTGTGGTTAGCCGTGAAGGCGATATCGTCGCCAAAGCACTCACAGCGGGCATCTTGGGCGGTTTTGGTCGTGGCTTGTCACGCAACACAGATCAAGTCTTTGCCGCCGGCACTGGAGGCGCTTCCACCATTATCGGGAATGAACAATTATCGGCCGGCGAAATCGCTGCGGGCGGTTTTGGTGAAGGTCTTGCGACCGCTGCTGATACCGTCTCCGAATATCTGATCGAGCGTGCCGAACAATATCAACCCGTTATCGAAATGCCGACAGGGATTGATGTGGAGGTCGTCTTCCTTTCTGGCTTTTTCGCCCGGGGGACAGAATGAGCGTGCTCGGATTTCTCTTCTTCTCCGGTTTAGTCGCTTGCGCGCTCTACGCCGTGCTCCCCAACCTGCAGGAGACGCCCGCGGCAACGCCGCCGTCTCCTTTGCCCCTCCCAGAGACGCGATACCGTCTCCTGCAGGTCCCTCTCAGCCTTTTCATCAAAACGTTTGGAACGCCAGTTTCGCAGCCACCAGCAAACGTGATGCGCGCATTCCATCGCGGCGCGACGCTTGTCGCTATCTCAGAAAAAGAAACCACTCGGAGGGTAACATGGCAGCTCTGAAGAGGTCTTTCCACGCTCTCAACCGGGATCAGAGACTTGGTCTCATCGCCGTGTTCGCGCTCGCCGAGTTTATCAGCATCATGATCGGTTGCGGCATTGGCTCATGCTTCGGATCTGATGACGTATTGCGCCTGCAAGGTGCGGGCTTCGGCGCAGCGGCTGGCTTTGCCGTTGCAGCTGTCGCGATTGCGTTCGTCATTCGTTGTGTCGCCGATGACCTTGCCATTGATCCCAATCCAACACGAGAAAGCGAGGTCCATCATGCGACTGAATAAAGTCAATATCGAACCAAAAAACCTCATTCGATCCGGCGCATTATTGGGCATCGGCCTCGTCGCGGGAGCATTACTCCTTAGTCCGAGCAGAAACGAAGCTTCGGCGCAAATGGGCAGTGGTCAAACTGCAGAAGCTTTTGCTGAACGCTTTCCGGAAACGGTCCCGGACAGCCTGGAATGCAATGGATTTGGACCTCTATGCCAAGTGGTGGCAGGCAAAACGGTTTTCTATGTGGATCCCGATGCCCGACATGCCTTTATCGGGCGGCTCTATGATCTTGATGCAAAGCAAGACTTGACGGAAGCGACCCTGATTTCGCTCCGGCCGCCCGAAACAAATGAAGCAGACAAACCCATCTTAGCGAATGCCGCGACTTGGGACACGCTTCCCTTTGAGAGCGCCATTGTGCGCAATCGCGGTGGCTCCTTAAAGGTCGCGGTCTTCTCCGACATCAATTGCGGCTACTGCCGCAACCTCTCTGCGGCCCTGACTTCGGCACCGGACATCGAGGTGAGCGAATTTCTCGTTGGCATGGCGGGCTCAGCAGATGCGAGCAGACACATCGGATGCGCCAGCGATCCAGAACGCGCACTGGAGATTTATTATGCGACGCGCTCCGTTCCAAGCGCCGAGTGTGATCAAGACATTGTGCTAGCCGCTCAAACAGCGGCGCGCCGTCTCGGTAGCAAAATGCAAGGCACTCCGACTTTTGTCCGCCCCGATGGGGCTGTGACCTCCGGCTTTCGCGATATCAACAGCCTGCGGACCTGGCTAGAAATACCAGCCGCACCAGACCGGGAGACCTCCCAATGAAAACGCATATCATATCAGTTGTCGCCGTGATGGCCCTGTCCGGGTGCGCGAGCGCTCTCAAGCTTGAAAACGTTGCTGGCACATGGAGCTGTCCACGGATCGATGGGGTGTGTGCTGACACATCTGCGATCGATGCAGGGCTTACCGGCCGCGCGGCCACACAAGGCGCCATTAGCGGCGTTGGTGAAACCGTCGGTTCTCATTTCATGACCATTCGTGCGCAGGGTGAGCAGGCCTACCAGCCCATCTCAACGCTTGCCCGGACGAAGGATGAAATTGCCCGGATCGTGCTCGCGCCGACAGTCGATAACAGCGGGCATTATCATGGCGCGCGCGAACTCTTCGCCGTCATGAAAAATGGCTCATGGGTTGAGACGCCGATTATGCCTGAAGCCAGGCCAGGACCGGCGCTTTTGACCCAGCCCAAAAAAAACGAAGACACTGAGCGGGTGAACGCAGATGGCGCAGACCAGCGACCCAGCGAAACGGCTTCACGTTCTAAAGGAATCGTCACGTCCCATCGACGGGTCGTGACCAGAACAACGCCGCCGACGCCAAATCTCTCACCGCGCGCTCTACGGTTCGCTGAGGCCGACGATGCGGAGTGAACCGAAATCCGATCCTCTGGGCCTGATTAACAGGCTCGGCGCAGCGCTTACCGGCGAAGGCTCCCTGTTTGATGGCGTGCGCCGGGAGACGAGCCTCGACCGGCTTTCGGAAATGTTGCCCTATAGGCTCTTCGATACTGAAGATGGCCTTTATCTGAACGCAGCCTCCACCGGCTGGATATTAGAAATCGTTCCTTTCTTAGGTGCTGATGATACGGTTATCGGCGTGCTGTCAGAAATGTTCTCTGACGGCATACCGGACAATGCCCATTTGCAAATCATCACATGGGCAAGCCCGCGCATCGGGCCGGTTCTTGATAAATGGGCGACGGCGCGCGGCGGCGAGGCAGGCGTGTTCAAAAAGCTCGCCCTCCACCGCGTCGCCCATTTGCGCGCTGGCGCTTTTGACTCGCTGTCCAAACATGCGCCTTTCCTGAC
>CALDSI010000075.1 GCA_937911395.1 uncultured Labrenzia sp.
GCCAGCGAGCGTCCCAGTTTTGAAACGGCCGCCGGTATTCGGCGTGTTCATCGGCGCTCAAGTCCCGCAGGATCGATCCGGGCAGAACACGGTCAACGAAAAGATTTCGATCGAGAATCAGCTCTTCACCTTTTTCGGATCGAAACCCTTGAAAGATTGGTGCCGCCTCCGGATTGAACTCAGACCAATTCGCCAGCGGCTTCACGATGCCTTCCATGTAGGCAATGCCGGCGACCGCATCCGGGTGCCTGTATGCCCAGTCGAAACCGAGCGCAGAGCCCCAGTCGTGAATGACGAAAATGGCGTTCTCGTCTACACCAACGGCTGCCAGAAACCCTTCCAGAAAACGCCGGTGGGTCTGGAACGTGTAGGTGTCCGGTCCTGGATTCGGCAGTTTGGCGCTGTCGCCCATGCCGATCAGATCTGGCGCAATGCAGCGCCCGAGATGTTCGCATTCCGGGATTACGTCCCGCCACAGAAAGGAGGAAGTCGGATTGCCATGGAGAAAGACAATTGGCCGCCCTTGCCCGCGCTCCACATAGGCCATGTCATGACCTTCGACGCTGATCTTTTTCTTTGCAGCTGCCCAGTCTGATGTCATGCGGTTTCCTCCTTCTTGTTTGCCCAGCGGGCCGTCAGGACGCGGGTATAGTCGCTCGCGCCGGGGCCCGGTACAGGTGTAACTTCCCGGGGCCCAAGCGGCCGGCCGTCTTGGGCCGTCACCGCCATGTCGCGCACCGGCAGACCGGTTGCCCGTTCTGTTAGCGTCATGCGCGGTCCCCGGCCGTTGGGGGTCCATTTCTCCCCCCAATGCAGCAAGGCGACGAGGACCGGATAAAGATCCAGTCCCTTGTCCGTCAGCCGGTATTCATGGGACCGGCCATCCTCCGGCGATGGGCGCTTTTCAACGATGCCCGCATCGCTCAAGGTCTTGAGGCGGGCCGCCAACACGCTCGACGAAATCCCGAGATGGGTCTGCATGGCATCAAAGGTGCGCATGCCGTTGAAGAGATTGCGCAGGACAAGAAGCGTGCGCCACTCGCCAACAATGTTGAGCGCCTGGCCGATGCCACAGTCGTCTTCAATCGGCGCGCGGCTCATTTGCCCTTGTACTCCGGTGTTTTCTTCGCAAGGAAGGAGGCGATCCCGTGCGCGCCGTCATGGGTTTTCATCATGGCGGCTATCGACCGGCTTTCCTTGTCTAGCTGGGTTTCCAGCCCTTCGGAATACGCGGTTTGCAAGAGACGCTTGACGCCGCCATACGCCTTGGTGGGTCCCTTGGCAAATTGGGCTGCGAGTGCACGCGCTTCCGCCATCAAATCATCCGGGGCGACCACACGGGTCACCAGTCCCCACTCGCAGGCTTCCTTGGCGGTCAATACCCGGTTGGTCAGCATCAGCTCCTTCGCCCGCAGCAGGCCGATGTGTTTGGCGAGATAATAGGACGACGAGCCGTCGGGTGTCAGCGCGGATGCCGTGTAAGCTGAGACAAATTTTGCCTTTTCGGACGCCAGAATGATGTCGCCGGAAATCGCGATGGAAAACCCGCCGCCACCGGCCGAGCCGTTCACAGCCGTGATCACCGGGGCATCCATGTGCGAGAACCTGGAAAGTGCCGCATGAAGGATGGTTGCCATGCGGGTAACATGGTCGGCCTTGTCCTCAGCGTCATCAAATTCCTGCAAGTCACCACCCGCGTTGAACATACGGCCGGATCCGGTGAGGATCACCGCGCGCGCGCCTTCCGAGTCGCACCGGCAGGCCGCATCGAAGAGTTCATCCGACATGCGGGCGCTCAGCGCATTGGCATTGTCTGGCCGGTTCATGGTGATCTCGGCAACGCCGTTTTCGTGGCTCCAGAGGATCGTTTGATAGTCCATCTCTTTCTCCCCTGACGCTTATTCAGCTGCGACGGCAACGCCGCCCACCATGCCTTCCAGCCGCTGACGGATGAGGGCATCAGCTTCGCTCATGATCCGGTCGATCAACTCCTTGCAGGTCGGAATATCATCGATCAGACCTGCGACCATGCCGCAGGACCAGGCTCCGGCATCCATGTCGCCGTCCATCATGATCTTCGGATAGACGCCGGCGACTTCCTCGATGATGTCCTCGAATTTCAGATCGTCGCCGAGGCTCTTTTCCTTCTCTAGCAAACGCTCAACCGCAGTATTGTTGAGGACGCGTTCCGTATTGCGCAGCGGCCGCATGACCAAACGGGTGTCGAGTTCGGAGGCGGCCACAATCGCGTCCTTGACCCTTTGATGCACCGGCGCTTCTTTCGTGGCGATGAAACGCGTGCCCATGTTCATGCCTTCCGCGCCCATGGCGAGCGAGGCGACGAGACTGCGGGCATCGGCCATGCCGCCGGAGGATACAAACGGGATTGCAAGCTCATCTGCGGCGCGCGGCAAGAGGATCATGTTCGGAATGTCGTCTTCGCCCGGATGCCCGCCGCATTCAAAGCCGTCCACCGAGACCGCATCACAACCGATGGACTGTGCTTTGAGGGAATGGCGCACGGAGGTGCATTTGTGGATCACCTTGATGCCCGCGTCTTTCAGGTAGGGCATCACCTGTTGCGGATTGCGGCCAGCGGTTTCCACCACCTTGACCCCGCCCTGAATGATCGCCTTCACATAGCCCGGATAGTCGGGCGCGTTCACTGTCGGCAGAAAGGTGAGGTTCACCGCAAACGGCTTGTCGGTGAGATCCCGGCATTTGGCGATCTCGTTGGCAAGGGCGTCCGGTGTCTTTTGGGTCAGACCCGTGATCGTTCCAAGCCCGCCGGCATTTGAAACAGCCGCCGCGAGCTCTGCAAAACCGACATAGTGCATGCCGCCCTGAATGATCGGATGTTCAATGCCAAAGAGCTCGGTAATCCGCGGTTTCATGTGAGAGACCTCCGTTGTCCGTGCCATTCTGCGCAGGCGACCGGCTCCCTCCGGTGTTCTGGAAATAGCTTTCATAATCGAAGCTATCTCCGTTTTTGCCAATGTGCAATTAGTCCGTGAAGCGATGTTTTCAGAGAGCGTTCACAGCCCTCAGCCAAAGCGCAGACCCCGGAGTAATTTTCAAAAGAAAACGCCCCGGCCAGATCTGGCCGGAGCGTTCTAGACTTCTCGGTATTGATGCCGGAGCGTTTATGAGCTCCGGTGGCGGTTGTGCGGTTCAAAACCGGATTTTTCGGCAGGCCGCGGATCGCGCACCCAGACGTCCCGGTTCGGGTGCAGGCCACCGCCACGGACGGCCGGAACCGCCGTGTGACGGGCCCGGTGCAGAAGACGGGTGTCCGCGATGCCGCAGTTAGGGTGGATGCCGCCGTTGTCGGCAACAGCCTTGTCCCAGACGGCCTTGCGGGCTGCCAGCGTTGCCGCATCGTCCAGCGCCGGGCAGTTCAGGGTGTTGGAGTTGAGGTCAACGACGATTTCATCGCCGTCCTCGACAAAGGCAATCGGACCACCGAGGGCTGCTTCCGGCCCCACGTGACCAATGACCAGACCGACCGAGCCGCCAGAAAAACGGGCGTCGGTCATAAGCGCAATCACGATGCCGCGCTCCCGGCACAGCGTCGTGATGCGCGATGTCGGATCGAGCATTTCCGGCATGCCCGGACCGCCGCTCGGGCCGTCATAGCGCACAATGACCATGTCATGATCCTGGAAGCTGTCCGGCGCTTCATCGAGAGCCTGGATCAGACCAGCTTCGCGTTCGAAAACGCGCGCACGGCCCTTGAAG
>CALDSI010000076.1 GCA_937911395.1 uncultured Labrenzia sp.
ATGGTTCTGTCTGGACCGATCCGGCGGATGTTAGAAGCATCAAGGACCTGACATGGCAGGCCTGGCTGACGGAAATGAACACCCACCGGACCTTGAAAGAAAGCGTTGATTTGATGCGCTTCGGCAAGGCGGAAATCAATGCAAATCCGGACGGAATTGATCTCGGCGGTCCATTCCTGGAAAGCCTGATGGTGGCAGGCCTTCTGACCAAGGACAGTCAGCTGGATCCGGCGTCCACCGGGTTTCAGGAAGGCGTAAAAATGTACCAGGCAATGCTGCACGCGACGCCCGCCTATATCAGCCTGACAACGCCGGCAAACACGCGGCAGGATCAGATAGAGGCTGGCCGCCGCTGGCTGAGGCTCAACCTGGAAACGACACGTCTCGGATTGGCCCTTCACCCGGTGAGCCAGGCGCTGCAGGAGTTTGAAGAAATGGCCCCGCACCATGTAGAGGCGCACCGCCTGCTTGCCAAAACAGGAGAAACTGTTCAGATGCTTGGAAGATTGGGATTCGGGCCGCAAACCGCCCGCACGCCGCGCTGGCCCCTTGAAACACGGATGATGAATGGATAACGCGTCCCGCCACACGCTGTTCAGTTTTTTCAATGAGATCGGCATTATCGCCCAATTGAGCCGGGCTGCGATGGAAGCCCGGCTGCCGAAAGGCCTGACCCTGCCTCACTTCAGCGTGATCAATCACCTGATACGGGTTAGTGACGGTCAAACGCCGCTCGCCCTTGCCAAAGCATTTCAAGTCCCCAAGACGACAATGACCCACACACTGAGCGGCTTGCTGGATCACGGCTTGGTTGATATGCGCCCCAACCCAAAGGACGGCCGCAGCAAAACAGTCTGGCTGACCGAAGCCGGGCGTCAGTTCCGCGAAACGGCAATCCGCTCGATTGACCCGGACATGTCTGCGATAAAATCGGCAATCCCGGAGGAAAAAATCGCACAAATACTTCCGGTTCTGGCCGAAGTCCGCGTTTTCATGGACGCGTATCGAGACGAGAATTGAGGACCCTTTCGACCTGCAGAGCACGCGCGCGATTGACAAAAATACACTAACCAGTTTACCCATAATTCGGATCTGTACCATTTGGCTCCGGTTTTGTTTGAAAACATGCCGGTTTCTTCCATATGATGCAGGAGCGGGCGAAGACCCGCCGTCGAAGACATTTCTGAGGGAGAGCGGAACGTGACAGACGGCAATATCGTGGTTTCGAAACCGGCGGCGCCAAAGACATCTGCGAGGCCCGGACCGATGATCGACCCCTTTGGCCGCGCCGTTTCCTATCTGCGGGTATCCGTCACAGACCGCTGTGATTTCCGCTGTGTGTACTGCATGGCGGAAGACATGACCTTCCTGCCGAAGCGCGAGGTTCTCAGCCTTGAAGAGCTGGACCGCCTGTGCACGGCATTTATTGAAAAAGGTGTCCGCAAGTTGCGTCTTACAGGCGGTGAACCGCTGGTGCGCAAGAACATCATGAGCCTGATCCGCAGCCTTGGACGGCATTTGGATAGTGGCGCTCTGGAAGAGCTCACGCTTACCACCAATGGATCCCAGCTCGCCCGCTTTGCCCATGAGCTTTACGATTGCGGTGTCCGCCGGATCAACGTCTCCATCGATACGCTGGATCCGCAGAAATTCAAGACAGTCACACGCTGGGGCGATCTTGCCAAAGTCATGGACGGCATCCGCGTCGCTAAGGAAGCCGGGCTTGCCATTAAGATCAACATGGTCGCGCTCAAACAAGTGAATGAGTATGAAATTGAGAGCATGATGACCTGGTGCCATGAGCATGGGTATGATCTCACAATGATCGAAACCATGCCGCTTGGTGAGATCAACGAAGATCGCACCGATCAGTATCTCCCGCTCTCCACGGTACGCCAGCGCCTGTCCGAACACTTCACGCTGACGGACATCCCTTACAAGACCGGTGGTCCGGCGCGCTATGTCACGGTTGAGGAAACCGGTGGCCGCCTTGGTTTCATAACGCCAATGACCCACAATTTCTGCGAAAGCTGCAACCGAGTCCGCGTGACCTGCACGGGCCAGCTGTACATGTGCCTTGGTCAGGATGACATGGCGGACCTGCGTGCGCCTCTCAGGGCATCGGAAGGCAATGAACTGCTGAGTGACGCAATTGACGAGGCCATTGGCCGCAAGCCAAAGGGGCACGACTTTGTCATTGACCGGGAGCGCAATCAGCCCGCGGTTTCCCGGCACATGAGCGTCACGGGCGGCTAAACTCAGATCTCATTCGTTTCGGAAAGCCAGAAACGCCAAGCAGCACAAAGCATGTTGCGCGGTAGTTTGACCGCATAGCGCCAGCAAACGCGCTGATGATTGATTGCTCACCGGTCTTCATATGGTGTGTCTTGCCGCTCGCCGAGGAAAACGGCAAGTACACACGCCAGTCCGAAAACGCCCCCGACAACCATGACCAGGATCATCGGCATCTCACCGCCACCGGCAATGTCGGCCGAGAACATATAGGCGACGGCACTTGAGACCAACGCACCAGCGCCAACCTGAAGAAAACTGAGCATTCCAGACGCCGTTCCGGCAAGATCAGGGCGGATGCTCACAGCTCCGGAGATGGCGCTTGGAATGCCGAGGCCATTTCCCAGACCAATGAAAAACATCGGCAGGAAAAACAAGGGCCCGGTGAGGCTGTCCGTCAACGCCCCAACGACAAGAAGCGCCACCCCAAAGGCACCCGTGATCACACCAAGTGCAATCATCTTGGCAATTCCAGCGCGAGCTGCAATCCGGCCGGTGATGAAGTTCCCGATGATATAGCCGATCGAGACCACCATCAGATACAGGCCGATTTCCGCAGGAGCCATATTGAACACACCGGCAGCCACAAACGGGGCGCCGCCGAGATAGGCAAAGTAAAGCCAGGCCATAAAGGTCGACGCTCCGCAGAACACCCAGAACATTTTCTCCTTGAACAAATCCGCGTAGCCTTGGCCGATCTGCTTCAGACTGACCGCTTTTTTGTGCTGATTGGTCTCTGGAAGGAACAGCCAGGCGCAAATCGTAACGCCGATCCCAAAGATCAGCATCAACACAAAACCTCCACGCCATCCGTAATGCACGTCGAGAAACCCGCCGATCGCGGGCCCGATAGTCGGTGCAACGGCCATGCCCATTGCAACATAACCGATCATGCTGGCTGCTTTATCGCGTCCGTAGACGTCCCGGACGATGGCACGGGCCAGAACGAGGCCGGCCCCGCCGCCGATCGCTTGAACAATCCGGGCAGCTATCAGGGCCTCAACTGTCGGCGCCATCAAACACAACACGCTGCCGATGACGAACAGCACCATTCCGGCAACAACAACGGGGCGCCTGCCAAACTGATCGGAGATCGGCCCCAATACAATCTGCGCTCCAGCGATTGCGATGAAATAAAAGGCCAATGTGAGCTGAATCTCAGCTGCGGTGGCCGAGAATGCACTCATCATGCCGTCGACCGATGGCAGATAGATATTCATCGCAAAGGGAGACAATGTCGAAATGCCCATAAGCATAACAACAAACGCGATCCGTTTGGGTTCCCGGGTTGTATGCGCAGTCAGATCTGAGGCCATTTGAAATTGTTCTTTTCGCTGAAGGCAGACCTTAGAAAGGCGCGCTCAAAAAATCAATCTTATTAATTGAAAGCAGAACGAACTATCGCCATAGTTGCACATCACCTTGTACCCGCTACGCCAGCTTTTCGTTCCCGGAAGAAACTATAGGTGCCGGATGCGATGACGATCGCAATACCGACTAAAGTGATTCCATCCGGAACATCGCCCCACACAAGGTAGCCCAGCAAAATTGCCCAGACGACAATGGTGTACCGGAAGGGCGCAACAACGGCTATGTGCCCGAGCCGCATTGCCAGAATAATAAAGACGTACCCGGCCAAAACAAAAACAGCCGCCCCCCCGAGATAGCCGTATTCCACCAAAGACAGATCCGTCCAGCCGGATTGCACAGTCAGAAAGGTACCAAGCAGTGTCACGGCAATAAAACTTACCAAAGCAACACCGAGAGTCGGGACATCCTTGGGCAACTGACGGGTTGCAAGATCCCGCAGCGCCATGCAGCCAACACCTGCCAGTGCCAGAAGCGAGAACGCATTGAAGCCCTCCAAACCCGGCCGGATGATCAACAAAACGCCGATCAGACCAACCAGGATCGCGCTCCATCGCCGCCACCCAACCGCGTCTTTCAGGAAAACCGCTGCCGCCGCTGTCACCATGAGCGGTAACACCTGAAGAATCGCAGTCGCATTGGCGATCGGCAACTGGAAGAGCGCCGTCAAATAGAGGATGGTGGCTGCAGTCTCTGCGAGTGCCCGAACCAGAACCGCTGGATGCGCCAATACACGCGCATTGTGAAACAGCCCGGTCACGGCACCGGCAACGCCCAGCGCGGCGATGCAGATCAAACCACGCACCAAAATGATTTGTCCGAGCGGCACCGCATCAGAAGCCATCTTGACCAGCGTATCGTTCAAGATGAAGCCGGCCATGGCGATCAGCATTGCAGCGATCGCCCGGCTGTTGCTCTGATGGTCCATGAAAATGCCTTTAAAAGAAATTCGGGCAGGAACATCGCCCCTGCCCGATCCAAACTAAACTATGCGCTGACTATTCAAAAACAATCGCGGGAGCTGCGCGATCTGCGCCGTCTGTCCCGCCTTCGATGCCGGCCATCACTTTGCCCGCGATCTCTTTGTAGATTTGTGCAGACTGGCCTTCCGGATCAGACACAACGATTGGCGTTCCCGCATCGGATGTCTCCCGGATTTTCATCGCCAGCGGCACCTCTCCGAGGAACGGTACGCCCAAACGCTCAGCATCGGCGCGTGCGCCCCCGTGGCCGAAGATATCCTGACGGCTGCCGCAATCCGGACACAGGAAGTAGCTCATGTTTTCAACAATGCCGAGAACAGGCACGTCGACCTTCTTGAACATGGCGAGCCCTTTGCGGGCATCAATCAGGGCAAGATCCTGTGGAGTAGAGACAATGACAGCCCCCGCGAGCGGCACCTGCTGAGCCATTGTGAGCTGAGCATCGCCGGTTCCAGGAGGCATATCGACCACGAGAACATCTAGCTCACCCCAAGCTACTTCGCGCAGCATCTGGGTGAGCGCGGAGATCACCATCGGCCCGCGCCAGATCATCGGGGTTTCTTCTTCCACCATGAAGCCCATGGACATCACCTTGATGCCATAGCCTTCGAGCGGCTTGAGCATGCGACCGGACAAGGCTTCCGGACGTCCGGAGACGTTGAAAAGCCGAGGCACGGACGGCCCATAGATGTCGGCATCAAGAACACCAACTTTCAAACCGTTTGCTGCCATGCCCAGCGCGAGGTTTGCAGTCGTGGTTGATTTGCCAACACCACCCTTTCCGGACGCGACAGCAACAATGTGCTTGATCCCCGGAACACCCGGTTTGGCAGCCGCCTGCTCTTCTTGCGGGGGTTTCGGCGCCCGCGGTGCGGGCGCAGGCTGCGGCGGACGAGGCGGGGCACTTCCGGGAGCGCGCTCTGCGGTCAGGGCAACCATGGCGTTTTCAACACCCTCAACTTCCTTAACGACTTTCTCAGCCGCCTGACGTAATGGCTCCAGTTCCTGAGCCCGCGCAGCCGGGACGGTAATCGAAAAAGCCACACGGCCATCGGACACAAAGACGTCTGAAACCAGTCCAAGCGAGACGATATCTCCCTCAAGGTCGGGCCCTTTTATCTGGCGCAACCGGTCGATCACGGCATTTTTTATGGTTTCATTCATCTATACGTCCTGTCGGTCTCAGGTGATCGCAGCGCTCCCCCGCTGATGTGCCACATCGGCCCAAAATCACCTTATTGAATGATCTTCACCCTTTGAGGTGATTTCCTCCTGTTTCTTAGGGTTGATGATTGCGCGTTACAAGGTGTGTTAAGCGCTCAACATTGTCACCCTTGCGCAGAGAGGACAATGTTACCCTTGACCCTCGCCCAGGCAGTCCGGATAGTTTCAGGATCTACGCCTGAACAACCACCTTTCGAGAAAACATATGACCACCTGTCTGATTACCGCCATCAATCGCGGAATTGGCCGCGAACTTGTCGCCGCCGCTCTGGCCAAGGGCTGGACTGTGTATGGGTCCGTGAGGTCAGCGGAGGCCGCCCGCGAAGTCACTGAAGCCTTTGACGGCAAAGTCTCGCCTCTCGTGTTTGACGTCACCGATCACAAGGCCGTGGAAGCAGCTGCCGAGGCGCTTGATGCCCCAATTGATGTCCTGATCAACAATGCGGGCATAATCGGACCCGACCGGCAAAGTCCTCTCGATATGGACTATGCCGGCTTTCACGAAACGCTGGCAATCAACACCCTTGGGCCCCTTGCTGTCAGCCAGTCCTTCCTGGCCCACATCTTGAAAGACAGACCCGGCACAATCATCACGGTCTCCAGCCAAATGTCCTGGATGGGCTATCGCAAGTCCGACCGCATCGCCTATCGGGCGTCCAAAGCGGCTGTGAACAAGGTGATGCAAGGTTTGGCAACAGAGCTCGAGGACGAAGGGGTTCCGGTCGCCTTGATCGATCCGGGCTGGGTCCGCACCGACATGGGGGGACCGGAGGCTGATAACTGCCCCGCCGATGTCGCTACTGGCATCCTGACGCTGAGCGAAACCCTAACATTGAGAGACACCGGCAAGTTCTTCAAATGGAGCGGCGAAGAACGGCCCTTCTAAAAACGAGCAATCCACCAACCAAATCGCGGATCATTCGATGCCCTGGCCTCTACCCCTTACCTTGACCGGTACACATGCCTCACTCGTTCCTCTCAGCTTTGAGCACGCGGGCGATCTTTCAGAAGCCTCGGCTGAAGGTGATCTATGGAAGGCTTGGTATACGAGTATTCCGAAGCCTGAAGACGTCCGGGCAGAAATCGAGCGGCGACTGGGATTGCAAGACGCCGGCTCGATGTTGCCCTTTGCGGTTCTCACACCGGATGGCAAGGCGGTCGGGATGACCACTTACATGAACATCGACCCTGTTCACGAACGGGTCGAGATTGGCTCCACCTGGTATCGCAAGTCTGTTCAAAGAACCAGCCTCAACACAGAGTGCAAGCTGATGCTGCTCACGCATGCCTTTGAAGAGCTGAATTGTATAGCGGTGGAGTTTCGCACACACTTCCTGAACCGGCAGAGCCGGACAGCCATCGAGCGGCTTGGTGCACGGCTTGATGGCATCTTGCGGTCCCACCAAAGATCCGCAGATGGTGCATTGAGGGATACGGCGGTCTATTCGATTCTTCCACACGAATGGCCAGCGGTTAAAAACGGCCTAATGTTCAAGCTGTCGAGAAACATCTGAGCCGCTTGCACACAAGAAGATCAGCCAATGTATTTGTGCACAGGTTTCTTAATGCTGATCTTTTGAACCAGCAGCACCGGAATCAGCAGACCAAAGAGAGGACCTGTCGAAAACCGGTCCTCTTCTTCCAATTTGATTCAAATTTTAAGCAAATGTGAGGAATTGAAGCGCAGGCTGGTCTCATCGGGGATTGGATGGGACACGAGCAATGGAACTCTACCGGGCCTGCTACCGCAGCAAGATCAAATGGGACAACATGCGCTTGCCCCTGCCGGATGAAATCGACAAGACCTTGCTGCGTATACGGCGTATCAACCGTCGCGCAGGTGTTACCGGGGCTTTGCTGCTTGTCGATCAGCACATCATTCAGGTCCTGGAAGGCTACACCGGACCGGTGCTCGACACCGTGTACTGTGTCATGAACGATCCGCGCCTCCACGACATTGAAGGCATCATTCACGAGCCGGCCGATTACCGCATGTTTCCAAACTCACTGATGTTCTTCCGCGATCTGACGGATGGCATTGCGGCATCCCGGCACGAAGAACTCAGACCACTCCTTGATCATCCGGGCGAAGTCAGCCGCGATGAGGCCTATCTGGCGCTCAGCCACTTTGCCAAGGAGCTGCGCGAAGGCCGGATGACCAACGACATGTTGATGATCTGAGCTCCTACCTGATCTCCAAAGAGAACGGTTTGCGGCTGAACTGATCTGGCCATCTCCGCTCCGTGCGGATTAGGGTGTGGTTCCCTTTTCCTAGAATCATATTTTCATGTCCGCCGCACGCCCGTCCTTCCAGTCCTTTTCTGCCGGACTGCTCGCCGCAATCGTTGGCTTTGCCAGTTCCTTTGCAATCGTTATCCAGGGGCTGAATGCCACCGGGGCTTCGCCCGCTGAGGCAACCAGCGGCCTGATGGCTCTGTCCATCTCAATGGGCCTTTGCGCTGTCGTTGCATCGCTTTGGACAAAGATACCTGTCAGCATTGCTTGGTCGACGCCCGGTGCAGCCTTGCTTGCATCCGCCGGCGTAGTCGAGGGCGGCTTTGCGGCTGCAGTTGGTGCCTTTCTTGTTTGCGCAGTCCTGATCATTTTAGCGGGCCTGATCCGTCCTTTTGGGCGCGCCGTTGCAGCGATCCCTAGTCCGCTTGCGAATGCCATGCTGGCGGGCGTCCTCTTCGGCCTGTGTCTTGCCCCTGTGCGGGCGGTTGGCGAAATGCCTGTCTATGCATTGGCGGTGATCCTGACCTGGGCTGTTGCTGTCCGTTTCGCTAGGCTCTACGCCGTCCCGCTGGCCATGGTCGTTACCTTCGGCATTGCGTTTTTGACCGGCGGTTCGCTTGATCTTGGAGAAACGCCTCTTATCAGCCAGCCGCTTGTTATCCTACCCGTGTTCACTCTCGAGGCACTGGTCAGCATCGCGCTGCCGCTTTTCATCGTGACGATGGCGTCTCAAAACATTCCGGGTATCGCCGTTTTGAAAGCCTACGGCTACCATCCCAACAGCAGCTCACTGTTTACGCTGTCCGGTGTCTTCAGCTTGGTGTCGGCACCGTTTGGCGGGCACGCCGTAAACCTTGCCGCAATCACGGCCGCCATGTGCGCCGGTGAAGATGCGCACAAGGATCCAGCCGCCCGCTATTGGGCTGCCGTGTTTGCCGGTGTAATTTACATCCTGTTCGGTCTCTTCGCCGGTCTGGTCATGGCTTTCGTGTCTGCAACACCTGGCATATTGATTGAAGCCGTAGCAGGTCTTGCTTTGCTTGGCGCGCTTGCGTTTTCAATCGGCGAAGCGACCAAAGAGGCCGAAACGCGAGACAGCGCGATCATCACCTTTGCAATCACGGCCTCCGGTGTCAGCTTCTTCGGGGTATCCGGCGCCTTTTGGGGACTTCTTGCAGGGGGAGCGTTCATGGCACTGATGCACTTCCGAAAACAGACTTAAGTGCTTGCCCTTCCCCCTTTGGCTCCCATAGTCTTCCAGACGAAACAACTTTGGAGTTCTGTGCCTGTGACGGCGCCCTACATACTGCAACCCGACCCTTTCAATCCCGCCCTTTCGACCACCGTGACCGGGGTCGACCATACCGGTGCTGAAGTCGACACAAGGGTGGTTACCGAAAAACCCCTCACCTTGTTTCTGAATTCCCAGGAAGTGGTCACGATGATGACCATCGGCGATCATCCGGACCTGCTTGCCGTCGGCTATCTCAAAAACCAGAACATGCTGGCACCCGACGATGTCATTACCGGGATCGAATACGATGATGATCTCGAAGTGGTTATCGTTCGCACAGAGCGCGAGACCAACTTCGAAGACAAGATGAAGAAGAAGGTCCGGACCTCCGGCTGCGCGCAAGGCACCGTTTTCGGTGATGTCATGGAGGGCTTTGAAACCATCGACCTTCCAAAAGACGCCCGGCTGAAAACATCCTGGCTCTATGCGCTCACAAAGGCGATCAACACTACACCGTCGCTTTATCTGGAAGCCGGTGCGATCCATGGCTGCGTATTGTGCCGACATGACCAGCCGCTGGTCTACATGGAGGATGTCGGCCGCCACAACGCCGTCGACAAGATCGCCGGCTGGATGGAGCTGAACAAGATCCCGGCAGACGACAAGATCTTCTACACAACAGGACGTCTGACATCCGAAATGGTGATCAAGACCGTGATGATGGGCATCCCGATTCTCGTGTCGCGCTCCGGCTTTACCGCTTGGGGTGTGGAGCTTGCCCAGCAAGCCGGTTTGACCTTGATTGGCCGGGCACGCGGCAAAAGATTCGTCGTGCTGTCCGGCTCTGAACGGATTGACTTTGATATGGATCCCGCGCTTGCGGACGACGAACCCCGTGGTTCCGGCCGGAAAGGGAGTGAAAAAGCGGAATGACCCCGGCAAATGCTCGGATCTCCAAAGATCGTGTCCTCGGCTGTGTGCTCGCTGGAGGGCAATCACGCCGGATGGGCGGCGGCGACAAGACACTGATTGATCTCAATGGCAAATCGATGCTGGAGATCATTCTGGATCGGCTCAACCCGCAGGTCTCCAAGATTATCCTGAATGCAAATGGCGATCCGGAGCGGTTTGCCCAATTTCAGCTTCCGGTAGAGCCTGACCCAATCGGCGGTTTTGCAGGCCCTCTTGCTGGTGTCCTTGCCGGACTACATCACGCTCGGCGCAATCTGCCTCACGTCAGCCATGTCGTGTCAGTCGCCGGAGATACGCCGTTTTATCCGGCCAACCTGGTTGACGGTTTCCTGGAAGCGGTTCCCGGCGGCACACCGGTGATCGCACTCGCCAGTTCTTATGACAAACTCCACCCGGTCTTTGGTCTTTGGCCGGTCGCGCTCTATAACGATCTGCACGACTGGCTGTCGACGGGACAGAGCGGCAAGGTTCTGGCTTTTGTCGACCGGCATGACAGCATCGAAGTCGGTTTCGAGTTGGATCAGGCGACCGGCCTCGATCCGTTTTTCAATGCCAACCGGCCGGATGATCTTGAGACGGCCCGCAACGCGGCGAGCCTTTTGTCCTCATGATATCAACGCCTGTATTTGGAATTACTGGCTGGAAGAACTCCGGCAAGACTCAACTGGTGACCCGGCTGGTGGCCGAATTCACATCCCGTGGTCTTAAGGTCTCGACAGTCAAACACGCCCACCACAACTTTGATATTGATCGGCCAGGCGCTGACAGTTATCGGCACCGGGAGGCTGGTGCCGTTGAAGTCGCTCTTGTGTCCGGCCGTCGTTGGGCCTTGATGCATGAGCTGCGCGAGGAAGAAGAACCACCGCTTTCAGCAATTCTCCCGCGCCTCGCGCCCTGCGACTTGATCCTGATCGAAGGGTATAAGCGGGAAAACCATCCCAAGATTGAAGCGAGACGCACGGAATCGGCCAGCAAAGGTCCCTTGTCGCCGGAGGACCCGCACATTTTGGCTGTTGCCGCTGATCATGCAATTCCGGGCGAAACGCTGCCCGTTTATGATCTCGACGACATCTCCGGTCTTGCTGACTTCATAACCAGCCACCTCAGCCTTCAGAGTGTCCAGTCATGACGGCCAAGCCTCTCTTGAACGACTGCTTTCTGCACGACAAGGACCGGCTGAAACACGCCGAAGCTTTGGCTATTCTAAAAGACCGGCTTGCGCCAGTAGCTGCGTTGGAGACCGTTCCACTGGGCGATGCGCTCGGCCGAATCTTGGCAGAAGACATCACCGCACCGCGCAACATTCCGCTCGCTGACAATTCTGCTGTCGACGGGTATGCGTTCCGCTTTTCAGACCATGATGAAGCCGGCGGTTTTTTCCGGTTGCGCCAGCGTGTTGCCGCCGGTCATGCCAGCAATGAGATGCTTGCGCCCTGGGGTGCTGCCCGGATCTTCACCGGTGCCGTCATGCCGCCGGGCGCTGACACCGTCGCGATGCAGGAGGATTGCGAAACCCACAACCAGGACGGCGAAGAATTCGTCATCGTGCCCCAAGGCCTGAAGAAAGGCGCCAATTGCCGGAAGGCCGGAGAAGATGTTGCCGAAGGCACGAGGATATTGACCTCCGGGCACCGGCTGAAGCCCCAGGACCTTGCAGCAATCGCGTCGACCGGACTTGCCGAAATCACGGTCTATCGAAAGCTCAAGGTTGCGCTCGTTTCAACTGGCGATGAATTGCGCCGTCCCGGCGATCTGATCACCGTCGGTGACGTCTACGATTCCAATCATTATTTGCTGAAAAGCCTCACCGCAGGGCTACCGGTCGAGATCGAGGATCTGGGGATCTTGAAGGACGACGCCAGTCTGGTCGAACGCACCCTGGATGAGGCTTCTAAAACCTTTGACATTATACTCACCACCGGCGGGGCAAGCCGCGGTGAAGAAGATCACATGCAGACCGCACTGGAGAATCTTGGCCAGCGACACATGTGGCAACTCGCCATCAAGCCGGGACGTCCAATGATGTTCGGCCAGATCGGAAACTGCGTGTTTCTTGGACTGCCCGGCAACCCGGTCGCGGCGATGGTCTGTTTTCTGCTCTATGGCCGCCCGGTCATCAGTGTTTTGGGTGGCGGCGGTTTTGTGGAACCACAACGGTTCCAGGCCCCGGCGGACTTCGAGGTTCCAAAGAAAAAACCAGATCGCCGGGAGTTCTACAGAGGCATCCTCGGGATCGACGAAAACGGTAAGACAATAGCCCGCAAGTTCGACCGAGATGGCTCTGGCCTGATCACGGGTCTGCGCGAAGCGGACGGGCTGATCGAGATCCCAGAAGACGCAACGTCCGTGAAACGCGGTGAGCTGGTCACTTTCCTGCCGTTCTCCGGTATGGGTGTTTTGTGAACCAGCTACTCCAAAAACTTCCTTTCTGATCAGCGGATTCTACGAACTCCAAGACCAATCATTTCATCGGGTTATATCGTCACCCCGTTAGCTGATTTATGCGCGTTCGAAATGAAAGACAGTCGAAATAAATGGGCGCGACAGTTTCACAATCGTGCGTTCCCGGCCTCGAGCCGGGATCTGTGAAACAATGGTCCCGGCTCAAGGCCGGGACTGCTTTTTCAATTACTTTGGTTTTGTTAGAACATATAAGGCCAGTCGGCTGCGACGAAGCGGTAGCCATCGCCTTGTTTCGCGAGATAGCCAAATCCCGGGAACGGGATGTGCATTCCGGCAAACATCACCCTGTCGGCCGCAATTTCATCGAAGAACTTCTTGCGGGTCTCAATTGCCTGCGCCGGATCGATGTCAAAGGCAATCGCCCAATCCGGATGCTCGAATTGATACGTCGTTGCGTGAATGATGTCCGCCGCAATGATCAGCTGTTCGTCATTGCTTTCGATGACAAAACCGACATGACCGGGCGTGTGGCCCGGCAAGGCCTTCGCAGTGATACCCGGAAAGAGTTCTTTTCCTGGATTGAACAGTGTCTGGGTGGACTTGTAGGCATCCGCGCTTGCGCGAGCTCCAAGGAAGAACGGTTTGAATTGTTCGGGCGCTGCGTTCATTGCTGCATCATCGTACCAGAAGGTGTTATCCAGCTCAGGCAGCAGCAGTTCAGCATTCGGGAACGCCTTCCCGCCCGCAGGCGTCAGTACGCCGAAAAGGTGGTCCGGGTGCATGTGGGTGATCAGAACCGCATCGATCTGTTCCGGCGTGACACCAGCTGCGGACAAAGCACTGCTTAAATGTCACAGTGTCGGCCCCATCTTGACGGATGTACCCGCGTCGCTCAGCACCAATTTCTCGCCGGTGTTAACGAGATAAGCGTTCACTGGGCCAGTAAGGGCCTGACTCTCGATAAAGTCCGCCTCACGCAGCTTCGCCGCCGTTTCTTCTTCATAACCGACAATGAGTTCTGGACCCAGTTGCAGGTAACCGTCGAGGAGCGCTGTCACTTCGAAATCACCAACCTTGCGCCGCAATGCACCCGCCATTGGTGAGCCAGCCAAAGGCGCTGCCGCATGTGCTGCTGCCGGGACGAGGCTTAGAGCGCTTGCTGCACCGAGTGCGGCGCCACCTGTCATGGCGCCACCCAAGAAGCCGCGCCGGTTCATGGGAATTGTTTCAACGGTCATACCTGTTCTCCAATGCCGTTCTGCCAATCCGCCCCCCTAAAGAGGCCGTTCCCTTTAATTGATTTATTCTTTTGGATTTTAAAGCCGGAGATTATTTATAAGAATCAGAAGCTCATCTTATGAATTATCATCTTGGGCGGCTTCAGGAGACTAAAATGGACAAATTGAGCGCGCTCAGCAGTTTTGTGAACGCGGTGAGACTGGGCAGCTTTTCTGCGGCCGCAACGCACCTGGGCGTGTCACAGCCAGCGGTCAGCCAACAGGTCCGAAGCCTGGAGGACACGCTCGGAACACGGCTGATCAACCGAACGACACGGCGCTTGTCTTTGACCGAGGCGGGGGAACGCTATTTCGCCTATGCCAGTGACATCCTGGAAAAGCTCTCCGAGGCGGACCGGTCGGTACAAAGCAATGAAGCCCAAATGAGTGGCCGCCTCACCGTCAGCCTGCCGTATGCCTTCACCGAGCCGGAGCTGGCCGGCTTCCTCACCAAATTCAAGGCGTCCTATCCAAACATCTTGTTCGACGTGCAACTGTCGGACGCCATGGTGGATCTGCAAAAGGAGCGGATTGATGTCGCCATTCGCATGGGGCATTTGCGCGACGACCGGTTGATCGTCAAGAAGCTCGGGGACATGAAACGGTGCCTTGTTGCATCACCCGGCTATCTGGATGAAAGGGGCCGTCCCGAGACACCAGATGATCTCAAAACACACGACTTCCTGCTTTATCCGCATATCGCCGAGGCTGGATCCATTGAGCTCGTCGGCCCCACCGGAAAGGCAGCTAAGGTTGCTGTGTCGCCGACGATGGTGATCAACAATTCTGCAGCCCTCCGCCGTGCAGCAATCGCAGGCTTGGGCATCTCCACCGCAGTAACCTGGCTGTCAGCACCGCACTTTGGAACGCGAGAACTTGAACTGATCCTTGCGGATTGGTCTTATGGCGTTCATCCCATCCACGCAGTCTATCCATCTTACAGGTTTATTCCGATGAAAGTCCGCCAGTTTGTCTCGGACCTTCAAGCGCATCTGGATGAGCAGCAGGCGTTCGCAGACCCGACGACCCATTTGGCTGCAGCGGAATAAGAGCGTCAGACTTCATCCACGGCAACAACCCATGTCTCCTTGAGAGCCTCGGCTTCCCATTCCTTCCAGGCGTCAAGCCCACGCAAGGTTTGGCTGTATCTAGCGGCAACAGACGCATCGCTGAGGCCATATGTGTCAAAGCGGCTGACAACAGGCGCATACATGGCGTCAGCTATGGTGAAGTCGCCGAACAAAAACGGACCTCCGGAATTCTCAAGGCACTCGTTCCAAATCTGAAGAATACGAACGACATCCGCCTTTACGGCCGCGCTGACGGACCGCTTTTCAGTTGGGCGGCGCATGTTCATCGGACATTCGGCTCTCAGAGCCGGAAAACCTGAATGCATTTCCGCCGAAACTGCCCGGGCGTGCGCACGCGCCTGAAGGTCCGTCGGCCAAAGGCCCGTCTCAGGTTCACAATCGGCAACATATTCAAGGATCGCCAGGCTGTCCCAGACCGTGAGATCACCGTGCTTCAGCACAGGAACTTTCATACTTGGCGAGAAGTCACGAAACTTCGGATTGCCACTCTCAAAGTCGAAAGGAACAAGTGTTTCCTTGAATTCAATGCCCTTGTGACGCATGGCAATCCAGGGCCGAAAAGACCAGGTCGAATAGTTCTTGTTCCCGATGAAGAGTTCGAATTCGGCCATCTGCTCCACCCGTTTTCAAAGCTGCTGCCAGCTCGTGTCATATGATGCGACCGGCAATTTGTGCCGGGCGATATTGTCCTACCGGCACCCGGCGATCGTATCAAATTGAATAAGTTCATCAATTCCATAAGGAAGTCTCATGGGTGGGCACCGGCATGCTGTTTGCATTGGAACATGCGTTTCTAGTTTTTAAGGACATACATCCAATGACCGTTTCCGCCGCAGCCAAGACTTTGAGCGTTCCTCAGGCAAACAAACCTCTTTCTCCGTCTAAATCTCCCTTCGACATGTCTGAGATCAGGGCTGAGCTCGCCCGCCAATACGAAGACTGGAAAGCGCTGCCAGAAGATCAAAAATTGCGCCACCTGAAACTGGAAAAGCACGGACTGAGCGAACAGGATCTGGACAATCTTCCAGAAGCAGAGCGCGCCCAGTTTGAGCAAAAAATCGCTGAGGCAAGCCAGCAGCCTGTGTTCGCTCCAACTTCGGACGAAAGCGAAAACAGATCAGCCCTCTTTAAGCCAGTCGTTTCTCTTGCCTCGGTGCTCGCTATCTCTGACGCCACCCTTACAGATGCGGGTGACCCTGCAGTAGAGCCGGAAGATGCCGATTTGGTGACCAGCGGCGTCAGCATCGGCCGCGAAAAATAATTGTCTCGATATTGGTCAAAACAAAACAACACTGTTCGCCAACCGGCCAGCATTTCCCTACGGCATGCCTAATTGGAACAAAAAAAGGCAAATTTCCGCTGTGTTTTTTTCATGGGCATGCTTGAAATTTGGATCGAAGTGTATGGAATAGGGCCTTCGGGCAAAAAGGCGGGACGAACCCGCCTGAAACCCAAACAAAATACTAGGGGAATCAATATGCGTTTTGTGCGTATGGCCGCAGCTGCGGTTGCAGTCCTGGCCACGGTTGGTGGCGCAACTGCGAAAGACTGGTCCAAGGTCCGCATCGGAACCGAGGGCGCCTACCCTCCGTTCAACTCCCTGACCGCTGACGGTCAGCTTGTTGGCTTCGACATCGATATCGCCAACGCTCTTTGCGAAGAAATGAAGGTCGAGTGCGAGTTCGTCACTCAGGACTGGGACGGCATGATCCCGGCACTTCAGGCTGGCAAATACGACGCCATCATCGCGTCCATGTCGATCACCGAAGAGCGCAAGCAGAAGGTCGACTTCACCAACAAGTACTACAACACCCCGCCAGCAATCGGCGTTCCGAAAGACACCAAGCTGACCGGCGTTACCAAGGAAGACCTAAGCGGCATTCTTCTTGGTGCACAATCCTCCACGACCCACTCCAACTATGCGGAAGCACACTTCCCGGATGCCGAGCTGAAGCTGTATCCGACTGCTGACGAGTACAAGCTGGATCTCGAAAACGGTCGTATCGACGCTGTGATCGAAGACGTTGTGGTTCTGTCCGACTGGCTCGCAACCGACAACGGTGCATGCTGTAAAGTTCTGAGCACGCTGAAGTCCGATCCGGTTATCAACGGTGAAGGTGCCGGCATCGCGCTCCGCAAGGGCGAAGATGAGCTGAAAGACAAGTTCAACGCGGCGATCGAAGCCATTATTGCGAACGGAAAGTACAAAGAAATCAACGACAAGTACTTCTCCTTCGACGTATACGGCGGCTAATCTGATCGCGGTGTGAAAACCTTTGAAGCGTGGCGCGGACCTCCGGGCCACGCTTTATCGTGAGGAAGCCCTCACGCTGCCAGCCAAAGGGGCGGCTGGACTAACAACGACAAAACAGAAAGAAGCGCCGGCTCATGAATGAAGCTTTGACGCTGTTATCTTTTGGGGAACAAGGATGGGGTGATACGATTGCCTCAGGTGTGCTGATCACCGTATCGCTGGCGCTCGCAACCTTACCGATCGGGCTTATCCTTGGTTTTCTGATTGCACTGGCCAAAAACTCGTCTGAACCCAGCCTCAAGCTGGCGGCCAACATCTACACAACAATCTTCCGTGGCCTTCCAGAGCTCCTGACCCTGTTCCTGGTCTATTTCGGCGTCCAGATCGCCATTCAGGAATTCATCAAGCTGCTCGGCTACGACATCTACTTCGAGGTCAACTCCTTCGTCGCAGGTATGGTGGCGCTGTCTTTGGTGTTTTCCTCCTATGCCTCCGAAGCCTTCCTGTCCGCATTCAACGGCATTCCGCAAGGCCAGTATGAAGGCGGCTATGCGCTCGGCCTGTCGCGCTACAAGACGATGCGTTTGATCATCCTGCCGCAGTTGATCCGCCTAGCTTTGCCCGCGCTTGGAAACCTCTGGCTGATCCTTTTGAAGGAAACCTCGCTCGTCTCCGTCATCGGCTTGGCAGACCTCGTGCGCGAAGCCGGAATTGCTGCACGTGTGACCAAAGAGCCGTTCCTGTTCTTCGGCCTGGTGCTGGTCATCTATCTCCTTCTGACCATGATTTCCTCTGTGGGGCTCCTCCGCATTGAGCGCTGGTCCAAACGGGGAGACGCCGCAAGATGATCGCAGCCAATCCCTCAACCGGCATGACCCGCCCGCCACCACCGCAGAAAAAGTGGACCAACCTCCGGATTGCAGGCCACGTGCTGATGGCGCTTTGGATCCTGTCCGGTCTCTATCTGCTGTACTTTCTTGGCTCGAATGTCGCGAGCCCGTTTTTCCAGAAGTACTGGCCTGAATATGTCGACGGCTTCATCGTCACGATTCAGATCGTCAGCGTCTCACTGGTGCTGGGCGCGCTGCTGTCGGTGCCAATTGCGGCAGGCCGCGCATCAAAGCTGAAGATCTTCTCCTGGCCGGCCTATGCCTATGTGAACTTCTTCCGCGGCACGCCGCTGCTTGCCCAGGCGTTCATGGTGTATTACGGCTTTGGATCCTTCAGCGAAGAGTTGAAAGCTGCCGGCCTATGGTGGTTCTTCCGGGACGCCTGGTACTGTGTGATCTTCACGTTCTCGCTGAATACGGCGGCCTATCAGGCCGAGATCCTGCGCGGCGCGATCCAGAACGTGCCGAAAGGCCAATGGGAGGGCGGAGAAGCTCTTGGGCTCTCCAGAAATGTGATTTTCTTCAAAATCATCCTGCCTCAGGCCTTGATGGTCGCCTTGCGGCCCTATGGCAACGAAATCATCTTGATGATCAAGGGATCGGCCATTGCCTCGATCGTCACAATCTACGATCTCATGGGCGAAACCCGCCGTGCCTATTCGCGGTCCTACGACTTCCAGGCTTACATCTGGGCAGCGGTTGCCTATCTGTTGATCGTGGAAACGCTGCGCCGGATCTGGGACAAGATCGAAGCCCGGCTGACCCGGCACTTGAAGCGGTGAGCCCCCTCACCGCTTCTCATGTTCTTCACTATTTGCAAACCCGCTCATGTGTTCTCGACACTGGGCGTGGTGATGGAGCCTTTCATGTCCGCACACAAACCACCGCTTCACGCTGATACGCTCCTCGCCCATGGCGGCGGAGGGTTCGATGCCGCGACCGGAGCTGTTGTGCCTCCCATTCCGGTGGCGACAACATTTGTGCGGGACGAAAACTACGCCTTGGTGAGCGACGGCCACCTATATAGCCGGGACGACAATGACCTCTTCCGCAAGACGGAAAACCTCCTCGCAACGCTGGAAAACGGCGCGGAAAGCCGACTGTTCTCTTCAGGCATGGCCGCAGTTGCAGCTGTTGCACGGGTTGTGAAACCCGGTGGCACTTTGATGGCCCAGTCCGGGATATATTGGGGAACAACGCTGTTCCTGCGCGAACACTGCGCCCGCAACAACATCGCCCTGGTTGAATGCGATGCGAGTGACCTCGCAACCTTCCGCGATGAACTGGCCATCACCAAACCGGACCTTGTTTGGCTTGAGGTTCCGAGCAATCCATACCTCAAGGTCGCCGACATCGAGCAAGCCGCGGGGCTCTGTAAAGCTGCTGACGCGCTCCTTGCGGTCGATGCCACAGCCGCAACCCCGATGATCCTGAAGCCGCTCACACTTGGGGCGGATCTGGTTATGCATTCGGCGACAAAAGCGCTGAACGGACACTCCGATCTACTTGGCGGCGTCGTCACCACACGCGATGCCAAGTCAGACGCCTGGAACTTCATCACGACAGAACGCAAGATGGCCGGCGCCGTAATGGGCTCGTTCGAAGCATGGCTGCTGCTGCGGGGTCTCAGAACGCTGAGCCTTCGCGTTGAGCGCATGAATGCCAATGCACAGGCTTTGGCAGAACATCTTGAGACGCACTCGAAGATCGAGAAGGTCCTTTATCCGGGGCTACCGGGCCACAAGGACCACACAGTCGCAAAGGCACAGATGGCGGGCGGATATGGATCTTTGATGTCCGTTCAGACCAAGGGCGGTAAAGAGGAAGCGCTCAAAGTCACCGGAGCGCTGACGCTGTTCCAGCGGGCAACATCGCTGGGCGGTACGGAAAGCCTCATCGAGCACCGCCGCTCGATTGAAGGCGAAACGTCCGGCATCCCGGGGAACCTCCTGCGCCTCTCGCTCGGCATTGAACATATCGATGATCTGATCGCCGACTTCGATGCGGCGCTGAAGGCGATTTAGTGGTCCTTCTTGTCGATCAGATCCTGTTCCCGGCGCATCGAGCGGAGCCAGCTGATAAAGCTTTTGAGGGCAGGTCGTTTTACGCCGGGCCGGGTGACCAAATAATACCCTGTCCCCGGATAGAGGCCCTCCTCAAACAGCACCCTTAGATTTCCGGCATCGATGTCAGGCTGGATGAACACTTTCGCAGTGGCGGAGATGCCTTCTCCCCGGCGAAGACCCTCCAGAACCATGTAACCAGGCAGGTGCGTAACGCTCAGCTTGTTTTTAGGAACAACCCCCTGCCGCTCCAACCAGACGCCAAGCTCGTTGGTTCCGTATTCCTGGAGCCAGGGAAACTCCAGGATATCTTCCGGATTTTCCATTTTCCGGTCGCCAATCAGGCAATCCGCTCCGACCACCACGAAATTGGTCGCCAAGAACAATTCGGCTTCCAATCCAGGCCAATCGCCCTTTCCGAAGCGGATGGCAAGGTCCGTACCACCGGGCGTCAGTTCGGTCACCTCGGCGCTCGGATTGAGCATGAGCTCGACACCTGGATGTTTATGCCGGAAATCATTGATCCTTGGCATCAACCAACTCACTGCAAAGGAGGGGGTCATCGTGATGTTCAGCGGGCGGGCTTCTCCGCTTGCGCCAATGGCCTCAACGGTTTCGCCGATCGTTTCAAACCCTTTTCGAAGGCCCTCATAGAGCTGCCGCCCTTCGTCCGTGAGCTCGATTCCACGCCCTGCCCGGACGACCAGCGGAAGACCAAGGTGTTTCTCCAGAGCCCGCACCTGTTGGCTGATCGCAGCATGTGTGACGTTCAACTCGCGTCCGGCAGCGGACAGGCTTTTGCTTTCTGCGACAGTCGCAAATGCGCGAAGGCTGTTCAACGGAGGCATGTTGCGCCAATCCATATATTAGTTTTCCTTACATATTGAAAATCTTCCTGACTCGATAAAGAACGCAAGAAAGCGCACATTATCCTCAGCCAACCGGACAGAAGGATGTTAGATCATGTTTAATGTTTATGCCCGTTCTTTCTTTGAGGCAACACGCTTCACTCAAAACACACGCCCTGATCCTGCAACTCAACGGCACCAGGATCAGCAAACGGCTGCAAGAACACGGCACACACGCTTGTGGCGTCGCGGCCCGTATTGGATCTGCGCGGGGGCCTGACAAGGCCATCAAGATGCCCAAGAACTTTGCCGAACATCTGAACACCGAGGCCCGGCGGCAAGCCGGGCCTTCGTCTGCATGGGGAGCAAAATCATGGCAAAGTTGGCATTCATCGGTCTTGGGGTCATGGGGTACCCGATGGCCGGTTTTTTGAAGACCAAAGGCGGCCATGACGTCACAGTCTACAACCGCACAACTACAAAGGCAGAAAAATGGGCGGCCGAGTATGGCGGCTCCTTCGCGAAGACCCCGCAGGAAGCCGCCGAGGGATGTGATTTTGTCTTCTGCTGTGTCGGCAATGACGACGATTTGCGGTCTGTCACAACCGGCCCGGACGGCGCGTTTCACAGCCTGAAAGACGGCGCGATTTTCATCGACAACACAACGGCTTCCGCTGAAGTAGCGCGCGAACTTTATGAAGCGGCCAAAGCTAAGGGCTGCGGATTCATCGATGCACCTGTGTCGGGCGGCCAGGCCGGCGCTGAAAATGGCGATTTGACCGTCATGTGCGGCGGGGATCTAGATGTCTTTGACAAAGCCAAACCGGTTATCGATAGCTTTTCCAAGTTTGTCGGCTTGATGGGCCCGAGCGGCGCCGGTCAGCTCACCAAGATGTGCAATCAGATCTGCATCGCCGGACTGGTTCAAGGGTTGTCTGAAGCCATTCATTTTGCCGAGAAATCAAACCTCGACGTGGAGACCGTCATCTCCGCCATTCGCGGTGGCGCTGCACAATCGTGGCAGATGGAAAATCGCTGGGAAACCATGCGCGACGGCAAATTCGATTATGGTTTTGCAGTCGACTGGATGCGCAAGGACCTGGGTATCTGCCTGAAAACCGCCAGCGACACGGGCGCCCGCCTGCCGGTGACCGCTCTGGTTGACCAGTTTTACGCAGAAGTGCAAGCCATGGGCGGAAACCGGTGGGACACCTCCAGCCTGGTTGCCCGCCTGAGGAACGCAGACAAAACCTAGGTCAGCGTGTCCCGCCGCCCAAAACCATCAGGTGAAGACTGGTCTCTCGACTTTGTTCTGGACACCTTGACGGCCCTGGGCTCAGAAGAAAACCGCGCCGGTATGGCGCGGTTCGGAATTGAAATATCCAAGGCCTTTGGTGTTCCAATGGGAGAGCTGCGCCCCTTGGCGCGGCGCGTTGGCAAACAGGAAAGCCTAACCTGCGAACTTTGGGCCAGCGCATATCATGAAGCGCGTCTGCTTGCTATCTTGATCATACCGCAGACGGCCTTGACCAATGAACGCGCCCTGCATTGGCTGTCCGAAATCAGGTCCTGGGACCACTGCGATCAGTTGACCAATGTCCTGGCGCGGCGCGAAGGATCAGACGCCTTGATCGCGCCCCTCGCCGCCAACGAGGAAGAGTTCCTCCGGCGGGCAGCCTTCGCGCTGATCGCCTGGCGCGCGATTCACGCGAAGAATTCGCCGGACACCGAGTTTCTCAGCTATCTGCCACTGATCAGATCAGCAGCAAGCGATCCACGAAATTTTGTCTGGAAAGCGGTTCATTGGGCCCTGCGCCAGATCGGAAAGCGGTCTGCGAGTTTGCACAGCCCTGCCCTCAAGCTCGCCGAAGAGCTCTCTGAAGACCAGAACAAAACCGTGAGACGGGTCGGACGCGAAGCGTTTCGGGAACTGAACTCCGACAAGGTGCGCCAGCGTCTTTTGAACAGCAAACCTTAGCAACCAGCCGGGAAACCCTCGTACCGCTACTCGGACACGGCTTCCTGAGCAATGTCATCCAACAGCGCGTTGATGTCACGGATCGCAGCCTTGGATGCATCTGATCCGGTTTCGGACAAGCGGCGGAAACCAACCGTGACGGTGCTTTCCGCTTCCGGCGTGTCGTAAACGAACAAGGTGTAAGGGCAATAGGCTATGTTGGCCGGATCGGCCTCCATTACCTTTCGCGACAGATCCGCAGAGCAAAACAGCATCGCCTGGGCGTTGGCATAGATTTGCTTTGTTCCCCCGACATCGGCGGACGTGCGCGCCAGCATCTCACCAATGTGGGAGGTGTAATCGATGACGAGGCCGCGGTTGATGATCGCGTTTTCAAGCCCGAACCGGACATCTTCAAACCCAGCCTCTGCCGAATAGGCCGTTACGCCGTCTGGAGCATCTGCTTTGTCAGCAGCGTTGGCCGTTGCAGGGCTGACAAGCGCAAACGCTCCGATCGCAATGGCCACTGCTGTGGTCAAACCTATTTTCATACCATCCTCCCAAGAACGCTTTGTTTTTGGGAGCATACGGCACGATCAAGGCGACCGCCATTGACACATCTCAATTTTTGAATGTTTTATTCCGAGCGGCTTAGACCTCGACTTCGACGGTGCCGATTGGGTTGGAACAACAAGCAAGGATGAAGCCGTTCTCGATGTCCTCGTCGCTGATACCGCCGGAATGGACCATATGCACCTCGCCGGACACTTTCTTGACCTTGCAGGTCCCGCACACACCGAATGTACAGCCGGACGGGATGTTCAGTCCGGCATCCTTGGCAACAGCCAGGACAGTATCTGTTTCCGAGCACCATGCCGATACATTTGAATTTGCAAAGACGATCTGCGCCTGTGTGTCTTCCTGCGGCACGACATCGTCAAAGTCCGTCAGTTCTTCCTTGGTTTCCGCCGGAGCCTGGAAGCTTTCCTGATGATACCGGTCCATGTCGTAACCGAGCGCGTTCAGGATCTCACGCACACCTTCCATGAACCCTTCAGGGCCGCAGCAATAGACGTCGCGTTCCAGATAGTCGTTGCACATCAAACCAAGCATCAACTGGTTGAAGTAACCACGGTAGCCGGTCCAAACCTCGTAAGGATCGCTTTGATTGACAACGAAATGCAGCTGCAGACCATTTGTCCGGCAGGCCATGTATTCCAAACGCTTGCGGAAAATCAGCTCTGCCGGCCGGTTGGCGCACTGAATGAAGCAGATGTCCGGCTCTTCACCACGCTCGAACAACGTGCCCGCCATAGACATCATCGGTGTCACACCGGACCCGGCAGAGATAAACAGGAACTTTCCATCCGGGTTCGCAGGGAGATGAAAAAGGCCTGCAGGTCCATAGGCCTTGATCTGCATGCCAGGGGCCAGATGATCGAGCATCCAGCGCGTTCCGATGCTGCCTTCCTGGGCCTTCACCGTCACCGACAGATAGGCCTGTGTAACTGGTGAAGATGAAATCGTGTAGGTGCGCTGCACGTTCCCGCCAGGGACCGGCAGGTCAAGCGTGATAAACTGGCCAGCCTTGTAAACAAACCGGTCACCGGACGGCGGACGGAACGTGAAGGTCTTTACGTTTGGCGCCTCCGGCAAAACGTTGACACATTCCAGCATCTCGGCATCGGTCCAGACAGGGGTGTCCTTGTCCGGCATCGGGATCATCGCCATGACTTACTCCGCTGCCACACGGAACCGGCGCACAAGGCCCTTTTCAAGGGTACGGGCATACCAGTCAATGAACTGGATCACGCCGCTTTCCTGAACAGGCGAATATGGTCCGGGTTCATAGGCCGGAGTGTTGATACCGATCTGGTTCTCTTCGACAATCTGACGGTCTTCGTCGTTGGTGTGCACCCAAACCTCGGTCAGCCGCTTCAGATCATAGTCGACACCTTCCTGGGCATCCTTGTGCACCAGCCACGTCGTCGTGACCCGTGTTTCCATCGGCCCGACCGGAAGCACGCTGAAAGTCAAGACACTGTCGGAGAGGAAGTGGTTCCACGTGTTCGGATAATGGAAAAACAGGCACGTCCCGGCGTTGTCGAACGGGATCGACCCCACCCTGAGGGAAACTGCCGCCTTGCCGTCCATGGTGTAGCTCACTGCGTCCCCAAGGAACGGAATCCGGACGAACCGCCACTGCTCATCGTCGTTGATCACATATCTGGCCGGCAAGCCGGATTTTTCGCACCGATCGACATGTGCCAAACCGACATTGGAGCTGCTGGAATCGTCTCCGCCAACAAGGTTCGGATCGTCCGAAAAGGTCCGGCAGAGCGACGGATGAGAACCGGAGCAGTGATAGCACTCGCGGTTGTTCTCAAGGACCAGCTTCCAGTTGGCCTTTTCCGTGATCGTCGACTGGTGCGCCACCTTAAGATTGGAGAGGTCATGCGGACCAAGATATCGGGATGCTTGAGCCTTCAGGTCCGAAATGTCGGGAGCAACGTCCGCAAGACAAATGAACACCATCCCTGAAACATCGGCACAATGCACCGGTTTCAGACCATGATTTTCAGGCTTGAAGTCTTCGCCCATCTCCCGCGCCCACAAGAGCTTACCGTCAAGCTCGTAGGTCCACTGATGATAGGGGCAGACGAGCTTCGGTGAACTTCCCTTGGACGCAGAGCAAATGCGGCTGCCACGGTGCCGGCAGGAATTGTGGAAACTGCGGATTTGGCCATCCGCACCGCGAACGATGATGATCGAATAGGCGCCGATTTCGAGCGTCACGTAATTCCCGGTCTTCGGCAATTCCGCAGACGGGATCGCAAACACCCACTCTTTGTGCCAGATGTGTTTCATGTCTGCCTGGAACACATCTTCATCGGCGTAGAATGCCTGCGGCAGGGAATGACCGGGTGTCCGGGACATGAGAAGCGAAAGAATATCAGCGTCGCTGTGCATTCTGCATCATCCTGTAAAAGCCGTTTCAGACGGCCATTGATCTGGCGGATAATTGACGCGCAATTGTGATTTTACGTAGCACAAAAACGGCATAATTTTATCCAAGTAAGACGTGCTGCAAATTCAGTCAGCTGTGCCGCTTTTCTAGATATCTTTCACTATCCTCAAAGCGTCATAGATTGCCGCATGTGTGTTACGGGCAGCGACAGCATCGCCAATCCGATAGAGCGCAAAGGCTCCATTGGGATTCGCGCCTTGCGGCTGAGACCGGCCGAAAATCAATGCGTCCTGATCAACCGCGCCCAGGTTGGTCGATTTCGGTTTCAGCTCAAAATAGAGCTCATCCATCGGAACAGTGCCGTGATTGACGACAATCTGATCAAACTCTCGCTCCTCGGTGTGAGCCGAGTAGTCCGTTCCAATCACAGCTGCCAATTGGTTGCCGGACCGGCGTACGCTTTTCAGGCGGTAAGTGACCGTAAAGCGTACATCCTTGTGCTGAAGCGCACGCATGTAAGGCACCAGGTTCATCGCCATGACATCGGGCGCAAAGGACCGGTCCGGGGTCATGATTTCTACATGTGCCCCTGATGCGGCAATCATCTCGGCTGCCTGCAAGGCTGGATGATCGCCGGCATCGTCATAGACCAGCACACGCTTGCCCGGTTTGGCGTCACCCGCAATGATATCCCAGGCCGACACCACAAGATCATTGCCTTCACCAAGCACATCCGTGTGCGGCAAACCTCCCGTTGCAATGATGACTGTGTCCGGGTTTTCAGATTCAATATCAGAGCTTTCTGCAAATCTATTGAAGTGAAATGTGACCCCGTGATTGGAACACTGCTGCAAACGCCAATCGATGATGGAGATCATCTCCCGGCGCCGCTCGGACTGCGCCGTCAACCTGATTTGACCGCCAGCATCGGGCGCTGCTTCAAAAACCGTCACGTCGTGACCACGTTCACTCGCAACACGCGCCGCTTCCAATCCGGCGGGCCCTGCTCCGACAACAACAATCTTCTTTTTCTCATTCGCCGGCGGGATCTCATGCGGCATGGTCAATTCACGTCCTGTCGCCGCATTGTGGATGCACAGCGCGTCACCCGCCTGGTAGATCCGGTCCAGACAATAGGTTGCCCCGACGCAAGGACGGATATCGTCCTCGCGCTTTTCCGCAATCTTCTTCACGACCTGAGGATCCGCCATATGGGCGCGAGTCATGCCCACCATATCAAGAAGGCCGTCCGCGATGGCGTGCCGTGCGGTAGCCACATCCGGGATTTTAGCTGCGTGAAAGGTCGGTAGTCCGATTTCTTTTTTAATCCGCCCGGCAAAATCAAGATGCGGCGCGTTGCGCATGCCTTGAACCGGAATAACGGCTGTCAGGCCCGGGTCGGTGTCGATATGCCCGCGGATCACATTCAGGAAGTCGATCTTTTCCGTTGCCTTCAAGCGCCGAGCGATCTCCAGGCCCTC
Organism: uncultured Labrenzia sp.; assembly: GCA_937911395.1. Classification (GTDB taxonomy): domain Bacteria; phylum Pseudomonadota; class Alphaproteobacteria; order Rhizobiales; family Stappiaceae; genus Roseibium. Next base: position 27,541 of record CALDSI010000076.1, read on the forward strand.
GTCTTCGGTGATCCCACCCTCTAAGTCTTCGTCTGCGGTGAACCGAATACCGACAATAAAATCGTCGCCGACCTGGTCACGCACCGCATCGATCACTTCCATCGAAAACCGCATGCGGTTCTCAAGAGACCCGCCGTAAGGGCCGTCGAGTGTGTTGGTGACCGGGGACCAGAACTGATCCATCAGATGGCCATAGGCCTGCAGCTCAATGCCATCCATGCCGCCTTCTTTCATCCGCTCTGCAGCATCGGCATAATCTTGAACAATCCGGGCAATGTCCCAATCTTCGACTTGTTTCGGAAATGCCCGGTGGGCTGCTTCACGCTCATGGCTTGACGAGACGGCCGGCAGCCAGTCCCCCTTGTTCCAATGGGTCCGCCGGCCAAGATGGGTCAGCTGGATCATCACCGCACAGCCATGATCATGACAGGCATCGGTCAGCCGCTTAACCCAGGGCACCACCTCGTCCTTGTAAGCAAGGATATTGTTGAAGACCGGTGGAGAGTTGCGCGACACGGCAGCAGATCCGGCCGTCATGGTCAGGGCAACGCCTGCCTTGGCCCGTGTTTCGTGATAGGCCCGATACCGATCCTTCGGCATCCCGTCTTCAGGATAAGCGGGTTCATGAGAGGTGATCATGATCCGGTTTTTCAATGTCAGATGTTTCAGCTGATACGGCTGCAGCAACGGATCTCTCGACATGCCTCTCCCTCTTGTGCGCATGCCCGCGACGATCGCGGAGTGCCTTTAGTTAAGACCCCATAGGCTTCTTTGAAAAGCCGCAAAAACGACATTTATGTCGGATTTTAAAACATAGGTGTCAATTTTGCTTGTTTCTGGGGATTTGCGCTGATAACGGATCAGAATGAGCTCAGATATAATCAGCAAAACATCGGGATGGCGCGGCTCCCGTGACGTTTGGGTCCAGGCGGCCTATGAAGCGCTTTTGGATGGCGGTATTGACGCTGTGAAGGTGATGCCCCTTGCTGACCGGCTCGGCCTGTCGCGTACCAGTTTTTACGGCCATTTTTCCAACCGGCAGGATCTTCTGGACGCACTGATCACGCTTTGGCAAACCAAGAACACCGGTAATCTCGTTCAACGAACCGAGGCCTACGCTGAGTCCATCACAGAAGCGATGCTGAACATCTTCGATCTGTGGCTAATGCCGGAGCTGTTCGATTCCCGCCTGGAGTTTGCCGTCCGCAACTGGGCGCACACCGACCCGCTTTTGGCGAGACTGCTGAACGAGGCCGATCAGGTGCGTGTCGACGCTTTGGAAGCGTTGTTTTTGCGGTTCGGCGATGCGCCGCAATACGCAAATGTGCGCGCAAACACCGTTTATCAGACCCAGATCGGCTACATCTCAATGAAGGAGGACGGGCCGTCCGAACCGCTCGAGCCACGCCTGGCACGCATGCCCCACTACGCGGAGATTTTCACCGGCAAACCGGTCTCAGGTGCGGAAATCGCCCGCTTCCGCGCCCGGCATCCGCTTGCTTGACCCTTATTGACCGTCCCACCAAGTCGCAGGCGACTAATTGCCCCCTATTGATAGGAGGCCTGTTTTCGAAACAAGAGATAGATCTGGATCGAAACGATCAACATCAACAGCGGCAGAAATGCCGAAAGATATCTGGCCGCTTCCACAGTTACGCCAACCTGCCCATCGCTGAACAGCATCATCTGAACAAGAGGGGCAATCCAGAGACAACCAGCTGTGACCTGTAGGTGCCGCGGCCAGCTTGGCACAAGTTGAAGGACCAGAAGCAAGCTGGCACTGATAATCAGCCAATCGTAAAACAGGAAAGATGGCGATGCCGCGGCCATGGCCATGAGGCACACTGGTACTGCGAACTTCCGCGATAATGTCCTGGCGGCATACCAAATGCCTCCCCCGCATAGAACCAAAACCAGGATTTGCGCCCCAACTCTGCAGTCGTTTGAAAGCCACAACTTTCCAAGCGACTGACCGACTGTGATCATACCTATATAAACTTGGTTGAAATGACTGGATCCGGATCCACTAGTAAAGGTGCTGATATAGTCTGCCCAGACGGGCCAACCGAACCTGAGAATTGACAGGATGATAAATGCTGTTGTGACTACCGCAGCTATCCAAAACGTACGCCAATCTTTCTGAGCGAGCAGGAAGAGCGGAATGAGAAGGCCAAATTGAGGTTTGATTGTTGCTACCGCCAGCGCCAGTCCGCTCAGCACAGGCCGACTGACGCTGTTTACCAGAGCGTATACGATCAGGAAGATGACGATTGGAGAAATCTGGAGCAATACTAGGGAGCTGTAGGATCCATAGACAAGAAACGTAAAAACAAATGGACTGAAGCCAAGCCTCAAGTTCGCAACCCTGACGATCCCGTAGACAGCGATAAGGTTTGCAAGAAGCACGACCACTCGTGCCATCTGATAAGGCAGAAAAGCCAAGGGCTCGAAGATAAGCAAAGCATGTGGCGGATTGAGAAAAAGAAGTCCCAGGTTCAGTTCTGAAAATGGCTGAGTGAAGACTAATGGATCGTATACGAGATCTACTTGGCCGCCCTTCGCCAGATCTCCTGCCCTGTAGAAAGCCAAGAAGTCTTCCCGCCCGATCCGGTCAACGCCCCCGAGAAAGTCAAAGAGACCCTGGCTCTCTGTCACAAACAGAGAGAGGACAGCAATGGCCGACGTTACGACAAAAAATACAAACAGCGGCCCGCCAAAGTTTTTGTTGAGCGCATCAGCATCCAACACATTCAGGTATTGAGCCCGCACGGCCCTCATCACCCGAAAAAAAGACCCCATAAGCCGATCCTTGAAATGCTGCTATTCGCCCAAGAATTCACCAGAACAAACACACGCCAAGCAAGAACCGCTCAACAGTTGTGTGATAATGGCAATCGGCACGCGGTGAAGAAATGCCGGCCATTTTTTAGTTCAAGCACCAAACCACCAGGCGAACCTAAGTATCCTTGTCAGCTTTCGGCTTTTCGGTTGCCACATAGGCCAATGGAAGAGCGGTCGTGTTCTTGATCTGCTCCATCGCGAAGGTGGTCGAAACGTCCGAGATATCGATCTTGGCGATCAAGCGTTTGTAAAACGAGTCGTAAGCTTCGATGTCAGGCACCGCAACGCGCAGGAGATAATCCACCTGCCCTGCCATACGGTAAAACTCGACCACTTCGGGAAACTCCTGAATGACATCGGCAAATTTCTTCAGCCAGTCTTCAGAGTGCTGGCTCGTGGTGATTGCAACGAATGCCGTTACCTTTGCATTCACCTTAGCCGGATCAAGCAACGCCACCCGGCCCGTGATCACACCATCTTCCTCCATCTTCTGGATGCGGCGCCAGCACGGAGTGGTCGACAACCCGACCCGGCGGCCGATTTCGGCAACGGGCACGGTGCAGTCTTCCTGAAGGATGGAGAGAATACGGCGGTCTATGCGGTCGATCATGGTTTTGCCTGAGAAAACGCTGCGTCACCAAGCTTTGGGACGCCCCAAAACGACAGGATTCTTTTTGCCTGCCGGGTCCGGTTCCCGCAATACCGTTCTATATGGGGGGAAGGCAAGAGAAATTGAGATTTTTCTTCCAATAAAGCTGCTGAATTCGCTTGAAACAGCACCCTCTCAGTGCAGTTTCCACGACCGAATAGAAATTTATTCGAATTTCGGAAGGCGATCAGCATGACACATTTGCACCTTGGCATGAAAGCGATTGTGGCCGCCGCATGTGCTATCCTGTTCCAGGTCACAAGCCTGACCGGCGCTGCACAGGCGCTAGAGGCCTCTCCCTTGGTCAACGTCGAGTGGCTTGAGACCAATCAGGACAATGACAACCTGCTTGTCCTCGACATTCGCTCCCCCCTCGCCAAGTCCGGTAAAGACGATTACCTGAAGGGCCACATTCCGGGTGCAGTATGGAGCGAATATCCCGGCTTCTGGCGCACATCACGCGGAGATGTGACCGGCGTTCTGCCGTCGATTGAAAAGCTGGAGGCTTCGCTATCTGAACTCGGCGTTCATGAAGATCGGACCGTTGTTTTGGTTCCTGCGGGCACATCCCACCTCGATTTTGGGGCTGCGACCCGGATCTATTGGACATTCAAGTATCTCGGTCACGATAAAGTCGCCATTTTGGATGGTGGCCACAACGCTTGGGTGAAAGCCGGTAAACCACTGGAAAGTGGAGAAGTCGGGCCAGAGGGCGACATGTTCATTGCTGAGCCCCGTCCTGAGCTACTGGTCTCCACCGACGATGTAGCGTCGTTTGTTGGTGGGGATGCCATTCTGCTCGACGGTCGGCCGTTGGCACAGTTTGAAGGCGCTGAGAAGCACAAGGATGCTACCCGCTTCGGTCATCTGCCGGGAGCAACCCACTTCGACCAGGCCAAATTCTACGACACTGAAAGCAACCAGTTGAAATCACGGGAAGCTTTGGCTTCGCTGGCAACAGATGCCGTGTCCGGCTATGCCACACCGGTCGTGTCTTACTGCAACACAGGTCACTGGGCCGCAACAAACTGGTTCGTTTTGAGCGAGCTGCTTGGCCACAAGAATGTCGCCGTTTATGACGACAGCATGGTTGGTTGGAGCCGGAAAAAAGATCTGACGATCTCAAGCTTGAAAACGGCTACGTACTAAGCTTTTCCCCTGGCGATGGCATGGCAACCATAAATGTGCCGCCCCTCACCTTACGCCCGGCCCAACAGCCGGGCGATTTCTTTTTGAAGGACCGGCAGCAGCTCGGCTTCGAACCACGGGTTCTTTTTCAGCCATGCATTGTTGCGCCAGGACGGATGAGGCAACGGCAGCACAAGCGGACAGCCAGACTGACCACTTTCTTGAAAGTAGGTCTCCCATGCAGCAACGGTCTCCGTCAAAGTACCCTTGCGCGCGTTGCCCAGATGGTAGGCCTGCGCATATTGTCCGATCACCAGGATCAATTCGATTTGCGGCATGACTGCAAACAAACGGTCGTGCCAGACTTTCCTGCATTCCGGCCTAGGCGGCAGATCGCCGCCCTTGGCATCCAGCCCTGGGAAACAGAACCCCATCGGCACGATTGCAAGCAGGTCCGGGTCATAAAAGACATCCTCTCCAATCCCCATCCAGGATCGTAGCCGGTCACCGGACGGATCTGTAAAGGGACGGCCACTCTTGTGCACGCGCGTCCCAGGTGCCTGGCCGCTAACACAAATCCGCGCCGTCGAAGATGCTTGTAGAACCGGCCGGGGCTCATGCGGTAAGGGCGCCTTTTCCGGACTCTCGACGCAAATGCGGCAGTCGCGCACAGCGTTTGCAAGAACTTCAATTTCTCCGATTTTCGTCAATTCAATCAATGCCTTAATTTTAACGATCCGGTTAACCCTTTGCTTACCACAATTCTAGGGACGATCTTAAGGAATGGTGAGTCAAAACAGGGAAACAAGCATAATCGAAATAACCAATTGAACACCTTGGGCAGGCCGAATGGACACCGCCGCGTCAGCTAAAGACGACGACAGTCAGGCAATTGATCGGGATCGCGCGCGCCGCCGGCGCGAGATGGCCCGTTCGGCCGGGGATGTCCGCAGCCGCCTGGGTACCTCTGACCGGCAACACTCTACCTTTGAGCTGGAACGCCAGCATCTCTTCGCCGACACACGGATCAACGCGGCTTTCGCGGTTCCCCTTCTGGTGCTTATCGTCACCGCGATCTCGGTGATCTGGCTGAACCCGTTTTTTCTTGGTGCCTGGCTCATTGTCACGCTTTGCACGCATCTCTTGATGGTCGTCACATGCCACTCTTATGAGCGCGCACCGTCGGACCAAAAGGCCAGGATCTATTGGCGCCGCCGATTCACGCTCGGCGACCTGCTCTACGGATGCTCTTGGGCGGTGTTCTTTCTCCTGCCGCGATCTGACAGTGCGGGCGACGGGTTCGTGATCTTTCACTTCGCAACGCTCCTGATTGTTGTTGCAATGAACACCATGCAATCGGCAACCCTGCCACGGTGCCTGTTGGCGAGCACCTTGCCAATGACGCTCATCGTCACGGCAAGTTTTTTGCAACAGATCGACCCGATCCATTACACGCTGGCCGCCATGGCGATTGGTGCACAGGGCTTCTTCTTTATTCTCGGCAACCAGCTTTTGAAGAACGCAAACACCATGCTGGAGTACCGCGCGGAAAAGGATCATCTTATTGCCGAATTGGAAACGGCCAACGCCATGTCGGACGAAGCACGCCGCCGCGCTGAAGCTGCAAACGTTGCCAAGTCACGGTTCCTCGCGACGATGAGCCACGAACTTCGGACACCGCTCAATGCCATCCTCGGGTTTTCCGAAATCATGAAGGATGAGGTGCTCGGTCCGATGAAGAACGACACCTACAAGAGCTATTCCGCCGATATCCATGGCTCGGGCCAACATTTGTTGAACCTGATCAATGAAATACTAGATCTGTCGCGGATTGAAGCGGGCCGGCATGAGCTGCAGGAAGAATCGCTCTATCTGGAAGAGGTCGTGGAAGAGTGCGGGTCGATGATGACCGTACGCGCCAACGCCAAGAACATCATGCTGCATCACACCCACGAACCGGATATGCCCCGGGTGTGGGCCGATGAACGCGCCTTGCGTCAGGTCGTCCTCAACCTGATTTCAAACGCGGTGAAATTTACGCCGGTGGGCGGTGAAGTGCATATCAAGGTCGGCCGGACCAGCGACGATGGGCAGTATGTTTCCATCACCGACACCGGCCCCGGCATTCCGGAGGACGAAATTCCGACAGTGCTGGAAGCTTTCGGCCAGGGGTCTCATGCCATCAAGAGCGCGGAACCCGGCACTGGGCTCGGACTGTCAATCGTCCAGGCGCTCGTTGGAATGCATGACGGAAAATTCGTCATCAAATCCCAGCTGGGTGTCGGCACCGAGGCAATCATGTCCCTGCCCCGCGCCCGGGTGATGAACTATTCACCGGACGTCGTTTGGGCTGACACAGAAAGCACCGACTTCGACCTTGAGAACGCACGCAGCGCATAGGGCTGTGAGAGAAGTTTCGTCACTCAGACTTTTCTGAAACGCCGGCATCAGCGAACGTTGCCATTCCAGAGTGTACCTCGGCCGCAGTCTTGATGATCCCGGCTGCCAACGCGGCTCCGCTGCCTTCACCCAGACGCATGCCGAAGTCGAACAGGGCATCTTTGCCCATATGTGACAGCGCTTTGGCATGAGCTTGCTCGGCCGAGACATGCGCAAGCAGGCAATGTTCCAGCCCGCCCGGATACATCGCGTAAACCACCGCAGCAGCCGCTGTTGCAACGAAACCATCGACCACCACCGGGACACGCTGAAGGCGCGCCGCGATGATCAATCCGGCCATGGCTGCGATTTCACGTCCGCCAACCTTGCGTAGGACTTCCAGCGGGTCTTTTTCGCCGTTCAGCCGGTTCACTGCCTTTTCAACGGCGTCACGTTTGCGCGCCAAACCTTCATCGTCCACGCCGGTGCCACGGCCAATCCAGTCGGCAGCCGATCCGCCAAACAGTGCATTCAGGACAGCAGCTGCGACGGTCGTGTTGCCAATGCCCATTTCTCCTAGACAGATCAGATCGATGCCGCCTGCCAGCGCTTCCATGCCGTAAGCCATGGTGGCTGCGCAGTTGGCTTCATCCAGAGCATCTTCCGAAGTGATGCTTGGTGTTGGCATATCAACGGCAAGGTCAAACACCTTCAGGCCGATGTCATTGACCCGGCAGATCTGGTTGATGGCGGCCCCACCAGCTGCAAAGTTTTCGACCATCTGCCGGTTCACGGCGCTTGGAAATGCTGAAACGCCTTCGTCCGCAACGCCATGTGCCGTTGCAAAAATCCCGACCATCGGCCGGGTGATTTTCGGCGGGGCCTTCCCGGACCAGGCGGCAAGCCATTCCGCGATCTCTTCCAGACGGCCCAAAGACCCGGCAGGCTTGGTGAGTTGTGCATCCCGAGCCTTCACCTTCTGAAGCGCCTCTTCATCCGGGCCAGGCATGGACTTGACCAGGTTGCGAATATCGTCAAAGGGCAGTGCGGTTTCGGACAGGGACATGGTGCTCACAGTTCCAATTGGTGGGCGGAAAGTTAGGCCGCCTCTTGGTCTCTTCAAGAGGCCGTTCTATAACCGCCCCTTGATAAAACTCAAGCTCCGGACCGAACAGGATGCCGTCTGAAAACGACCAAAACACTGAAACTGCATCCGAAACAAAGCCTGAGTTTTCTTGGGACCAATCAACCATGACGGTATCATATCTAGCGGTCCTGTTCGCTGACATGGCGGCCTGCGTCCGATTCTTTTCGCGTATGCCTCTTCATAAGCTCAACGCGGCCGATGATCCGGCAGCGCTTCCGGATTTTAGCCAGATCTCGAGAGCTGCTCCGCTCGCAGGTGCGTTTGTGGCCCTTCCAGCTGCCGGTTTGCTTCTGGTGCTTGGAGCAACCAGCCTCCCCTCACTTGTTGTTGCTGTGATGGCCGCAGGCGTCCTCACGATCGTGACAGGCGCCTTGCACGAAGACGGCTTGAGCGATGTGGCCGACGGTTTTTTCGGAGGGGCCACGATCTCCAGGCGACTGGACATTATGAAAGACAGCCGGATCGGGGCATTTGGCGCAATCGCACTTGTCTTTGCCATTGGTCTGAAAGTTGCTTTGATTGCAGCCTTGCTGGACCGGTTCGGAGCAGCGGACACGGCCTTGCTCATTGTGACTGTAGAAGCCTTCAGCCGGTTCCTGATGGTTTGGCAATGGCACCGATTGCCGCTGGCCCGGCCCGATGGACTAGGCGCCCGGTTCGGCAAACCATCTGACGCCGCCCTGCGCCAGTGTGTTCTGGTTATGCTGGTAGTTTTGCTCCCCGCCCTTCTTGCTCTGCCGTTGCAGACCATCGCAGTTGGCATTGTGATCGCCGTGTCTGCATCTATGAGTGTGGCACAGGTGGCACTGTCCAAGATCAATGGATCAACCGGAGATGTCCTAGGGGCAATTCAGCAGATCAGCGGACTTGGATTCTTGACCGGAGTGCTTATGGTGACCGTGTAACCAGGCGGTAATCTGAACCGAGCAAGAGGCGTGGCCGTTGATGTTGAGTATTTCAGTTCCCGCGCCGGCGAGACTTGCCGTATCAGCACTGCTGGTCGTGCTTCTGGTCAGCGCCTGTGGCAGCCGTCCAACGACAGGCGCTCTTGCAATCAACACAGAGCCCGCTGCTGGTGCGCAGGATCACGACATCCTCATCGTAACCACGCGCGAAAAAGACCCAACTCCAAATACTTTTTTCAACGGTGAACGCTCGCCAACGATCAATTATGCGGAAGCGACGATCTCCGTACCACCGTCCCATAAGGCCGGTGCGGTCGAATGGCCGCGCGAAATTCCCGGAAACCCCAAAACGGACTTCGTGGCCCGCAAGGCGGGTTATATCGACAATGAAAAAGCATTTTTGAGGCAGCTGAACCAGCAGCTCTCTGAGCTACCCAAGGGCAAACGGGACGTGATGCTGTTTATTCACGGCTACAACACGTTGTTTGCTGAAGGCCTCTACCGATTCACGCAATTCGTCCATGATTCCCAGGCTCCGGTTGTCCCGGTTCTGTTCACTTGGGCTTCCCGCGGACAGCTCCAGGGTTACGTCTACGATCTGAACAGCGCCTCGATCGCACGCGACAGCCTGGAGCAAACCTTCCGTCTGCTTGCGAAAAGTAAAGCGGACAGCATTTCGATTCTTGCACACTCGATGGGCAATTATTTGCTGCTGGAAACCGCACGCCAAATGCCTCTAGCGGAACGCCGCCAGTTCGACAGAAAAATTGGTAGCGTTGTTCTGGCGGCTCCGGACATTGATATTGATCTCTTCAAATCCAGCCTT
>CALDSI010000077.1 GCA_937911395.1 uncultured Labrenzia sp.
CACTCTCTTCGGATGCCGCAAACGCGGAGTGGTCAGGTTTGCTCCCACATCGGCTGCCAGGTTGAGCAGGATGAAGGTTGCAGCGAAAATCAGACAGCATGCCTGAACAATGGGGAAGTCGCGTTTGGCTACCGCATCCACCAGAAGCTGGCCAATGCCGGGATAGACAAAAACGACCTCGACCAGAACCACACCGGTAATTAGGTAGGCAAGGTTGAGTGCAACGACGTTGATGATCGGCGCCCAGGCATTCGGCAAGGCGTGTTTCACGATGATTTTCCAGGGCGGGACACCCTTTAGCCGTGCCATCTCGATGTAGGGCGAAGCCAGCAGGTTGATAATTGCAGCCCGCGTCATCCGCATCATGTGCGCAGTGACTACCAGCACCAATGTCAATGCGGGCAAGAAAGTCCGATGCAACAATTCTCCGAAGGTCATGTCGGGGCTTATGCTCGCGATTGCAGGAAAATACTGTGCCTTTACCGCCAGATACAGAATCAGAATGTATCCGAGAAAGAATTCGGGAGAAGAAATTGAGGTCAGCGTCGCAACGTTCGCAACCCGGTCGAACAGGGTATTGCGCAGCAAGGCAACAATCACTCCGAGAATTATGGAAATCGGCACGGCGATAACGGCTGCATAGGTCGCCAAGAAGAGCGTGTTCACAAACCTTTCGCCGATTGCCTCCCCAACGCTGACGCCGGATACCAGCGAGACACCAAAGTCGCCCGTCAAGGCGCCGCCGAGCCATTGGAAATAGCGAAAGATGGCCGGTTGATCGAGGCCAAGCTTTTCTCGAAGAGCTGCAACAGTTTCAGGCGTTGCCCCCTGACCCAAAACGGCTTGTGCGATATCGCCGGGTAGCAGCTCGACCGCGAAGAATATCAGGATTGAAACCACGAGAAGCGTGACCAAACCTAAGCCAAGTCTCTTTAGGACCAGCTGTAGGATGTCCCCCATTTGTCCCTCCAGAACTCGAAGCCCGGACCTCACATCAAATGTCCGAACGGCAGTCAGGCGCCCCTTGTCAGCTTTATTTTCTCTGCTTTGGCAGAAGGCCCCGACGCGACAGCAACATGAACCGAACCGATTTCGGGTCAATGTCATAAACGGAGCGGCGGATTTTCTCCGCCGCTCCGTATTAGGATCAGGACTCGAACCACCAGCGGCTTGCCGCCCGTGCGCCATCATTTTCCCAGCTGGCAGCCAGCTGATCCGGCGTGCCCACCTTGGTGCTGTTGGCGTAAACGAAATTGTTGAAGAACGGGATGATCGTCCCGCCATCGTCTTTCGCCAGGATTGCCATCTCGCGGTACATGTCCGCGCGCTTGGCATTGTCCAGTTCCGCTTTTGCCTGCAGCAGCAGCTTGTTGAATTGCTCATTCTGCCAGAAGGATTCGTTCCACGCGGCGTCGTCCTTATACGCCAGCGTGTACATCACATCCGGTGTCGGACGAGCACCCCAAGAGACCAGACAGAACGGCTTTTTCAACCACACATCGGAGTAGTAGCCGTCGTTCGGTTCACGTACGACGTTGATGTTAATGCCTGCCGCCTTGGCCTGTTCGGCATAAAGAACCGCCATATCCACCGCACCAGCGTAAACACTATCCGCCGTTGACAGGTTGATGGTGAGCCCTTCTGCACCGGCTTTCTTCAGAAGAGATTTTGCCTGGTCCGGATCATATTCTCGTTGTGGAATGTCATCCGGCCAATAGGGCTGCGCTGGGGAGTGGTGGAAGTCGTTGCCCTTGGTGGCCGCCCCGAAGGCGATCTTCTCGATGATCTCATCACGGTTCATCGCCAGTTTCAACGCATTGCGCACGTCGACATTGTCGAACGGAGCGGCGTTGCAATGCATCGGCATTGTGATGGCGCCCGCGGACGGGATGTTGTGAATCTTGATATTGGGATTGCGCTGCAGCAGCCCCATCGTTTTCAGCTCGATCAGCGATACCGCGTCAACATCACCGGTCATCAGAGCGGTTTGGCGGGCATTCGGATCATTCAGAACGATCATCTCGACCTTATCGAAATAGGCCCCTTCGCGATGCCAGCCATCGTGCCGGCTCAGGTTAAACTGAACGCCAAATTCACCGCTGTCGATCTTGTAAGGACCGGAGCCGTCGCCGGACTCCCAATCGATCGTGCCGTCGTCCTTCGCTGGGCAAATACAAAGATGGTAATCGGTCATCAGCCACGGGAAATCGGCATTACCGCCGGACAGCGAGACTACAACAGTATAATCACCATCCTTCTTGATGTCCGTCACGCCAGCAAGCAGAGCTTTCGCTGCAGATGTCGATGCGTCACCGCGGTGGTGATTGAGCGACGCGATCACGTCGTCCGCCGTCAACTTCTTGCCACTGTGGAAGCTGGCGTTTTCCGTCAGTTTGAATGTCCATTCGGAGGCGTCCGCACTGGCTTCCCAACTGTCGGCCAGGTCTGGTCCGAGAGAGCCGTCGCCCATGATCATTGTCAGGAAGCTGCGGTACGTGTGCGCCATGAAGATCATCTGGCGAGTCAAGTACGTGCCCGGGTCATGGCTGTCGGACGTGTTTCCGTCATGAAGACCCCAGCGGAAAGTGCCACCGCTTTTCGGTTGCGCCTTCGCCTTGGTGGACCATAGGCCCGTTGCAGTGGAGGCCGTCAGACCCGCCAGCACCGAATAACGGATAAACTCACGCTTTGTGATGCCTCCGGTGCGGGCCGCGCTTTCGAGCCGATTAATCATTTCTTGGTCTTCGGTTTTGGTCATCTGTCTCCCCATCTGGATCATTAAAAGCTGTCGACAGTAGAATTCCCAAACATAGCATCCGAAAATTTTTCAGTATCTGCGATGCTCGTTTGCGACATGTAGATAACAAACCACGAACTCCACCACCTCGGCTACCCTTTTGGCAAAATTCAAGGTTTAAAATTTTTAATG
>CALDSI010000078.1 GCA_937911395.1 uncultured Labrenzia sp.
CTGACCGTTCAGTTTCAACACCGGATGGTTGCCTATCTGCTGGGCGCTGCTGCGGTTTACCTGGTGTGGCGGACATGCACTGTAACGGACGCCAAAAGGATCCGTTTGCCAGCGTTCCATCTGGCGGCCTTTGTCTTCCTACAGATGGTTTTCGGGATCGTCACCCTGCTGGGTTTTGGAAACTACACCGGGGAATTGTCCATGCATCAACTCGGTGTGGCGCTTGTCCACCAGGGATTTGCGGTCTTCGTGATCGCGGCCACGATTGATTACATGGCAGCTTTGAAGGGCGAGTACCCGATCCGGAACTGACGGATGCACAGAGTTTAAAATGAAAACAGCCCGCCAAACCGGCGGGCTGTTATTGTCTGTTAGCTAGTTGTCAGCCAGCGAGCGCCTGCTCAAGGTCAGCAATGATGTCATCGACATCTTCGAGACCGACAGAGATCCGGACAACATCCGGCCCGGCGCCTGCAGAGGTCTTTTGGTCATCCGACAGCTGACGGTGGGTGGTGGACGCCGGGTGAATGATGAGGCTCCGCGTGTCGCCGATATTGGCAAGGTGCGAGAACAACTCGACTTTGGACACAAGATTCACACCGGCGTCGTACCCGCCTTCAACACCAAACGTGAAGACAGCTCCGGCACCTTTTGGCATGTACTTTTGCTGAAGCGCATGGTGTGGATCTTCCGGCAGGGCCGCGTAGGACACCCACTTGACCTTGTCATGACCGGACAAATGCAGAGCGACCTTCTTGGCGTTGTCCGAGTGGCGCTGCATGCGGAGCGGTAGGGTCTCGATCCCAGTCAGGATCATGAAAGCATTGAAGGGCGAAATCGCAGGGCCCAGATCGCGCAGACCAAGAACGCGGCAGGCAATTGCGAAAGCGAAATTGCCGAAGGTCTCGTGCAGAACCATGTTCTGATATTCCGGACGCGGCGATGACAGAAGCGGATAGTTGCCCGATGCGGACCAGTCGAAGGATCCGCCGTCGACGATAATGCCGCCCATGGAATTGCCGTGACCGCCCATGAACTTGGTCAGGGAATGCAGGACGATATCGGCGCCGTGCTCGATCGGCCGGCAAAGGTAGGGAGACGCCATGGTGTTGTCGACAACCAGCGGGACGCCTTTTGCCTTGGCAATGGCTGCAATAGCTTCTATGTCGACGATGATCCCGCCTGGATTGGCAAGGCTTTCGATGAAAATTGCACGGGTCTTGTCATCAATCGCCGCTTCGAAGGACGCCATGTCCGATGGATCAGCCCATTTCACGCCCCAACCGAAGCTCTTGAACGAATGGTTCAACTGGTTGATGGAGCCGCCATAGAGCTTGTTGGCTGCGACAATATTGTCGCCCGGCTGCATGAGCGTATGGAAACAAAGAAGCTGTGCCGAGTGACCCGAAGCGGTTGCGAGCGCAGCGGTGCCGCCTTCAAGGGCTGCAACGCGTTCTTCAAGCACGGCTGTGGTCGGGTTTGTGATGCGGGTGTAAATATTTCCAAAGGCCTGAAGGCCGAACAGGGACGCAGCATGGTCGACATCGTCAAAGACAAATGAAGACGTCTGATAGATTGGCGTGACCCGAGCACCTGTTGACGGATCTGGTGTTGCGCCTGCGTGGATGGCCAGCGTGGAAAAGCCTGGAATATTTTCGCTCATAAAGAACCTCCCTTGGGTGTGTGGCGCGCAGTTTGGTCAAAGCCGTGCAGGAGGTCAAAGGATTGATTTCTGAAACCGCGAAAAAACGGAAAAAACGTTCTTTTTCTGGATGATAATTGGGTTGAAGACAGCTACGGCGCTTATGGTGTTTTGGCAAACCGCCGCGCCGAACGTTTATCGCGCTCCAAATTCATGTCGGTTTTTATGACAAGATAAATGCCAAACATGAGAACACTGGCCGCAAGAGGCATCACCAAAGCGAGGAGGCCCGTATCTATCACTTCGTAAAGCATGGACTCATCCGATCCCAACATGGAACTTCTGTGATGAAGACAAGGATAGACGCGTCATGTGGATGAATTGGTAAGACCGATTTTGAAATGAAAAACAAAATTTCGAGAATATTGATGAAAACTGTAAATAATTACATGTGCTCGGGCATTATAATACATGCCGTGTTTGACGTCCAAGAAGGTCGAGCAAACTGGCCAGCCCAACTCAGCCAATACTCATTACACGGTGTGTCTTGCGACAGTGCGTGTTTTGCCCGCTCTGGATAGTGCGTTTAGGGAGCCTGCAGTTTCGTCACCGATATCAATCTGAAATAGCTCTGAAGATGAGCACCATGACGATGGCGACAACCACAACCAAGTGGTAGATAGTGAACTGTGTGAACGGATCGACCATGAATACCTCCTGCGGGAAAAGGTCAACAAGTCGTTAAAGTGTCCGTTCGGCAGATAAAGATAGGACAAAGAATTTCGCTAACAGTTTAGTCAACTGTTAATCATTGCCGATCTCTTAACAATACCTTTGATTGGATCTTGATTGAATTGCAATCAGGGGGTGTTTTCTTGGTTACTTGTTTCTATACGAGTTCTCGGAAATTCTTTTTGTTTTTGAAGCAAATAGAAATTTGCACCATCACTGTTGCTGCAAAAATAAAAATGGCCCGCGACCTTTTTCAACTGCCGTTCCAGATAGTTGTATCTGGGTCCAAAAAATCGAATTTGGGCTTTCTTTGATGATAAATTTTGCCCCATCAGTGCTGAGACTTTAGGTCTTTTTTGTCTGCGACAAGCCCCGGTGCTGGAAACCGGCCTGCAGGGCGGGGCGCTTTGAGGAGAGTGTCCGGGAATTGACACCGGCCCAGCCAATCTCTCCGGACAGCCGCCCATATTCGATCTTGGGGCAGCGGTCCATGACCACCTTGATACCCGCAGCTTCCGCTCGCTGCGCAGCCTCTTCGTGGCGCACGGTCAACTG
>CALDSI010000079.1 GCA_937911395.1 uncultured Labrenzia sp.
CGGTTCCAATTCTCGTTCCCTGAAGGCAGAGGCTGCTTAAGCGGATGCTGCCTCTCCAATCCGTTCAACACATTCTTGTACCCTTCAAAATCGAACCGACTCAGGTGCTCCTGCAGCGCTCGAACCAGAGGCTCGTTGCCCGGATCCTCGGTTAGCTCCGTCAACTTCGCCTCGATCCCCTCAACATAGCCAATTTCAGCGAGATTGATCAGATCGGCAACATGGCGCCCTCCCGGCGACGTCAATCCAGAGCTGTGAGAAAGTGCCAACTCTGATTCCACCTGCGCATGTTCGCTCCATTCGACACCCGTATGTTGTTGGATCAGATCGAGCAGCTGGTGAATATCAAACGGCTTGGCGAGCGACGCAGTGTGATTGGTTGGCCCTTCCGGTTTCAGCGCCTGATCACCGATATTGGCCGACAGCATAATGACCGGAGCCGTTTCCCCTTTCATCCGCAGGTCCTTGACCAACTCCCAGCCGTTTGTTCCGGGCATAAGGATATCAACGAGATAGAGGTCCGGTTTGAGGGGAAAGACAACTTCAACACACTGGTTGGCACTCGCAGCCTCGAGAACAACAAAACCAATTGGGTCGAGGATATCGCGTACCAATGCCCGATGATCCGGGTTGTCGTCGATCACCGCAATCGTCTTGCGTGCCCCCACGTAGCCACTGATCCGTTTTTCACGGCGAACCGCTGTTACAGGCTTATCGACTGCAGCCAGCATCAGCCGAACTTCAAACCTGGAGCCGTGTCCCTCAAAACTGGAGAGCGCAACGGCGCCGCCCAGCGTTTCAGTCAGCAGCTTTGTAATCGTGAGCCCCAGTCCCAAACCTGGGATCCTGTCGGTCTCCTGGGTTGCACTGCGCGCGAAGGGTTCGAAGATTTTTGCCTGTTCATTGAGGGGGATGCCGGGGCCGCTGTCCTCGACCACAAAGCTAGCAACTTGCGACCTGTAGGTCACGGCGAAGGACACGTGCCCAGCGTTCGTAAACTTGATGGCGTTCGACAACAGGTTGACCAGGATTTGACGCAGACGCTTTTCGTCGGTGCGCACGATCACGGGCAGGTTTTCAGCCCGTTCGAAGTGAAAGTCCAGTCCCTTTGCTTTCGCCTGCATCCGGAACATGTCAACGATTTGATCAAGGAACTCGTGGCAATTGATCTCATTCGAATAGACCTGCAATCGGCCGGCCTCAATCCTTGAAATATCCAACAATCCGTCGATCAAGCCGGACAAGTGCTCGGCGCTTCGGCGAATGGTCGTCACAGCCGGTTTTCGGGCTGTTGGCAGCGCCTCATCCCGCTCCAAAACCTGGGCATAACCGAGGACTGCATTGAGAGGCGTCCGCAGTTCATGGCTAAGGCCGACCACATAGCGGCTTTTCGCAAGATTGGCAGCTTCCGCATCTTCCTTAGCCTTTTGAAGCGCGGCATCGGTGACACTGTGAGCGTCAATTTCCTTTTGCAAAAGAGCGTTCTGGCGGGCGGATTCTTCTTCAGCCACATGGCGGGTGTCATGCGCAAGCACCAGGAACCAAGACGCGATACCAGCCGCGATTGCGAAGACGAAGAAGATGAGGGCGACGATTTCGCCCAAAACCCCAGTTGGATCCCCAAGGCGGCTGACGGCTTGGGCATAGATGATCCAGAGCACAGCTCCAATTGCAGCGATACCGAAGACGGCCGTCAGGGCATACCGGCCAAGCCGTGTCTGGAACATATCCATCACCGGCACAGGCAAAACGGCGCCGGCCACCGACCCCAGCTGATAATTCAGACGCGCCTTTGGTTTGCAGGAATCATGACACCTGGCGTCCAACGAGCAACACAGGGAGCAGATTGGTGCCTGATATGCAGGGCAGTAGGCCATATCTTCCGGCTCGAACGGATTCTCGCAAATGGAACAAGCGATATGGTCCCGCGCCTGCCAACTTTTGCGCGGCTTGCGCGCGAGGTAGTACTGGCCCTTGGTCGCCCAGGCGATGAGCGGTGCAGCCACGAACGCGATGGCCATGGCAAGGAAGGTTGAGAGCGCTGCGGCCACCTCACCAAAATACCCGAACTGGGCGGCGAGCGCCAAACCCGCGGCAAGCAGCATCGCGCCGGTGCCGACAGGGTTGATGTCATAAAGATGCGCCCGCTTGAATTCGATCCCGGGCGGGGAAAGACCGAGAGGTTTATTGATGAAGAGATCAGCCGAGATAGCCGAGAGCCAGGCCATGGCGATGATTGAGAAAATGCCAAGCGTTTCCTCCAGCATCCGGTAGATGCCCAGCTCCATCAAAAGAAGCGCGATAACCACATTGAATACGAGCCAGACAACCCGGCCCGGATGCGAATGGGTTAGACGGGAGAAAAAGTTCGACCAGGCAAGCGAGCCCGCATAGGCATTCATCACGTTGATTTTGAGCTGCGCCACAACGACGAAGGCCGCCATCAACAACAGCACAACGGTTTCGTTCGGAATCATATATCCGAACGCCACGGTGTACATTCTCGACGGATCGTCCGCGTGCTCGACCGGCACGCCGTGAGACAAGACAAGAACCGCGAGGAACGACCCGGCGATCATCTTCGGCGCACCGAGAATGACCCAACCCGGCCCGGCAAGAAATACTGCCAGCCTGTGACGCTTCCTGCCGTGGTCAGTGGCCGGCAAGAAGCGCAGGAAATCTACCTGCTCTCCGATCTGCGCCATTAAAGCAAGGATCACGGCGGATGCTGCGCCAAAGCTGATCAGACTGATGCTATCCCAACCGCTTTGTGCGGCTTTTGGCGCACCAGTTGCCGGATCAATGCCGGAAAAACTCAGCCAGGTGCCCAGCGCCTGCCAGTCCGTGAATAGAATGAAGACGAAGGGCAGAATGTTCAGGATGATCCAGAAGGGCTGGGTCGCCAGCTGAAACCGGCTGATCCAGGTGATGCCATGGGTGACCAACGGAATGACCGCAACCGCGCTGATGATATAGCCGAGCCAAAGCGGAATCCCGAATGCAAACTCTAAAGCCCCAGACATGATCGAGGCTTCGATCGCGAAGAGTATAAAAGTAAAACTGGCGTAGATCAGCGATGTGATTGTTGATCCGATATAGCCAAACCCTGCTCCTCGAGTTAGCAGATCAATGTCCACGCCATAACGGACCGCATACCGGCTGATCGGCAAGCCGACGATCAAAAGGACCAGGCTTCCGACGAAAATCGCGAGAAAAGCATTCGCTGTGCCGTGAGAGAGCGTGATCGCCCCACCGATCGCTTCCAGAGCAAGGAAGGAGATGGCCCCAATGGCCGTTTGGGAAATGGCACGGGAGGAGAATTTCCGCGCGCCCTTGGCGGTGAACCGGAGCGCATAATCCTCAAGGGTCTGGTTGTTGACCCATTTGTTGTACTGGCGCCGGATCGGCACGATGCGTTGGCGCGCCGTCACTGAACTGCCTCAATAATAGGCAGCAGCCCCTTCTGCAGGCAGATCCGAGCCTCCATTCCCCACTTGCGCTCCGCGTTTTTTCGTTTTGATGAAGCACAGCAAGTTTTGCGCCAGCCCTCTGCGAAGAAGGCGCCATCGCCAATCAGCAAAGGCAAATTGCAGGTGATTTTGTCGGGCAGCTTGCCCCGTTTGAGTGCTGCATACCACAACAGGTCAAAATTAATTTCACAATATCAATTGGTTACAGGGTAGCCTCCCGCAAGTTACGTCAATTGACGTATACCGCACCGCAACAAACGGCCGCACGATCCTTCTCCGACAGCGGCACTCCTTCCAGCCGCCTCTCACCGGCATGGGGGCTGGTGACGTCACTCAAGAGGGGAAAGTCAATGACCAAGACATTCAAGCAACTGATGCTGGGCGGCCTGATGGCATCCACCATGATCGGCGGTGCCGCAGCTGAGGAAACCATCAAGGTTGGAATTCTACACTCGCTCTCCGGCACGATGGCGATTTCCGAGACCACTCTGAAAGACGCCATGCTGATGCTCATCGAAGAGCAGAACAAGAAGGGCGGCCTTCTCGGCAAGAAACTCGAAGCCGTTGTCGTCGATCCGGCATCTGACTGGCCACTGTTTGCTGAAAAGGCACGTGAGCTCATCGAAGTGAACGGTGTTGATGCGGTCTTCGGCTGCTGGACGTCCGTCTCCCGCAAATCCGTTCTTCCGGTCTTCGAAGAGCTGAATTCCCTTCTGTTCTACCCGGTCCAGTACGAGGGCGAAGAATCCCAGCGCAATGTTTTCTACACCGGTGCTGCGCCGAACCAGCAAGCGATTCCGGCTGTTGATTACCTGATGAACGAAGAAGGCGTCGAGCGTTGGGTTTTGGCCGGTACCGACTACGTCTATCCACGTACGACCAACAAGATCCTTGAAGCTTATCTGAAGTCCAAGGGTGTTGCCGAAGAAGACATCATGATCAACTACACGCCGTTCGGTCATTCCGATTGGCAGACGATCGTCTCCGACATCAAAGCCTTCGGGTCAGCTGGCAAAAAGACCGCCGTGGTCTCCACCATCAACGGTGATGCCAACGTTCCGTTCTACAAAGAACTCGGCTACGCCGGTATCAAAGCCGAAGACATCCCGGTTGTTGCTTTCTCCGTCGGTGAAGAAGAACTCGCCGGCCTCGACACCGCCCCGCTCGTCGGCCACTTGGCAGCCTGGAACTACTTCCAGTCCGCCGACACTGACGCCAATGCAGAATTCATCGAGACCTGGCAAGCCTTTGTCGGTGACGAAGAGCGTGTGACCAACGACCCGATGGAAGCCCATTACATTGGTTTCAACATGTGGGTTGAGGCTGTCAACAAGGCCGGCACCACAGATCCGGATGCGGTCATTGACGCGATCGTTGGCGTGTCCGTTCCGAACCTGACCGGCGGCTACTCTGCCATGATGCCGAACCATCACATTACCAAGCCGGTGCTGATTGGGGAGATCCAGGACGACGGCCAGTTTGAAACCGTTTGGGAAACCTCCGGCCTCGTTGTTGGCGATGCCTGGTCGGATTACCTGGAAGGCTCCAAGGACCTGATCGCGGATTGGCGCGCTCCGCTGTCCTGCGGCAACTTCAACACCGTAACCGGCAAATGCGGTGGCTCCGGCTCCTAAGTAAAGAGCCGGAATATGCGGGACGGGCATCGATGGGGGTCCGTCCCGTTTTTTTCCCAGTTGCCAAGAACAGGTGATCTCCTGTTGCCCCACACCCCAAAAGAAACTCATCCTTCGAGACGCCGTGACAGCGGACCCGCAGGATGATTGGCGGATATCTTCCAACCGCGGTGGACCAATGTCCTTTTTGAAATCACTCCTTGTTCTTCTTTGCCTGGCAGGTCTGTCAATCGGATCAGTTTCCGCACAAGACAGCAGCGAAGCGCTCCGGCCGCTGGTCAATGAACTTGCCAAAGGTAAATTCGATGAAACCCAGCGCCAGGTTGAAGCGCTCAAGGCAACCGGCGATCCGGCTGTTGCGCCAGCCCTTGAAGCGCTCAGCGCGGGCGATCTTTACTTCCGCAAATCCGACGGAATGGTCTTCATCGCTCAAAGGGAGGGTAAATCCTATAATCTCACCGACCCGCTCACAGGAGAGGACGCTGGCACGGCGGGACGCCGAGAGGTCAAAAAGATCAAGGTCAACAACCGGCTTCGCCGCGTTATACGAGCTGCACTTGGATCATTGACCCTGCAGGCACCTGATCCCGCTGTCCGCCTGACCGCCGCCGAAGCGATTTTCAAAGCCCAGGATCCGGAGAAGATTGAAGCGCTGGATGAAGCGCTCGCCGCCGAAACCGACGACAATGTCCGCACTGTCATGGAGCAGGCGCGAGCGGCGGCCGTCCTGAACTCCGATCTGGATGAGAACGAAAAGCTGGGTGCGGTGCAAACGCTATCCGACATGGGCAACCGGGATGCGCTCTCCCTTCTGATTGCTGCTCAATCTGCTTCCACGGGCGCCGTTCAAGAAGCTGCCGCAAACGCAGTGGCCAAGATCGAGAAATCCATCGCCACTTGGGATGCTGCTCAGAACATCTGGTACGGCCTGTCGCTCGGCTCCGTTTTGCTGCTTGCCGCAATTGGACTTGCCATCACCTTCGGAGTGATGGGTGTCATCAACATGGCGCATGGCGAAATGGTCATGATCGGTGCCTATGTCACCTTTGTGGTGCAGGAGCTGATCCGCACTTCCGCACCGGGCCTTTTCGAGTATTCCCTGTTCATTGCTCTTCCGCTTGCGTTCGCCACTTCAGGCCTTATCGGCATTGGGATTGAGCGCGGCGTCATCCGCTGGCTCTATGGCCGCCCCTTGGAAACCCTTCTCGCCACCTGGGGCATTTCGCTCATTCTCCAACAGGCGGTCCGCTCGATTTTTGGCCCGACAAACCGCGAAGTCGGCAATCCGGACTGGATGTCCGGTGCCTTCGAGATCGGTCAGATGACGGTCACCTACAATCGCATGTGGATTATCCTGTTTGCCCTGCTGGTCTTCGCCGGGCTGATCCTGGTTCTTAAGAAAACACCTTTCGGACTTTACACGCGTGCAGTTACCCAGAACCGGCGGATGGCCGCGTCCATGGGGATCCGCACGCCCTGGATCGACGCTCTGACCTTTGGTCTCGGTTCAGGGATCGCGGGGATTGCCGGTGTTGCTCTCTCCCAGATCGCCAACGTTTCCCCGAACCTTGGGCAAGGCTACATCATCGACAGCTTCATGGTCGTGGTCTTCGGCGGCGTCGTAAACCTTTGGGGCACGCTGGTGGGCGCCATGACCCTCGGCGTGGTCAACAAGTTCCTTGAACCCTATGCCGGAGCGGTTCTTGCCAAGATCCTGGTGCTCGTCTTCATCATTCTATTCATTCAAAAGCGTCCACGGGGTCTGTTTGCCCTCAAGGGCCGGGCAGTCGAAGCATGATGACGTCCTTTCTGTTCCGGGCCATGGACGCCCGTGCGGGTATTTTCCTGGCGCTGCTTGCCGCCGTGATCCTGCTGGTCCCGGCCGGCAATCTCCTGGTCCCGGAGGATTCCCCGTTCCATGTTCCGACTTACGCGGTCGCGCTGATGGGCAAGTACCTGACCTACGCTTTGCTGGCCCTGTCGGTCGATCTCGTCTGGGGCTTTTGCGGGATCCTGTCGCTCGGTCATGCCGCCTTCTTTGCGCTCGGCGGCTATGCCATGGGCATGTACCTGATGCGCCAGATCGGCAGCCGTGGCGTCTACGGCGATCCGATCCTTCCCGACTTCATGGTGTTCCTCAACTGGGATGCCCTGCCCTGGTTCTGGTACGGCTTTGACATGTTCTGGTTTGCAGCACTTATGGTGGTGCTGGTGCCTGGTGCTCTGGCCTTCGTGTTCGGCTGGTTCGCCTTCCGCTCCCGCGTCACCGGCGTCTACCTCTCCATCATCACGCAGGCTCTCACCTACGCACTTTTGCTGGCCTTCTTCCGCAATGACATGGGGTTCGGCGGCAACAACGGCCTGACCGATTTCAAGGACATCCTTGGCTTCGACATTCAGGCGGACACGACCCGAGCGGCGCTCTTCGCAGCCTCCGGGATTGCCCTCGGCCTTTGCTACATCATCTGCCGCGCGATCACGCGGTCCAAACTGGGCAAGGTGCTGGTCGCCGTGCGCGATGCGGAAAGCCGGACACGATTCCTCGGCTACAGGGTCGAACACTACAAGCTATTTGTCTGGACCATATCAGCGATGATGGCTGGGATTGCAGGTGCGCTTTATGTGCCTCAAGTCGGCATCATCAACCCGGGCGAATTCGCACCAGCCAACTCCATTGAAGTGGTGATCTGGGTCGCAGTTGGCGGGCGTGGGACACTGGTCGGCGCCGTCCTCGGGGCAGTTCTTGTAAACTTCGCCAAGACGTGGTTCACCGCCGTCCTCCCGGACGTCTGGCTTTTCGCTCTCGGCGGTCTGTTCGTGGTGGTTACCCTGTTCCTTCCCAAAGGCATTGTCGGGACAGTCTCACAAGGGTGGACGGCACTAAAACAACGCAAAGTGTCGGCAAGCGCGGAAAGCGGGTCTGGCACACCGCCGACCGCACCGCCACAAAGTCCGGCTGCGCCCGCCAATATTGCCGGGCCGGGAAAGGGCAAACCCATCTCATCAGAACCTCAGCCGGCGGAGTAACTCATGGCCAGATCAACAAGCCAGCTTTATCTGGATGGTGTCTCAGTCTCCTTTGACGGCTTCAAGGCGATCAACGACCTCTCGCTCACCATTGATCCGGGGGAAATGCGGGCGATCATCGGCCCAAATGGTGCTGGCAAAACCACGATGATGGATATCATAACCGGCAAGACACGGCCTGACACAGGAGAGGTCTTCTTCAATGGTGTCATCGACCTGACTGGAGAAGACGAAGCCTCCATCGCCGAGCTTGGCATTGGCCGCAAGTTTCAAAAGCCAACCGTGTTTGAAAGTCACACGGTCTGGGACAATCTCGAATTGTCGCTCAAAGCACCACGCGGACCGTTCGCCACATTGTTTCACGTCATTACCGGAGCTGAAAAAAAGCGAATTGAAGAGCTGCTTGAGCTGATCCGCCTCAACGAAAAACGCGATGAGCTGGCGGCAAATCTCTCTCACGGCCAAAAACAATGGCTGGAAATCGGCATGCTGCTGGCACAGGATCCAAAGCTTTTGCTCGTCGATGAACCTGCCGCCGGTATGACCGACGCAGAAACAGCGGAAACAGCAGAACTCTTGAAAGAGATCGCCAAGGACCATTCCGTCGTTGTCGTCGAACACGACGAAGAAGCGATCCGCGAGGCCGACTACGGCTTTGATATCGGCCCAGGTGCGGGCGTTCACGGCGGGCAGGGCGGCGCCCATGGCACGCCGCGGCAAATCGCGCGGGCGAAGCATTCAATGACCGGCGATTACCTGTCGGGCAAGCGCGAGATTGCGGTGCCGACGGAGCGGCGCAAGGGTAAAAAGGGTAAATCGCTGAAGGTTGTGAAAGCTTCTGGCAACAACCTG
>CALDSI010000080.1 GCA_937911395.1 uncultured Labrenzia sp.
AGTCGAAACCCGGTGCGGCACGCTTACGTTTGTTGATGGCCGTCCAACCCCTGAAACCAGCGCACTCATGTACGACACCTTGGACTTCATGCGGGGTGTCGAAGTTTTTCTGAATTTCATCCCTGCGACTTCCATCGAAGGCATTCGCCGGGGTATGGATCAGATAGGAATAAATGAGGCGCACAAAGTCGCGGTTTTCAAGGATCTGATGGATTCAAATCCGCTATTTCTGACCGGAAACACAGACACGGTCTATGCATCGTCCATTCTGGATCTTCAGCGCGACGGGCCAACTGTAATCGAGGTGCCCAAGGGGCAGGGACCTTCCACTGTCAACGATGCTTACTTCCGGTTTGTGACCGACATGGGTGTTCCCGGTCCGGACAAGGGGGAGGGCGGCAAATATCTGATCCTGCCGCCGGACTATGACGGCGATCTTGACCCGCCGGTCGGCGGCTATGAGGCGGTTGTTGACGGTGAAACCTATTTCGTTTCGAAATCCACCAGTTACATCAACTGGTTCATTGCGCGTGGTTTTCTTGTCGACGGCAAAACAGATACAGCGGTCGAAGCCTATCAAACAGGTTTGAAGATCTATCCGCTGAAGGACAAAGCTGCTCAGCCGCAAATGGAGTTCCTGAACGCCTCAAAGAAGGTATTTAATACCGTTCATGCAAATACGTTCGAGTTTTACAACGAACTCCATGCAGTGATCGACCGTGAAGCCATATCGACCTTCGACCCGGAGTTACGCGGTCTTGCGGCTGCCATCGGCATTGAAAAAGGCAAGCCGTTTGATCCGGATTCGCGGATGAAGGAGATTCTGACAGAAGCGGTTGCGGTTGGTAATGCGACAGCACGAACGATCTGGCTCAAGCCACGCGATAGATCAGCCTACCTGTACGATGACAGCGGTTGGTTCACCGCCTTCATAGGTGGAAATTATCAGTGGCTGCGCGATGATGGAAACGGGGGGCGGTATTTGGACGCCCGAACCATGTTCTTCTACATGGCGACGGTGAACACGCCAGCGATGGTGTTGAAGATCCCGGGCAAGGGATCGCAATATGCTCTCAACGTCACCGATTCAAACGGCGACTTCCTTGATGGTTCGTTGTCCTATCAGTTAACGATACCGGCCAATGTTCCGGCCAAGGATTTCTGGTCAGTGGTCGTCTATGATCCGCAAACAAGGTCTGAACTGCAGACCAGCCAGCCATTTCCCAGCAAAAACAACAAGCGTGATGCGTTGGCCTCAAATGATGATGGATCGGTCACGCTCCATTTCGGACCGGAGGCGCCTGCCGGCAAGGAGCAGAACTGGATTCAGACCGTCGATGGAAAGGGGTGGTTCGCAATTTTGAGGCTTTATGGCCCGGAAGAGCCCTGGTTCGAGAAAACCTGGCGTCCGGGCGAGATCGAAGTGTCCCGGTGACACAACATCAACATTGAAGCGCAGAAACTAAAAGGCAGGCGTTGCCCTGCCTTTTTTAGCTCTTTAGTGTTTTGAGCAATCCGATTTTCTCCAGCTCGATCTGTAAAATGGGATCAAATCGCCGATCCTGCCAGACAATCTCATACCCGAGATGCTGGTACAGCCCGAGTGCGCGGGCATTGGCGGCTGCGACATCAATTTTTGCGATCCGGTAACCCTTGGCTGAAATTAGCGTTTCCAGCCCGCACATCAGGGCTGACCCGGCGCCCAGGCCCTCCCTATCCGGATCGCCCCAAAGGTCCGTGATGTGGTTGTCACCGTGTTCGCAGGCGCCAAGGCCAACAGTGTCGTTTTCAATTTCGGCAACAAGAACCCTCTCACCCAAGCCCGCCAGAAACGGCTGGATCGGGTTTTTTGCGGTGATGCGCTGGTAAACCCTTTCAGGGACCAGGGGACCAATCCCTTTTTGCCAGGCTCGCAGGCCGACATCTGCGAGCCGGTCCAAGTCTGATGGGCGCGCAGGGCGTATTTTGTGCGATTGTTCCCGGAGCAATTGCGAGGACTTTATAAAACCTAAGAAATTCCAGAGCGGCTTATTCGGCTGCTTTTATCCGGTTGTGCTGTACAGGGGCTTCGGCAGTGCCGATCCAAAGGTCCAGAAACCGGTCCAGCCAGGCACGGACCGCGCTGTCGTAGACGAATCGTCCGGCAAAATGATCGCGGCGCTGCTGCGCGCCGGGAAGTTCCATCCGCGGGGCTCCCTTGGTGGTCCATTTCACCATCATCTGGTGGGTGAGTTCCGGGTGAAACTGGATCCCGTAAGCAGCCGGGCCGACGCGAATGGCCTGGTTGGGATAGGTTGGGCTGGTTGCCAGAAGATCAGCACCTGACGGCAGATCGAACCCTTCCCGGTGCCATTGGTAGACTTTCTTGGGCCAATCCATCAGGTCTTTGCCTGCATCGGTTGGTTTCAGCGGGTAATAGCCGATTTCAACCAGCTCATCCCTGTGGCCGGAAACGGTGCCGCCAAGCTGCTTCACCATCATCTGCGCGCCAAGGCAAATGCCGAGAAACGGCGCTTCTTCCTGAAGCGGAACCTTGATCCAGTCGATTTCCTTTTGAACGAACCCGTCCGGATCGTTGGCGCTCATGGGGCCGCCAAAGATAACTGCGCCGGCATGGTCGCGCATGGTATCCGGGAGGCTGTCACCAAAGCGGGGCTTGCGAATGTCGAGTGCAAAGCCGCGTTTCAGCAGCTCTTGCCCTACCCGTCCGGGCGAAGAATGCTCCTGGTGCAGGACAATGAGCACTTTGGGGCGATACGTTCCGTGGTTCGAAGAAAAATCCATAGGTCCAGTATTAGCGAGCGGCTTGAAAAAATCGAGTCTCTTGCGCAGTTTGGTTGCACCTCAATTGTGATCAGGCCTCATCGACTTCGGGTGCGGTTTTGGCCACCTTGTGGCGCAGTGTCATGCGGTCCCGGGACGAAACCCCCAGCAGCTCGGCGACCCGCCAGATGGTGTTGTCTTCAAATTCATGCACGTGACCGTCCGCATAGACGATTTCCCACATCATCTCGATGATGGCGAGGCGTTCCGCTTCGTCTGTCGTGCGTTTCAAAACTGAGGTGAAGCCGTAAAGGTCGACCGCCTCTTCATCGCGCTGTTTGGCCGCTGCGATCAGTTCGCTGGTCTCTTCGTCTGAGAGCTCATAACGCGCCTGCAGGATCTGCCTGAGTTTTTCGCTTTCGCTGTCTTCGATGATGCCGTCGATATCAACCAAGTGAAACAGCAGCGCCGCGGCTGCGAGCCGCTTGTCATCCTCGGCAAATATTTTCTTGCCGCTGTCTCCGAACGTTATTTCCCGGACGAAGCTCTTAAGTGCGTTCAGCATTCGTATTTATCCTGATAAGTCATATCGTCGCAAAGTGATACTCAACTTGTATCATTGATGTTCATTTTCCATCAAAGACTTGAGCTATCTTTAATATGTTTTGTAAGCGTTTGAACAGTCGGCACTTGCCTGAAATTTTTTTGAATAATTCTAATGTATTGTTTTTTTTACGTTTTAAACTTGACTAGGTGTCTCCAGAAATGCTTCACAAAATTGCGGTTGGCGCACCTCGCGCTACGTAAATTCTAAACATGGCATTGCCTAGAGCCAAGCGTCCGCCGGCAGTGCCAGGACAGGGGTAGACCTATGAAATCCTTGAAAATTGGCCTGTTGGCAGCTGCAGCTGCGTTTACATCGCCTGCATTTGCCGCCGCACCGGCAGATGTATTGTCGAACTATGGCAACATCGCTCAGGCGAAATACGCCGACTCGTTGGCAACCGCGAAAACGCTTCAAACTGCAGTTGACAAATTCATCGCAGAGCCGACCGAAGACAATCTCAACGCCGCACGTGAA
The DNA here is from genome assembly GCA_937911395.1 of uncultured Labrenzia sp. Lineage (GTDB taxonomy): Bacteria > Pseudomonadota > Alphaproteobacteria > Rhizobiales > Stappiaceae > Roseibium. The sequence goes on from CALDSI010000080.1 coordinate 3,845, forward strand.
GCCTGGATTGCTGCGCGCGATCCTTATCAGCAGACTGAGGTTTACCGCTTCGGAAACGCAATCGTCGATGATTGGGAAGGCAAGGTGAATGCCTGGCCGTTGGATGAAGGTCTGATCGACTACGTGGATGTATCTTACGGCAACGAATCTGAAGAGAACGATTTCTATGCTGCCAACATTGTTGCCAATCCATCCCTGAAAGTGGGTGGCGAAAGCATCGATGCCTCCAGCATCAATCCGGAACTTCTGGAAAGCCTGCATGAGGCAGGTGAAGTGGAAGCCAATGTTACCACCGGTTACCACGCCATCGAATTCATGCTTTGGGGGCAGGATCTGAACGGCACCGATGCGGGCGCTGGCAACCGTCCGGCCAGCGATTTTGATGCAGCCAACTGCACCAACGGCAATTGTGAGCGACGCGCACAATATCTGAAAGCTGCTACCGATCTTCTGATTTCCGACCTTGAGTTCATGGCTGCTGCCTGGGCACCGGGTGGTGATGCGCGCAAAGAGCTGGATGCCAAAGGCGAAAATGGCGGTCTGGCGACTATCTTGACCGGGATGGGTTCTCTGTCCTACGGCGAATTGGCTGGCGAGCGGATGAAGCTCGGTCTCATGCTGCACGACCCGGAAGAAGAGCATGACTGCTTCGCTGACAACACGCACATGTCTCATTACAACGATGTTGTCGGCATCCGGAATGTTTATTTCGGTGAATACAAAAGCCCGCTTGGCAACGATGTGAAGGGCGCTTCCCTTGCAGAGATGGTTGCCGCCAAAGACCCGGCCTTGGCTGAAGAAATGCAAGCCAAATTGGATGCCACACTGGCAGCCTTTGAAGTTATGAAAGCGCGTGCCGAAGCTGGTGAAGCTTATGATCAGATGATCGGCGAAGGCAATACGGAAGGCAACGCTGTGGTCCAGGCGGCTGTAGATGCTCTGGTTGATCAGACTGCGTCCATTGAACGCGTTGTGAAAGCGCTGGAACTTGATGAGATTGCTTTCGAAGGATCCGACAGCTTGGACAACCCGTCCGCAGTCTTTGAGTAAGATGCATAGTTGCAACGGGCGGATTATCGCCCGTTGCTTCACCTGATCGGTTATTTAACAAGCGTCAGATCCAAATGGATCAGGATGATGTAATGGGATCTTCCCGGATAAGCAGCGCCGCGATTGGCGCTGGTTTTGTCTTTAGCTGTCTGTTTGCCACCGAGGTGTCCTCCAATGGAGCGCTTCCGCATCGCACGGATTTGACTGAAAACGAACGCATCCGTGTGATGAGAGTTCTGGAGCCTGCATCAAGTTTTGAGAGCGCTGAGAAGTTTGAACGCATGCAAGCCGGCGCCGCCACATCGCAGCGATCTGCGGACCGAGCTTCGTTTTCTCACCCACTTTCGAATATCAGTTTTGACGAGAAGTTTGATTTCGAATTAGGCAATAGCTTGTTTGACAAGCTTTGGGCATCGTCTCCATCGTCCACTTTGGCGAGTGACGGATTGGGGCCATTATACAACGCGCGCTCATGTGCCGGTTGTCACATCCGCGATGGCCGTGGCCGACCGCCAGAACCGGGCGAGGCCGCCGTATCCCTTTTTCTGCGCCTTTCAATTCCGCCTCAATCGGATGAACACCGCGCTGACCTTCAAGACAAACGGGTACTTCGTATTCCTGAGCCCACGTACGGTGGTCAATTTCAGGCATTTGCAGTCTCCGGCCTGCCCGGTGAAGGGCGCTTTGACATTGAACATGAAGAGATCGTGGTGCCACTGAATGGCGGCGACACGGTTATCTTGCAAAAGCCCATCTACAAGATCCGGGACCTTGGATTTGGCGAGATGCATCCCGACACACTAGTCTCGCCTCGGGTAGCTCCGCCTATGATTGGTCTTGGCCTTCTGCAAGCCATTCATCCGGGTGACATTGAAGTGTTGGCAGATCCGGACGATTTGGACGGTGACGGGATTTCCGGAAAGATTAGCCAAGTCCGTGATGGACGGACAGGGGAACTATCCATCGGTCGTTTCGGCTGGAAGGCTTCAAAACCAAATCTTCGCGACCAGACTGCTGGCGCGTTCTTGGGTGATATTGGAATCAGTTCTCCAGACATGCCGGACAACTACGGGGATTGCACCGAGAATCAAGTTGGATGCAGATCTCTGCCGCACGGTGAACAAGCCCATCTTGGTGTTTCCGAGGCTCCGGACCCTGTCATGCAGCTGGTGACCTTTTATACGGAGAACCTGGCAGTTCCTGCTCGCCGGGATGTCTCCGATCCAAAGGTTCTGCGCGGCAAAGAGCTGTTCTATGAGGTTGGCTGTGCCAGTTGCCATCAACCGAAATTTGTCACGCTCCGGGACGCGGAGACAACAGCGCATCAGTTTCAGTTGATCTGGCCTTATACGGATCTTCTGTTGCATGATATGGGCGAGGGTCTGGCCGACAATCGTCCGGTTGGCGATGCGTCCGGCCGTGAATGGCGAACACCTCCACTTTGGGGGATCGGGCTGACTGAAACCGTCAATGGCCACACTCGTTTCCTTCATGATGGACGCGCCAGGAATTTACTCGAGGCGGGTCTGTGGCTTGGTGGTGAAGCGCAATCCGCCCGGGACAACGTGGTGGCGATGCAGCCTGATGACCGCACTTCTTTGGTCCGTTTTTTGGAGTCCTTGTGATGAAGCGAATTTTTCTTTCTGCAGCAGCAGCATTGATTGCCTGGCCTGCCCTTGCCACGGATTATACGCAGCCAATACAGGATATGATTGCAGGTTACATACAGCCTGAAACAACCAAATTTGCCGCAGCCACAGCAGAGCTGCCAAGCTCTGTAAAGAGTGTTTGCGCGGCCCCGTCGACTGAAAACGCGGCCGAATTCAAAACAGTCTTCTCCGATGTGGTCAAAGAGTTTGCTCGTGTCCACTTTTTGCGAATTGGTCCGATGGTTGATGAGGACCGCATCAGCCGGCTTGCCTTTCAGCCGGACCCAAGGGGCATAGGTCAGCGTCAAATTCGGAAACTCTATTCCGCAAAAGACGCCACGGCATTGTCTGCAGATAGTCTGGCTGAGAAAAGCGTTGCAGTACAGGGCCTTACGGCCCTACAGCTGATTGCTTTCGACAAGAACGGCAATGTCGTTCTTGGTGCAGAAAGTGAAAGTAGAGATTTCACATGCGCATATGCAGCTGCGATTTCGGAAAACGTTGCTGCGATTGCGCTTGCTGTCCGGGACGCGTGGGCAAGCGCAGATGGCTACAGCCAAACCCTGTTGGCAACCGGCGGCGCCGGTGCCCGGTATCAAAATGAACAGGAAGCGCTGGAAGATATGTTTCAGACGCTTTCCACCGGTCTTATTGTTGTTCGGGATCAGAACATTGCACCAGCCCTTGGAAGTTCCAAGGACAAGGCGCGTCCAAACCGGATCCCCTTTTCCCGCTCAGGTAACGGTGTGGTATTTCTTGCCGCAGAAATGAGCGGAATTCTGGATGCTGTGAAAAGCATGAATCTGGAACCAATCATGCCTGAAGAGCATGTTTGGTTGATCGGTTCCATGACATTCGAATTCGAAAACGCACAGAAGACGCTGAACAACCTACAGCCACCCTTGCGGCAGACTTTTGAAACTGGCGACGCCTATAGTCAATTGTCGCTTGTGGTGATTTCGCTTAATTCCCTGCAACGGCTTGTCGGTGAGCGGATCGCGGGCGCATTGGGACTTGCCGGAGGGTTTAATGCCCTTGATGGCGACTAGGCCGGTAGAGTTTTCAAGGCGTGGTTTTTTGTCCTCTTTGGGCGGACTGGCTGCGCTCCCGGCTTTTGGAGGATCCAGTCTCGGGGCTGCGTTGCTGAGCTCTTCTGATGCGCCGCTCTTTGCCAGCGCCTTTAAAAAGTCTGCGGGCGGATATGGCATTGCTGTCCTTGACGATCTGGGTCAGATCCAGGCGGAAATCTCACTCCCTGCGCGTGGTCATGGCATTGCTGTGTCAAAGGCCGGCAAGTGTTTTGCCGCTTTTGCCCGTCGCCCGGGAACATTCGCGATCATTGCCTGGCCATTTTCCGGCCAGCCAATGCAGACCATCGTTGCTGCGCCGGGCCGGCATTTTTACGGGCACGGCTGTTTTTCCAAAGACGGACGCTTTCTTTATGCGGTGGAGAATGATTTTGAGGCTGCTCGCGGTGTTGTCGGCGTTTATGACGTGAGCGGAGAGATTATCACCCGGCTGGGCGAATTCGACAGTCACGGCATTGGCCCGCATGAGGTGTTGTTGAACCCGGATGGCAACGTCCTGATCGTCGCAAATGGCGGGATTGAAACGCACCCTGACTACGGGCGCGAGAAGCTCAACTTGGAGACCATGTCGCCATCCGTGGTGGTTCTTGATGGCAATTCCGGAGACCTGCTGGCAGAGCATCGTTTGGACAGATCCCTGCACCAGTTGTCTTTGCGTCACATGGCTTTGGACGGGTCTGGTCGGGCCTGGGTTGGTGGACAGTTTGAAGGCTCGAAGACAGACACCCCGCCGCTGGTTGCTGTCATTTCAAGGGATGAGGCGCCGGTTTTGTTAGACCTGCCCCAGAAGCTTGCGGATCAGCTTGAAAACTATATCGGGTCTGTTGCGGCCACGAGCGATCAAAGTGTCATCGCAACGTCCGCGCCGCGTGGCGGCAAAACTCTTTTCTGGAATGCACAGACCGGAAACTATCTTGGCCACCAGAACATCGCTGATGGTTGCGGGGTCGCGCCCATCGATCAGGGAAGTTTTCTGATCTCCGACGGGAATGGTGGCGTTTCGTATCTTTCAGAGCCCGGAGAGCGTGCAGAAATACTGGCCCGACCCGCTGGTTTTGCTTGGGACAACCACATGACGGCTTTCCGGATTTAAGCCGAGCAAATCGGTCCTGCCAAACTTGCCTCGCAACGGAAATTCCTGATAAACCGCCGTTTTTCCACCTTTTGTCAAAATCTACCGGCATGTTGTCGGTTGGTTTGGTCTACATTGTGGCGATTCGCTACGAGGAGACATTGATATGCAACGGCTTTTGATCGGTCTGGGCAGCTTCCTGTTTCTGGTTGTCACCGTTCTCCTTGTGGTTCCGTTTTTCCTGCCCAAGGATCAGATCAAGCAACAGGTGGTCCAGCAGATCGACAACCGTTTTGGCTGGCGTGTGCGGCTTGACGGCCCTGTTTCCTTGTCACTGTTTCCTGGTTTTCAACTAACGGCCGAAGACATTGGTATCTCCGGCGCCGCTGGCGCGGACGGCATTGAGTTCGCCAAGGCCAATCGCATGGATTTCGGTCTTGCCTGGTCTGGATTGCTGTCTGGCAATGTCAAAGTGACCGGCATCGCGCTTGATGAGCCTCTGATTTATCTTGAGAAAAATGCAAATGGCGCCACCAGTTGGGCACCGCGCCGGTCACTCGAAGTTCTGACCGGCGGGGCCGAGATAGCGAATTCTTCCGGCAGCGATAGCACTCAATCCGCACCAGACAGCGTTGCAGATAACACCGCGGCAGACTCCACGGGGCAAGGATACCTGGAGAGCATTGGTGTCGACAGTCTCCAGATCACCAATGGTCAGTTGACATACATTGATGCTACGGCAGATCAGAACTTCGGCATTCTATCCCTCTATCTTTCACTCATTGCCCCGGATTTAACCGGTGATGTCGAGCTTACCTCCGATTTCCAATTTCAGGACGTTCCTCTCGAGGTTTCGGGCACGTTGTCCAACCCGCTGGGACTAACGTCTGGCGACCAGGTGCCCGTCGATTTGGCGCTGACTTCGTCGGAAAACTCCATCACGGTCCAGGGATCCACCGGACTGGAACCGATACGCGCTGAACTCGCGATTGCGGCGTCCGGGCCGTCTTTGAAAACCCTGGCCGCGCTGGGCGGTCAGTCGCTCGATGCCGATCCAGGCGCCTACCAGTTCGATGCTCAGGTTCGGGGCTCTGATGCGGCTGTCTCGGTGTCAGACCTTCATCTGGTATTGGGTCAGCTTTCCCTTGGCGGTGCGGCCGATGCGGATCTCTCAGGACTGGTGCCGGAAGTCTCCGGCCGGCTTGTCCTGAAAGACGGATCCATTGCGGACCTGTTGCTTCTCGCAGGCCAGGAATTGCCGGCAAGTGGACTATTGAGTGCTGATCTGGCGTTTGAGACGGTCGGTCTGACTGGCGAGGAAATGCTGGCCGGGCTGGATGTCAACGGATCGGTCAACATCTCCGAAGGCGAAATTGGCGGATTGGGCCTTGCTGACGCTGTGGGCGGGGATGCGGAAGCCGACCGGATTACCGGACTGTCACTCGCCGTTGAGATGCAAGGACTTGAAGCCCCACTGTCTGCAAGCGGTGCACTGACCTGGCGCG
>CALDSI010000081.1 GCA_937911395.1 uncultured Labrenzia sp.
GAGCTCAACGGCCGGGACTGCGCAACGCAAAAGGCGTGGTCTCGGTGAGTTCTATTTGCCCCAATCCAACATACAGAGGCATGGAGCTGGATTGAGCCCAGAACTGCCGATGCTTGGTCATTATTGGCGTTTGCAAAATCCTTCGCGCGCAAATGCTGCGAGGTTTAGACATTTCATCTTAAGCAGAATGACATTTTTTTACGCAAAAGGCTGTGGGCTTATTCCAGAACTTTCGGCTGCGACCCGTCGGGTCGCAGCAGCCGTTGTAAATAGTTTTTACAAGCGCGCCGATCAAGGTGACCCTGGCAGTAGGAGGTTCATGAAGCTTTTGAAGATCAGCCGGGCGCTATAACCGCCATAAGGTCAGTCTCTCACGACCTGAAGTTGCCAGATATAAGGCGCAAAGCGCTGACAATGGGACATTATGAAACAGCGAGAACCACAAAAGTTAGCAACTGTCGATTGGCTGATAGTGGAACGGATGGACAAGGTCAAAGACGCAGAGATTAGTCTACCTGGTGGCGGCTTAACGTTTATTCTAAGTGAGATGAAAGAAGCGTCGGGACGTACTAGTGGTGCGGGTCCTTTCGAGCCATCGTGAGGCCTACGGGGTCTTTTGCCACCTCGGGAAACTCGAGCACGCGGTGGCTGGCGATATGTCAGGATCATTGTCAGGGTCATGTTCGCATTGGCTATTGTTTCTCGACTGGCTTAGCGAGGGTCTATTCGACACTTCTTGGTTTGGCCACTCTGGCAGAAGACAAATGCTGAGCCGAATGAGTGCCGCTCATACTAAGTCTCAGAAACTGTTTAAGCTTGAGCTTCGTGTTTCCCGTAAATGGGTTAACTGACCCAGCTGCGTCCGGGCACAATTGGATTATTGCAGCGAAGGGAAACGAATTCCGTCCTGACAGCATTGACAAGAACAACATGCCTGTGTCTTTTCTTCAGCTGACAGTGGTTCCGTAATTTGACGGATTAATAGGGAACACGGTGCGGCGTACCCAACAGGGACCAAAACCGTGGCTGCCCCCGCAACTGTAAACGGAGAGTCGATGCTCCATACACCACTGACGCCAGAGAAACTGGTGTTGGGAAGGTGAGCATCTTCAAAGACCCGTGAGCCAGGAGACCTGCCACTCGTCAGTCACCCGACCTTTGATACGGGGTGTGTCAAGGTGCGGCTTTCCGTTGAGGTGACACCCAGAATCGGGCCGAAAGGCGTGTGGGCCATGGTCATTGTACCTTGGTTTCGCGCGACCCTTGGCATTGTAACTATTTTATCCGGTGCGTGCAGATAGTTGTGCACCGGGCAGGTGGGGTGTGTCGTGCCGACCAAACAATGTTGCCGAAAAAAACCGGCATTGCGAGCAGTTCTCTTTTCCTCAACGCTTCTTGGCATTTTCCCAGCCGTCAGTGCTGTTGCCGATGACACCGATACGGTGCAGGAGCTGAGTGAAATCGTTATTACTGCTGGCCGGAATCCTGTCCCAGCCGAAAAGGTTGGGCGTGCTTTCACGGTTTTAACGGGCGAAGAACTGGAAAAAACCCAAACCCGGTATGTCGCGGATGCGCTGCGCCGTGTCCCTGGCGTAGCAGTCTCACGAACTGGATCTTTTGGTGGACTGACACAGATCCGCATTCGTGGATCGGAAGGCAACCATGTCTTAGTGCTCATCGACGGGGTCGAGGTTTCCGGAACATCAAGCGGCGAGTTTGATTTCGGCAGTCTCCAAGTCGCTGATATCGACAGGATCGAAGTCATTCGAGGTCCGCAAAGTGCGCTTTTCGGCTCAAATGCGGCTGCCGGTGTCATTCAAATTATCACAAAAGGCGGCATACGGAATGGCTACAAGGTCACAGGCCGCTCGGAAGTCGGCACGGACAAAACAGTTCTTGGCAACGTTCTTGTTCAAGGTGGTGGCGAGACATACGACGTCGCGGTTTCCGGCGCTGTCCGGGGGACCGAGGGGTTCAACATCTCCGATTATGGGTCAGAGAAGGACGGTGACCGGAATTTGACGTTGAACGGTAAGGGCCGTTGGGACATCACAGATGACGTGTATGTTGATGGAAACCTGCGGTTCGTTGACAGGGATTCTGATACCGATGACCAAGACTTTTCTTGGGGATCCCCAACCTATGCGGAGGTTATCGATACTCCAAGTACGGTCGAGTCAACGGAGTTTTTCGGCGGTGGCGGGCTCACATGGGAGCTGTTTGAAGACCGGTTCGTTCAGAAATTCCGCGGCGAAGTCGCGAGCCAGAAATACCGTGGCGAAACAACAGGTGGCGAGAATGGCAGCGACGGGAAACGGACTCATCTGAGCTACCAGGGTACCTTTGCCTTTGAGACACCGCAGCTGCTCTCCAGCGCCCACAGCCTGACGGGCGCAGCCGAATGGGAACGCGAAACCTACCGGAATGTCTACCCCTCTTCTGCCAGCCAAGGCTTGAAACAGGAGCGTGACCTCTTCGGAACGGTTGCTGAATATCGCGGTGAGTTCTTCGATCGAGCCTTCGTTACTGGTGCTGTGCGGTATGATCAGAACGACAGTTTCAAAAACACCGTTACTTACAGCGCGAGTGGAGCGTACTTGTTCCCGGATTTTGGAACACGCCTTCACGCATCGGTCGGTACGGGGTCAACAAATCCAACTTTCTTTGAACAATTTGGCTTTGTGCCTTCCAGCTTTATCGGCAACCCAAATCTGAAACCGGAAACCAATTTCGGTTGGGATGTGGGTGTGGAACAAAAATTCTGGCAGGACCGGGGAAGCTTCGGCATCACCTACTTCCAGGAGCGTCTGGAGGATGAGATTCAGACCCAATTCACACCGAACTTTGAATCAACACCGGTTAACCTGAACGGCACGAGCAAACGGCGAGGTATCGAAGTTTCGCTTGGTCTCGAGGTCATCAAAAATCTATATGCCAAAGCGGCTTACACATACCTGGATGCGAAAGAACCGTCTGGGGAACAAGAAGTCCGGCGTCCACCACATTCGGGCTCCTTCAGCTTGACTTACGGTTTCCATGAAAACCGCGGAACAGTATTCGTCGATGCGGTCTACAATGGCGAAATGACGGACTTTGATTTTTCTGTGTCGCCGACACGTCGTGCAACTCTTGGTGACTACATCAACATCAATGTCGGCGCTGACTATCAAGTCACAGACAATCTTCAGGTTTTCGGCCGCGTAGAAAACCTGCTCGATCAGGATTACGAGGAAGTTTATGGCTTTAACACACAAGGCTTTACTGCCTTTGCTGGGTTCAAGGCGACCTTCTAGGGCATTGTGCGTTGAAGAGAATGCTACAAAACACCTGCTGATCTGGATTGGATAGGCTGCATCTGTGCATGGTCTGAAAACCATAGTGACCGTTTTGGCAATGATGTTACCGGCGGTTGGTATTGCCGCCGGGACGCCGGACCGTGTGGTCTCGGTTAATCTATGCACAGACCAACTTGCCATGCTTTTAGGCCGTCCGGGACAGTTGGTATCTGTTTCTCATCTATCCGCCGACGAGACGATATCACTGATGAGCGCTGAGGCGGTCGGTTTGCGGATCAATCATGGTCTTGCTGAAGAGATATTCCGCTTGGAACCGGATCTTGTCGTTGCCGGCAAGTATACGACGCGGGCGACTGTCAATCTTTTGAAGAGGCTTGGCAAACATGTCGAAGAATTCGACCCTGCCCGCAGTTTTGAAGATATTGCCGAAAACACACGGCGGATGGGCGACCTCCTGGGGGAAGAAGAAGCGGCGGAACGTTTGGTTGAACAGATGCATCTTGAGTTGATGCGGCTCCGTGACGAAGGCAAAGATCCCAACAGGCCTGTACTCGGATCGTTCGGCACCAACAGTTACACCTCCGGTGCAGAGACGCTTGAAAATGATATTGTCGGTAAAGCCGGGTTTCGCCATCTCGGTGATGAAATCGGTATTCGGGGAACAACGCGCCTGCCACTTGAAGCGTTGGTGCTTGCCGACCCCGATTATCTCATGATCTGGGATCGCCACCGGACCAACAAATCCCGCTCTGCATCGGTCCTGTCGCATCCGGCGCTTGATGCCCGGTTTGAAGAAGAACGCCGCGTATCGGCAGATACCCGGTACTGGATTTGCGGCACACCGTTGACCGTAGGCGCTATCCAGCGTTTGCGTGATGCTGTGCGTGGGAGCTCGGCTAAATGACATCTCCCAGCTCCCTTTATCCCGCACTGTTAGGAACTTTGAGTTTTCTTTTGGTTGGTTTGTTCGTCTTGTCCCTTGGGATCGGACAGGTCTGGATCGACCCAACGTTGCTTTGGTTTTCTATCGGTGAACCGTCTTCAGCAGAGGCTATCATACTTAATGAAATCCGGTTGCCGCGGGCGGTGCTAGCCGTGATGATTGGCGCAATCCTCGGGCTGTCAGGAGCGGTACTCCAAGGTTTCTTGCGAAACCCGCTCGCCGAGCCTGGACTATTAGGAATATCAGCAACAGCTTCCCTTGGTGCGGTCTTGGCGATTTACTCCGGCCTGACTGCATTTCACGCCTATGCGCTGCCCTTAAGCGCCTTGGTCGGTGCTTTCCTTGCTGTCTTTCTGTTGCAGGCTCTTGTTGGCCGGACAGGTGATATCCTAACGATCATCCTTGCAGGTGTCGCCCTGTCATCGCTGTCCGCAGCGCTCACATCCCTTATTTTGAATATGTCGACCAATCCCTTCGCAGCACTTGAGATCGTGTTCTGGATGATGGGCTCTTTGGCCGATCGCAGTCTGGTTCATGTCTTCTTGGCTGGCCCGTTCATCTTGGTTGGCGGGGCGCTGTTGTTGTTCACCGCCCGGGCCTTGGATGCTCTTAGCCTTGGTGCAGATGTCGCCCAAAGTTTGGGTGTCTCTTTGCAACGAACCCGAACGATCACGATTTTGGGCACAGCTATCGGCGTAGGAGCGGCGACGGCGGTTGCCGGTGCAATAGGATTTGTTGGCCTCATCGTTCCTCATGTTCTGCGCCCGCTTGTTGGCCAAAAGCCCGGCCGGTTGTTGCCGGCAAGCGCACTCGGTGGTGCTGTGTTTCTGTTAGCTGCCGATATCTTTGTGCGTGTGATCATGCCGGAACGGGATCTGAAGTTAGGGGTCGTTACAGCCATTCTCGGAGCCCCATTCTTTTTGTGGCTTTTGGTCTCTCTCAGGAGACGCAGCTCATGACCCGGATTACCTGTAAAGATGTGAACGTTTCCTATCGGTCGGGACCGGTTCTCAAATCCGTTTCATTTGACGCGACAAAAGGGCAGCTCATTGGTGTCATCGGCCCGAATGGAGCGGGAAAGTCGACACTAATCCGTGCCTTGGCCGGTCTCCAATCCTATTCCGGAGACATCCAATGGGATGGAAGAGACGTGCATCGTATGGCTGCCACGGAACGAGCCAAAACAATCGCATACATGCCGCAGGCGCGAACTGTTCATTGGGCGTTGCCGTGCCTTGATGTCGTTCTTTTGGGCAGGTTGCCTCATCACAGCCGGTTCGCCGGGCCCTCAGATAAGGATCGCGAAACTGCCCTTGCTGCAATGTCCCGAATGGACGTTCAAGGGTTTGCCGCCCGACCTTTCGACAAGCTGTCCGGCGGAGAGCAAGCCCGTGTACTGATTGCGCGCATGCTGGCACAGGACACGGCCTGTTTTCTGGCAGACGAGCCAGTGAATGGGCTCGATCCTGCACACCAAATCAGTTTGATGCAGACTTTTCAAAAGTTTGCCCAAGCGGGTCGCCTCGTTTTTGTTTCGTTGCACGACCTCACCCTTGCAGGGCGTTGGTGTGACCGGCTTCTGTTGATCGAACATGGAGCGTTGAAGGCAGACACGTCACCCGGGGAGCTGATTGGAACCGGTCTTATCCAGGAGGTCTACGGAATTGAGACCATGGACATCATGCTGGCTGGTCAGCCGACCATCGTTCCTGCCGCGGTCCGCAGCAATGCTTCAACCCTTGTTCCAAACCAATCTGATAGTTTTTAATCGACGGGACTCTTGAGATGACGCAAACGCTTCTTCAAACATAGCAACATCATCTGATCGATATCGATGCTGGATGGAGCATCGGGTCCTTCGGTGCGATTGGTGAGTTCCATCAGCGTCCCTCGGATACTTTAATTATGGACGAACCGAGCGAACTTGTTCGGGTGACGGAAAAGGGTGGACTGCGGTTGAATTTGGACCGCCTTTCGGAGGTGACGGCTATTGCGTTTGAAACACTCAGTCCGCGTTCCGAGCGATGGGGCCAAGGTCTCGCTTTGTGCTTGCCTAAAGAGGAAGCCAAGGGGGCGCAAAGGTCTGTCCTAACCGACCTCGGACCTGACAGAGATGCCCTGCGGCCGGATGCGAGAACGGATATCTTGTTCGACATGGGCCTGAACCAGCCACAGATCGATTTTTGTATCCGCACCTCTGATCAATCCTTGTTGGAAATCCTGCGAGCCGAATCCGGGCGATCACTATTCGAACCGGATAATCCCGCAATGGGAGCCATCTTGAAGGCTCATCCGGCACGTGTCGTTGTATCTCCGCTTGGGCGTGTGGAGGTCTACCAAAAGATCGGTGGACCGGATACAGGGGGAGTGTCTCCGGACGGTCCGCACACCCATGTCCTGCCAAAGCTTTTACGCAACGGCCGAACCCATTCAGCCAATACGCCAATTCCGGAGGGATTTGTGCCATGTGCAAGCCTTCATCCGGCAAGTCCGGTCATGGGGAACCAGGGTGAAGACATTCCCTTCGACAACACCCGATTTGAGGCCTTCCAGTCCCTTTTGAAGACCTACGGCTTAGATGAATATGTAGGCGTGAAATCAGAAGTGCTTCGGGCGCTTGAGGGCGGCGACACAGGGAGCCTTACAGAACCCGAAAGCCGTCTCAAAAGGGTCGCGCTCCGAAACACTTTGCGTCAACAGCTTCGGGTAGCAAATGCCAATACGGACTTGGATCTTGCAGGTGTCTGCTCAGAGTTGTTAAACCGGTTCGACCGCAATGCCGTGTCCATGGCTGACGATGACGATTCCGAGCCGGATCGGCCGGGCCATGAAGGTGAAAGAGCCTAGTGTTCGCTTCTTCGATTGCAGAACGCCAGGACCGGCGTCAAAACGTCTTGGTTTAGGTGGCGAAACGCCTGTAAGTGTCAGGAATTTAGCTTCTCGATATCGTATATAAATCGCATTGCCTTGCGGCCCCAGTCTAGAGCTGCTTTGCGCTCAGGATGATCGCCAACCTGGGCGGCTGTCGCCAAACACCCTACTGTCACATGATGTTGGAGCGTTGCCAAAACTTCTGCCTGTTGAGGCGGAATTTGCCGGCCGAATTTCTCCTGAAATCGAACGATTCGCCGGAACACTTCGCTCTGGTGTTCTGCTTCTAGGGCCGCCAACTCTTCTGTGCTGCCCATGGCGCGCAGCAGCTGCCAGTGTCCCTTGGAGTTGATGCTGTCGTCCCGAGATAGACATTCGAAGACGGCATCTGCAAGATCGTCGATATCTTCCGAACCGGTAAAGCGGTCACCGACTTCGTCCAGCCTGTCCAGTGTTTGCTGCAACCACTCGCTGAAGAGGCTGTAGAAGATGGCGTCTTTTTTCGGAAAATACTGATAAAGCGACCCTATGCTGATTCCAGCACGCTTGGCGATTTCATTTGTCGTAATTCGGTCAGCCGGACCTTCGTTTAGCATTTCAAGCGCGGTGTCCAGGATCAACCGGACTTTCGCCTTAGATCTGTCCTGCTGGGCCGACTTGCGTACGGAAACAGTCTTTGCCTGCGTGGCAACCACTCTTAGCTCTCCCCCTCAATTATCCTCGCAGATATGTTCTAACGAGTGTTAGCGTCGAAATTCTTGTCTTTCAGGCAATATGGCACAGAATACGATCGCACGTCAGTTCGCTTCCAGAGACGCCCCATCCCGCCAATAGGTGATTGCGTATTGTTCACCCTTTTTGAGGCCCAGTTCGCCCTTGAACAGTTTTCGCATGGCTTGTGCATTTTTGTGCTCACCGGCAAACCAGGCAAAGTCGGGCTTTTCCATTGCGGTGATACTCTCTGAATACCTCTCGATTTCTTTTCTAAAACGGGCCTTCGGCAACGCATGTAACCTTATGTCGGTCGCCGGAAGATAGGCCTTTAGGCAATCAAGAGTAGCAGCTTCGGCCCCACTGTTCCCGGAAACCTCGTCGGCTAATGCCTCTATCATGCTGGCTTTTGCCGGTATGGCCGTTTTATCGCCGCAGAGCAGGACGCGTTTCGCATTGTCAGGCACTTCGCCGCCGCCCGGTCCCAGAAGCCCAATCTTTGCGCCAGGTTGTACCGCCGCAGCCCAATCAGCAATCACACCGCCGTCATGCCGGACGATATCGATTTCAATCTCGCCGGTCTGTAGATCAAGCGCTTTTATCGTGTAGTAGCTCACATGCAGAACATCATCGCCATCCGGCCACTTTGTCACTCCATTTTGTGACGCTTCCGGCCAGACGGGCGTGCGTCCCGGTATTTCTGGAAGCATGAGTTTGACGTGAATTCCAGGCCCGGCAAGAGCGGTGATATCGGTTGCGCCGGTCAGCCGCACCCGGATCAAGCCATCCATCGGCTCGCTCGCTGATATCAGAGAGAGTTCATGGAAACTTGGCGGCGCTGTCTGATCGGGTGAGGCTGCGTTTTGGTCTTCCCATCGCAAGGCTTCTGCCGCTTCGGGACTGATTTCTGCAAGGTGCTGAACAGCGGATTCCTTGAGGAAATAGAGAATGCTGATCGTTTCAGCGGAAATCGTCAGGCTGAGAGCCGTATCATCCATCCCGATCGCGATATGGCTCTTACCTACCAGGATTTTAAAGTCCCGGGGGCCCCTTTTATCCAAGACCACGTCGTGCTCTTCAGCATGTTCCAGCAGGTGGGCGAACACGGTTTCAGCATTCGGGATCACAACAAGGGCGGTAGCATCACAGTTCATTTTTAGCTTTCTGTCGGGCGTCTTGCGAGCAACAGCATGAGGAAAGGCGTTCCAACCAGCGCGGAGATAAGACCTGATGGCATGTCATAGGGGAAATACCCGTGACGCCCGATCCAATCGGCAATGACCATCAGGCAAGCCCCTGCAGAGGCTGCAGCGAGGATTTGATCGCTGGGCTTAACGAATCCAAGATGGCGCGCAATATGTGGAGCCATCAGGCCGATGAAACTTAAAGGACCGACGGCCAAGGTCGCGGCGGCTGTCATCAATCCTGCAAGGCAGAACAACAAACCACGGGCTCGAGACACCGGCAACCCCAGCGACCCGGCGGCTCCAGGGCCGAGCTCAAGAACACCAACCCAACGGACAAGTATGAGCGCAATACCAAGGAGCAAAACGGTCAAACCGCACAAAATCAAAGCGCTGTCGAAGGTTGCACCGTAGGTCGTACCGCTCATCCAGCGCAGCAAGAGCAATGATCGCAAGTCGCCAGTTGCTGCCAACGCTCCGACAAGAGCGTCCAGAAGGGCCGTAAATGCGATGCCCGCGAGCACCATTCGTTCAGCCTGGAACCCGCTCTTCCGGTTGAGCAGCAAGATCAGTCCCATGATCGCGAATGCGCCTAGCGCGGCAAAGGCGATCAACGGTCCGGTTTGCGGGCTCGCAAGCAGAAACAAGCCGAAAGCGAGACCGAGCATGGCTCCTGAGCTGACGCCGAGAACCTCCGGGCTTGCCATGTCGTTGCCGGACAGACGCTGGAGAAGGACACCAGCCACCGCCAGAAGGGCACCTGCGGCAGCTGCACTGAAAACGCGAGGGGTACGTAATTCAATAAGCAGGTCGGGCGTAGAGCTTGCAAACAAGACTTCCCAACTTCCCATCGTATCGCGGCCAACAAGCAGGCTCAGGAAGACAAGTGCCAATGGCACAATGATGGCTGCTGCCAACAGCACTGAGAAAGGCCAAAAGACGCGTTTAATCTCGCCATGCTTTGCCGGCGCTTGCAGCGATTTGGTCTTGCGCAGCAATATGAGCAGTAGAGGGCTGCCAAACAGAGCAGTGACCGCTCCTGTTGGGACGAAGTCGGCGAGTGTTCCTGCGGCCAACTGGACCGCATTGTCTGTTGTGAACAACAAAAGCGCGCCGATCAGTGTCGACCAAATGATCTGACTTTGTACTGTGCGGGCACCGCTCATGCGCGCGATGACAGGGGCCGCGAGACCGATAAACCCGATTACACCGACTGCGCTGGTCACAAACGCTGCAAGTGCGACTGCAACCAAAACAGTCAAAAGCCGAAGTCGGGCGGGCGAAGCACCGAGCGACTGGGCAGCCTCGTCGCCCGCGCTTAATAGCGTCAGCGGACGAATAAGAAATCCAGCGGCAAACATCGGTATCGCCAGCTTCCAAAGAAGGCCAAGCGGGATCGACCAGTCCTGCTGGGAAAGAGACCCCGCCCCCCAAATGAATAGGCTGGCGAGGTAACGGTCATTGAGAAGCACAAGCAATGTCGCTGCAGCCCCGCAGTACAGACTGACTACCAATCCAGCAAGGACGAGGGTTACCGGCGAAAAATCTCGCCGGGAAACCAGCCCGAAGACCAGACCCGCAGCGATGAGACTTCCCACAAGTGCGACCGCGTCCCGGCTGAAGGCAATGAACGCCGGGGCGAGAAGACTGGCCAGTACCAACGCAAGATGCGCCCCTGCGGATACGCCGAGGGTTGTTGGTGAGGCCAGTGGATTGCGAAGTGCAATCTGAAGGAGCACACCAGACAATGACAGGGCTGCGCCGCATAACAAGGCACTGGCCATTCGCGGCAAAGTTGCATAGAGCGCAATGACGCGCTCAACGTCATACACCACTGACTTTTGCACCAACGAGGGAAGCACCTCGGAAATCAGTGGCCAGCCGAGAAGTGCTGCTCCAATTGCCAGTGTGATTGACAGGAGCGGTGCGCGGTTTGGATGGACAGCAGCGCTCATGCCTCAAATCCTTCCATGTAATTGGCAATCAAATTGCCAAATCGCAGCGCGGACGGGACCATGCCAAAAGTCAAAACGGCCGGAAACACTTTATAGTTCTCGTTTTGAACGACGGGCATGGTGCGCCAGATCGGGCTTGAGGCAAGCGTCGGTTTTATTTCATCCACGATCGGTTCAAAGGCGATGAGGTGCATGTTTTCGGGTGCATGGCGTGCAAGTTCTTCCAGGCCCACTGTTGCAAAGCCACAATAATTTGTTGGCCGGGTCCAAGCGTTTTCCAGTCCGATTCGATCCAGAACATCTTGGTACAGGCTGCTTTGGCCATAGACCCGCACATGCCGGTCGTCCATGAAGTTGACGAGGGCGACAGGGGGGCGTTTCCTTTGAGCCAACCTGTCTCTGAGAAGAGAGAAGTCTGTATCTGCTGTTTTCAGAAAGATCTCAGCCTGATCCGGCATTCCTGTCAGTTCGCCAAGATTTAAGGTCTCTTCGTAAGCGTTTTTGAGCGGGGTGCCGCTTTGGTCGTAGACCGAAACCATATGAACTGGCGCTATCGGTGCAAGGCGGTTGCGCAGCATGTCCGTGTAGGGCGTCGTAATGATCAGATCCGGCTTCAGAGCGGCGATCACTTCAAGGTTTACGGCAAGATCCTGGCCGACATTCGCGACTGAAACTGGCAGCTCCGGTTCAACCACCCAGCGGTTCCAATGGTCGCTTGATTGAACGCCGACAGGCGGAAGACCGAGCGATATGAGTGTTTCAGCGGCCGCATAATCTAGCGAAACGATCCGGGATGCACTGGCGGAAAGCGAAGGCAATGAAGACAAGCCCAATGCCGCGGCGCCCGCCAAAAAAGACCGCCGGTCAATCGACATAAGCCAGCACTCCGTGACCGCCAGGATGCTGTGCCACCGTCATTGGCACGCCGAATATGTCCTGAAGCGTTTCTGACGTCAGCAAATCTGCTGTTGGGCCTGCAGTCGTGCATTGCCCGTTTTTCAGGGCGATAAGATGGTCGCAATAGCGTGCGGCCATGTTGATGTCATGAAGAACCAGGATGACAGAGATCCCGCGTGTTTGGCTCAAATCACGCAGTAGGTTCAGGATCTCAATCTGGTGAGCGATGTCGAGGGCTGAAATTGGCTCGTCGAGAAGAAGGCATTGGGCATCCTGCGCCACCATCATCGCGATCCAGGCTCTCTGCCGTTCACCACCTGAAAGCGTATCGACCAGCCTGTCAGCAAGTGAAGCAATGTCGGTCAGCTCCATGGCTTCCTGGGTCTTTTCTGCGTCCTTGGCACTAAAACGGCCAAAGGCGCCATGCCAAGGATAGCGCCCCAGTGCCACGAGTTCCCGGACTAAGAGCCCGCGCGTCGGGGGCGGGTCTTGCGGGAGAAAAGCAATGGATCTGGCAAGGGTCCGCCTGCCAACCTTTTGAAGTTCCTGACCCTGAAACAGAACGCTTCCGGAGGCGGTCATCTGACCAGCCAGGACTTTCAAGAGTGTGGACTTGCCAGATCCGTTGTGACCGATGAGGCCTGTTACCTTCGACGATGCGAAGCTGAGATGCGCGGTCTCCAAAAGCTGTTTGCCTTGAATGTTCACAGAAACATCCTGGCAGAAAAACAGCGGTTGAGTGTCTGCTTTGAGGAATTCGGTGCCGGCGCTCATATGGAGATCGTCCAGTGTTGTCTTGAAACGGCAGTCCCCGCCGTCATGGGACAGCGGGGACAGGATTGTTAGAATTTCATCGAATATTTAGCTGAGAACGTCGTGCCCGGAGCCTTGACGTAATAGTAGTCGTCATACCCGTATGCTTGTACGGAGTAGGACTGCTGCAGCACCGGCACGTAGTCCGCGTTCAGCATGTTCTCGATACCAAATGATAACTTGGAATTCTCGTTGATTGAGAAATCCGCGAATGCGTCGACAACAAAATAGGAGTCGATTGTCTCGATTCCGGTGAACTGGGTGCTGTCCGGATTACGATGACCTGAGTACAGGCCCTGTAGGCGGAAATTCGCCCAATCCCGCGGTGCGTATTCGACATAACCCGTCAGTTTCAGTGGCGCGATCCGGTCAGAACCAAGATCAGAATCGTATTTGCCGTCGCCCGTCGTGTCATACTCGCCCTCAAGCCAAGTCAGTGTGCCGCCGACCGCGATCTGGTCCGTGACATCATAATTGGCCGTGACTTCAATACCCCAAATCTGCTCCGGCGACAGAACGATGTCGAGATTGGCATCGTAGGTCACGCCGTTGTTGGACTTGTTATAGAAGCCGGTGATGGACGCGTCCCAAGCGTTGCCAACTGCACGCAGGCCGATCTCGTAACTGTCGGTTTTCTGACCTTTTTCTTCAAGCTGTGAGACATCTGTGAAGTTCGGGCTGTTGTAAAGCAAGCGGCCCAGATCGCCGAGCTGGAAACCTTGTGAGAAGCCACCGAAGAGAGTGAACGTTTCGTTCAAGTCGACGGAGCCTGAGATGTTGAACAAGGGTTCCTGGAACGTCAGCGTTCCACCATTTACCGATGCGCCAATGTCGTTGACGAAATCGTTGATATCGACCGAGAGGTGCTCGTAGCGGATACCACCGGTGAGGGTGGCTCGATCGTCGAACAGGTCAGCGCGGACCTGTGCAAACGGGGCGATGCCCATCAGATCATAACGCGGAGCGCCGGTCGGGCCGGCGATTGGATTGACATTGGTGCGATCGTTAAGGGCATCGACACCCCAGACGATATCAACCGGAATGCGGTCCGATGGAAACGGCGTGTCGAACGTGGCCCGGCCCCCGATCTTCTGGGATTCAGTTTCGTACTGATTGTACTGAAAGCCAAGGAATTCGGTACGCGTAAATGTTGTCGTGTTGTCGTTGTAATAAGCCTGAAGGTCGAACGTTCCGCCAAGGATGTCATCGTTGGTGTAGTTCGCGTTCAGCGTCAGGTTATCGGCACCAGGTGTGCGAGTGTTCAGATTGCCGCGCGTTGGTGTTGCACTGGTGTTGTTAGACCGGCTTCCTCCTGAAACCGGGCCAGCCCATTCGCTGTCCTGCCAGTACCTAAACTTGTTTGCGCTGAAAAGGATCCTGTGGCTCTCGTGCTCGTAGCCGAATTTACCGAGAAAGTTGAAAACACCAATGTCGTCGGTGCCGCCCTGCGTTCCAAAGGAGTCAGGAGGGCGGCGTTCGCCGTCGGCAGTAAAGGACGAACCGGTATCCTCCCAGCTCGCATTGGCAAGATAGAAAAAGCCATCTTTTGCGCCGGACGCGCCAGCCTCCGTAATGTAGGAAAACGAGTCGCTCACATTGGTTGGAGAGACTTTGACTCCAACGCTGATGTTCGCGTTGAATTCACCGTCTTCCGGTGACTTCGTGATGATGTTGACGAGACCACCTGGGGCACCGAAGCCATAGGCTGCGGTTGCGCCGCGAACAACCTCGATTTGACCGATCGCGGATGTGCCAATGCTGTTCAGGGCCCGGTAATTGTTGTTGAGGTTGTTGGTCTGCGGAACGCCATCGATCAACGTGAGGAAGTTCCGCCCACGCAGCGTTTGCCCGTATTCGGTCAGATTTTCTGTCGACTGTCCAAAGCCTGGCACAGTTTTCGAGAGGATCTGGCCGATATTTGTGTTGATGTTCGCTTGTCGCTGAACCTGATCTTCCGTAACAACAGATACAGAGACGGTTGCCTCCGATATCGGTGTCTCTGTCCGCGTTGCTGAGCGAACCGTTATCAAATCGAGAAGCGTTGCATCTTCACTGCTCAGAGCGGGTTCTTCTTCAAGTGTGAGATCTTGCGCCGCAGCGCCTTGCACCGCTACGAGAAGTGCGGCTGTTACCAAACCGGAATATTTCAACATGTGCCCTACTGCCCATTTATGTTCTTATCCTGGCTTTCGGCTTGGATAGTTCGTTCCGGCAGGTGTATAAATCTTGAGTGCAATATGCAAGAATAAAAGTGAGTAATTGCTCATAAACTGAGGCATGTGTGATCATTTTATCGAAATCAATAATATTCTAATTATATCAATAACTTATAGATATTCGGGCTTCGCCAAGTTAAGCTGGCTGTCTATTCAAGCAACGCCTAAAAGCACCATCGGATGACGGAACTTGAATCAAACAGTGTTTGAATTCCTCGTGAAAACTGTTTAAACCGGCTGCAGATTGAGGAGGGGTTATGGAGCAGGATTCAACACCACTGCGGCTTTTGAAGAACGCTGAGCGACTGATGGCTGAAAAGGGAATAGCGGCAACCTCCGTCCGGGAAATCACAGAAGAATCTGATGCCAATGTTGCAGCCGTTAATTATTACTTTGGCAGCAAAACAGCGCTTCTTCTGGATCTGCTAAAAAGCCGATTTGAGCATTTGGATGTAGCTTTGCTCGAACGGGTCTCATCAGTTGAAGCGGAGGCCAAAAGCAAAACACCGCCTGTCCGGGAGCTCGCAAAGGCCTATTTTGATGTGATCACGGCATTGGGATTCAACTCCACGACTGGTAGACTGGACCCCTTTATCCTTCTCATACAACGGGCATCAGCAGAACAAGAGGCTGTTCTGGAGCAGGCGCAGGATTACAACGCGCCCGGTATTGCAAAGCTGGTGAACCTTATGACCGCTGAGGTTCCGGCTGACCGGCGCGCATGTCTCGATGTTCCGATGCTCATCGGAATGATGTTCACGGCCTCGGTCGCAGCTATGCCGGCAATGAGTTCTGAAAATCGGAATGATATCTTGGTGGCTGCCATAAAGGACTTTTTGTTCGCGGGGGTGGAGGCATACATCGCACGTTTTGCTAATGGAACTTAAAGACGATCTATTGCATCACCCGATCAGGTTTGGCATGACCTGAACATCCCGCCAAAGGCCGTCGGCCACAATCAAATTATCAACCGCTGAGCCAATCCAATGGAATAGCCAGGCGTTCTCACTCAGGAGAAGACCATGCGTGCTTTCCATCGAACGGCGTTTGCCTTTGCATTCGCGCTCACCGCTCAGGCAGCTCTTGCTGCCGATACTGTTGCTGTTGACACAGCAAGAGGAGTTGTCGAAGTCCCCAATCAGCCGGAAACAGTGGCTGTGTTCGACATTGCGGCCCTGGATACAATCAATGCGCTTGGTATTTCAGTCGCAGGTGCTCCGCAAAGGCTTTATGTCGACTATCTTGAAAACGCCACGTCTAATGCCGAGCCTGTCGGCTCTCTATTTGAACCGGACTTTGAAGCAATAAATGCGCTGTCACCCGATCTGATCATCGCCGGCGGGCGTTCTTCGAGACAGGTTGATGCGTTGAACGAGCTGGCCCCCGCGATCGACATGACGATCTGGGGTGATGGTCTGCTGGACCAGGCAAAGGCGCGTTTTCTTGCTTATGGCAAGATTTTCGGCAAGGAAGCCGAGGCACAAGGTCTGGCCGACAAACTTGACGCAAAAGTTAGCGAGATCAAGGGACAGACTGCAGATGCGGGGAAGGCATTGATTGTTCTAACCAATGGATCAAAGGTCAGTGTATATGGCAAGGATTCCCGGTTCGGCTGGCTGCACACCGAGCTCGGCTGGGCTCCTGCCATTGAGGATGTGAAAGCGTCCACGCATGGGGAAGCGATCTCCTTCGAGTTCATCCGTGAAACAAACCCTGATTGGCTGATTGTTGTCGACCGTGCTGCGGCTATCGGTCAGGATGCTGCATTGGCTGCCGAGACACTTAACAACAAGCTGGTCGCGGAGACGACTGCCTGGAAATCTGGGCAGGTGATCTACCTGAATGCTGCCAAGGTTTACATTGCAGCAGGCGGTTACCAATCCACGATGGACACGCTGGACGCACTGTCGAGCGCTTTGCAAAAAAACAACTGATCAGCGCCGCCTTGTCTCTCCATGTCTCTCCACGGGGCAGAAGTTTGCCGCTCTGGCCGATCTTTTCGGTCGCCTTAGTTGCCTTGATACTGGCAAGCTTGGCGACCGGCGCCTCAAGCGTATCTTTTGTTGACTTGTTCCGATCTGGAGAGGCGGGCAGTCTTTTGCTAGTCAGCCGTATTCCAAGAACACTCGCGGCCTTGCTTGCGGGCGCCTCGCTCGCAGTTGCCGGTATCATTATGCAGACTTTTGTCCGCAACCGATTTGTAGAGCCTGGGACAACGGGCACCGCTGAATGTGCAGCGCTGGGTATTCTCGCAACGACACTGTTTATCCCAGCTGCACCGTTGTTTTTAAAAATGGTAATTTCGAGCGGCACCGCATTGGCCGGTGCCGCCGTTTTCATGATGCTGGTTCGGAAACTGCCACCGACGCAACCGCTTCTGGTTCCGCTCACGGGCCTGATCTATGGCGCAACGATCTTCGCCGCCACCGAATTTGTTGCCTATGAGTACGACCTTCTGCAGTACCTTTCCGTTTGGATGGCTGCTGAGTTTTCCGGCGTTATGCAGGGGCGGTACGAACTGCTCTGGGTGTCAGGCGCGGTTGCGGTCTTAGCTTACTTCTTTGCAGATCGTTTTACCATTGCCGGCTTCGGTCAGGAGACGGCCATAGGTCTCGGCCTCAACTATCGTCAGGTCCTCATTATCGGATTGTGTATCGTTGCGCTCATCACCTCTTTCACCATCATCACAGTCGGCATGATCCCGTTCGTCGGGCTTGTCGTGCCCAACATCGTGAGCCGGTACCGAGGCGATAATGCGCGGGAAACGTTGCCGCTGATCGCCTTGTTGGGCGGCACACTGGTTCTGGCAAGTGATCTCATCGGCCGCCTGATCAATTACCCATATGAGATTCCTGTGGGGGTTGTTTTTGGTGTGCTCGGCACTGTGGTTTTCCTCTGGCTTCTCTTCGCAAAGCCCGCCCGTAATGGCTAGAAAATTTGTTCTCTTAAGCCTCTGCGCCTTGATGGCAATCGTGGCATTCATGGTGCTTGGTGCAAAAGGGAACTGGGATTTTATTCTGGCCTTCCGCGGAAAAAAGCTGGTCGCGCTTATATGTGTTGCGATTGCGATTTCCATCGCCACCATCGTCTTTCAGACCTTGACCGGGAACCGGATACTGACGCCTGAGATCATGGGGTTCGATGTTCTGTTCCGGCTCTTGCAGACAGCATTGATCTTTGGCTTCGGTGCGATGAGTTACGCTTTGCTCAGCCCGGAGCTAAAATTTCTATTGGAATTCGGCCTTCTCTCGGGGGCTGCCATTCTGCTGTTCGGGGTGCTTTTGGGCAACGGGGTTCAAGACCTCTTCCGGATGCTGCTGGCTGGGGTGATTTTGGGGATCTTGTTTCGTAGCCTAATCAGTCTGATGACCCGATTGATTGACCCGAACGAGTTTGCTGCCTTGCAGTCTGCGTTTTATGCGAGCTTCAACCGCGTAGACACGAGCCTTCTCATGGTGGCCATCCCGATGATTGTGGTCAGTTGTCTCTATGCCTGGCGGAAACGGCACGTGCTTGACGTAATGGCACTTGGACGGGAGCAAGCTATCGGCCTGGGGCTGAATTACCGGAAGGAGCTCTTTTCCGGTCTGATAATTGTGACGGCTCTGGTTGCAACATCCACGGCACTGGTTGGTCCGGTGACGTTTTTTGGTCTGCTTGTGAGTGCCGTTTCTTATGAGCTTGTTAAATCCAATCAACACGGACCTATCATGGTAGCCGCCGCGCTTATTGCCATTATTGTCCTAGTTGGTGGGCAGGCGGTGTTTGAGCGTGTTCTGGGTATGGGCGCGACCCTCAGCATTGTTGTCGAGTTCGTCGGTGGTCTTGTGTTTTTGTACTTGGTGTTGAGAAGGGTGCGGCCATGATCAAAATCCAGAACGTGACTTTCCATCATGGTCAATCGCAGATCCTGAATGACATTTCTCTCGATATTCCGAAAACCGGCGTTACTGCGCTGATTGGACCGAATGGTGCTGGGAAGTCGACCTTGTTTGCCGTGATGGCCCGTCTTTTGCCGATCCAATCCGGTTCTATTTCTTTTGACGGTACCGATATCCGGAAAACAGCTTCCCGGGATCTTGCCAGGAAACTGGCGATCATGCGGCAAGACACGCATTTTGCATCACGTATCACCGTGCGTGATATGGTAGGTTTTGGCCGGTTCCCGCACCATCAGGGGCGCGCAAGTCAGGAAGATCGGGAGAAGGTGGCCGAAGCGCTAATTGAGTTTGATTTGGCGGATTTGGCTGACCGGTTTGTCGACGAGCTGTCAGGAGGGCAGCGGCAGAGGGTGTTTGTTGCAATGGCCTACGCACAGGACACCGACTATCTCCTGCTCGACGAGCCGCTGAACAATCTGGACATGCATCATGCCCGCAATCTCATGCGCCAGCTCCGGGCGCTGGCGGATGATCACGGGAAAACGATTGTTGTCGTTTTGCATGACATCAACTACGCGGCTGCCTATTCCGATCGCATTATCGCCCTGAAACAGGGATCAATTGCTGCGCATGACGAGACCGATGCGTTCATGTGCGATGAAATCGTGTCGCAGGTCTATGACATGCAGGTTCGGATCCAAACGATCGAAGGCCAGAAAATCGCTCTGCACCACATTTAAACGAAAAATCCCCGGCAGAAGTCCTGCCGGGGATCTATTCAGAGTGCATTTGTGCCGCTTAGAACTTGAGTTTTGCCTTCAGCAGCAAGGAGCGGCCCGGCTCATAGAGCGGGGTCAG
Organism: uncultured Labrenzia sp.; assembly: GCA_937911395.1. Taxonomy (GTDB): domain Bacteria; phylum Pseudomonadota; class Alphaproteobacteria; order Rhizobiales; family Stappiaceae; genus Roseibium. The sequence continues at coordinate 19,626 of CALDSI010000081.1, forward strand.
GGTGTCTGTACCGTATTCCACACCATATGTGCCGCGTGAGGCATAGGTCTCATCAAAAATGTTGTTGGCCTCAACTCGAAGCGTCAGATTCGACAGCTGTTTCGGTGTGTACTCGGCAAAGGCATTGGCGACAAAGTAGCCTGGCAGGGACTGGTAGCCAACGTCTGTTGTCGCGTCATAGTCGAGAGCTGCATCGATGCTGGTTCCGACGGTTACGCCGTATTTTTCAAAGTTGTGGACCAGCTGCGCGGCAATAACCTGTCCGATTGGGGCGCCGATGTCACTTGCGATGTATGAATCGACATGAGAGCCATCAACCTTCAGGTCGCTGTTGGAGTATGTGACTCTGAAGAAACCAGCGCCCCAATTGTAACCGGCCCCGAGATTGAAGCCCTTCACCTTGAAGTCTGTGTTGAAAACGGTTCGGCTGCGGAATTCACGGTAATTGTCGAAGTCCGTCTGGAAAACATCACCTGACAGCGTGAACCCATTATGTTCGAATTTCACGCCAGCGACGAGGTTTTGAGAACGAACCGGTTTCAAGCCCTCATAACTGGTAATCGACTCGTAGATGTAGTTTTCTTCAAGATCGATCCCGCCAAAAACGTTTGAGTAACCGGCGTTGATCGAGATTTGCTCGGTGATATCGAAAGCCGCGTAGGCATTTCCACTCAAGCCGAAGTTAATGAAGTCTGTTCCGTCTCCGCCCGTGAAGTTCTGGTTGTCACCGCGCGCACCGAAGGACAAATGCAAGCGCTCAATCGGTTGCAGTCTCGCCTGAGCGTAAAAGCCGATATTGTTGGCTTTTTCCTTGTAGCCTTCCGGGCTGTAGATGTCGTCTGAGTACTTGCTTTCGGCCGTGTAGAAGTCGACACCAGCTGTAATATTGTTCAACTCATTCAGATTGAACGTGTTTTCAATCTTGCCGGAGAAAGTCCACGCATTGCCATCGCTTCCGATGTCGATGGAGGTGCCGGAGCGCCTGTTGAAGAACTGCGGAACTTTCGTGGACGACTCGCTGTAGCCGATCACAACATTCGGGTCGACCAGCCCGGTCGCGCCGTCAATCTCATAGCTGCCCGAAAAACTGCGTTCAGTAATGTTGTAGACGCGTGTTTCAGGTTCGGTCGAAGGGATGCCACCGAAGTTTGCCCGGTATGGCCGCAACGCATCATCTTTCAAGTGACGACCGGTGAATTCGAACCGGTGTCCCCCTTGGCTCTGATAAGCCCCTTTTGCGAGCAAGCTGAGCAGGTCGGCGCCTGTACCAGCCATCTCATCGCCATTTCCGGCTTTGTAGTCATCGCCGTTTGCGTATTTGGCATACCCAAGGATTTCCACGCCCGAGTGCCGTGCATAGCCGGATCCCGCTGCCGTAAACGTATTGCCGTTCGTGTTGAACGTAACAGAGGTGAAACCACCAATGTTCTGATCCGGAGCCAGCATGTCTCGCGCATCAACCGTTTCATAGACAATAGAGCCCGCCAGCGCGCCGGGGCCGGCATCGGCTGGTGCCACGCCCGGGTCGACACGAACAGATTTCAGAAGAGTTGGATCGATGTAGTTGGTCGTATTGTGGTGGAACACCCGGTTGTTTTGAAGAACGCCATCGACCGTGACTGCAAGGTTCAACTCGTCGATGCTGTTGACGTAGACCTTTTGCGTAGTTCCCATAGCGCCGCCAACCGTGACAGATGCTTCGCCAGCAAAAACGTCTTTCAGGTTCTGCGGATTGGTGAGCAACAAGTCATCTCTGGAAATGTAAAGAGACTGCGCCCGATCCGCCGATCCTGCGTGATCGTCGTTCTGGCCAGCTGTTGTGGCGTGAACGGTGATCGTTGAAAGTTCTTGGGAATCCGGTTTGTCCGTCGACCCCGATACGTCCTGCGCAAACGCGCCACCCGCGAGCGCCGCGGATTGTAATATGGTGCTTGCAAGCAGAATAGATTGACGCACGCGTTTCGGCATGGTCGAGCCCCCTTAATCGAATCTACTGAACCGGCTGGTTTCGGCAGGACTGCCGAACTTAGCTTGCGCCACTGAGTTGGCGCGATTAGGAGGTCGTATACATGAGAAAAATACTCATGTAAAACACTGTTTGAAATTTTGTTTGACGCTGCGCGGACCGTATTGATCCGAACCACGGTTAACGTCATCTGCCGATAAAGACCGCAGGTAGTGTTATCGGTCGAATCGCACGGGAACTTGTAGCGTCATCCTAGCTTGCCGGATGTCGCCGGGAAACTTTGGCATCGGGGATGCGCGCTTGACCATCTCCAGCGCCGCCTGGTCAAGGATCGCATGGCCAGATGACCGGCTGATGCGAATGCCGGACACTGAACCACTCCTGGAGATCGTGAATGCCACACGTGCTGTCCCGGTCAGCTTCTTGCGTTGAGCTTTTTTAGGATACCGTTTTGCCCGGCGCAGCTTTGCAACCACTTTGCCCTTGTAATTGGAAGCCGCCTTGACGCCACCGTCATTGGTCTTGGCGTCCGCCCGGCCATTTGCATTCGAGCGCGCAGAGGTGCTGGTGATCTGTTCACCGCCCTTGCGGGCGTTGGTTTTTCCGCCTCGCTGCTGCGCCTTCTTAGGCTTTTTCTTGGTCTCTGCCTTTTTGACAGGTGGTGCAGGTTTTTTGACCGGGGTTTTATTGACAAGTTCAAGGGGGTCCAATTGCTTTTGAACCTCTGATGCCTGCTGGACCTGCTCCAAAGGAGGGGTGGGACTCGCCTGTTCAGGCTGCGCTGCTTCAACGGTTTTTTCTAGCGCGGCCACTACTGTTGGCTGGGTTGGCTGGGCAGCCTCTGCCGGCTTTGCTTCAGCTATCTCTTCAGTTGATTGAGTGGCGACAAGCGTGTCCTCTTGGACTACCGTCTTCACCTCATCCACCGAAGTTTCTGCTGGCTTAACCTCTTCAGGTTCCCGATCCTTGTTCACTTCTGTGGACGTGACCGCTTCGATGGAGGTTATGCCTTGAACAACTGGAACGGCCTCGGCAGATGTAACGGGCGTAACCGCTGCAACTTTCTGCGTTTGAATTTCGACGGGCCGTACCGGTGTGGCAACCGGAGTGTTGTCCACCTCGATGTTTTCTGTTGGCTCTTCAACAGGTTCTATCAGTTCGGTTTCCGGCTCAAGCTCCTTGAGCGGTTCCGTCACTTCGACCGCATCTACCTGGCTGCCGGCCACCATATCTTCGATCGAACCAATCACAGAGACTGCACCACCTTTCGAAGCGGCAACAGATACTTCATCCGGATCCTTGGCGAAAAACGCCGATCCGGCACCGTGAAACAGTACCGATATGCAAAGGCCTGCAATCAGAAAGCGTGAATAGGTCACTTTTGACCTCGCCTGGTAATCAGCACGATGTCGCTCCGTCCAGCAGCCTTCAAGTCTTCTAGAACCTTTTCAAGATGATCGGCCTTCAGACCGCCGTCGGCTGCGATCTTGAGAGGACTTTGTTCTTCGGTGTCCTGCTCTGCCAACCAATCCGTCACAGTGATTTCCGTGTCTCCGAAAAACACTTTCCCTTCCGGATCTACGATCAATGCACCGGTCGAACGGATTGTTTCATCTTCCAGAATGTTTAGTGGCGGCTCGATCTTGCGCGCATCGTCTTTGGAGATAGAGCCGGCAAACAGAAAGAATATCAGCATCAGAAACACGACGTTGATCAAGGGGATCGTGTTTTCCGGCGGCTCCCGCCTTTGCTGTTTTCTCATACGCATGACCGGTGTCCTATTTCCCGGTAACCAAGACTGTCTTCAGGCCGCTCAGCCGTGCACTTGACATGACATCAACCACATCCTGAACATCGGCGTCTGGTCCGGACCAAATCGCCACGACAGCATTTTCGTTATCAGCAAGATCCTCGAACCGTGCACCGAGCTCCGCTTTTTGCACCGGCAAACCATTCAGATCGATTTTCGCCGAGGTGTGGATCCTGAGATAGGCAGGCTTCACCTCCGCGCCGCCGCCCTGACCGCCGCTGGACACATCCAGATATTGATATCGCGAAAAGCTGGATGCGAGCATGAAAAACAAAAGAAGCAGAAAGATAACATCGATCAGCGACGTCAATCCAACCGCCCGTCTTTTGGCTCTCGGTTTAAATTGCATGCCTCGGCTCCGCGACCTCTACGGGCACGTTCCTTGCGGGGCCTCGTTCGGCAACCGCCCCTGTAAAGAATGCAGTCACCAAAGCTTCCATTTCGGACGATTCCGCTTCAATTCGACTGTCGAGCCAGCCAACGATTGCTGAAACCGGTATGGCGACTGCCAGTCCGACAGCGGTCGTCATCAGCGCGACCCAGATGCCGCCTGCGAGAACCGAAGGGTCGACAGCTGCTCCGGCACCTTGCATGGCCTGAAACGCTTCGATCATACCGAGCACCGTTCCAAGAAGGCCGATCAATGGGGCGGTTTGAGCGATCATATCGAGCGGCCGTAAGTAGGCGCGCAGGCCATTTATCCTTTGAATACAGACACGCTCAATATCTTCCTTCAAAAGGTCGCGATTGGCGTCCGCGCGCCCTGCGCCGTTTATCAGTTTCAGCATGATGTCCGAGACGACGGACGTGCTGCTGGATGCCATGGAATGTGCTTCTTGGGCTTGCCCATCGAGCCAAAGGTGCAGTGCTTTTTGAGCAGTTGCGTAGCGGCCGACGCCTGAGACGACGAACTGCAGCACTTTCGCGATGATCAAAGCGACTGCAACAATGGACAACACCAACAACAACATGACAACCGGTCCGCCCTGGTCGATGAGACCTGTCAGCGGTGAAAGAAAGGTTGGCGTTAACGTGAGAATATCAGGAGACATCGGCAACCACTACAAGATGAAATCAATTTCAGAACGGGAGGAAATTTCCAGTTTTGATAGGCAATCACCGTCTTGAGCTCCGCCGATTTCGCAGGCTCTGATTTCGTTCAAAAGAACACGCGATATCGTATCGCAGCCGCCTTTTCCAACATCGTATTGGCGGACGATTGTCTTGCCTGCAGGCAGAGCACCAAAATCGACAGCGGCATATCCGGATACACCATCAGACTTGTCGAACATCACAAGATCCAATCCGAGCTTATTGACCGGCTCGGTCCGGCTGTTCTGTATCACAAAGGTCAAACGGCACGCTTCGCCTGCAGACTCCGATGTGTTCAGCTGGACGGCAATCCGCTCCGGAGTTTGTGCCAAGGTCTGAGGTGCAGCCAGCAGCCCCGCTGCCAGAAGACTGGAAAGCAACAATCTCTTCATATGCGAACACTCCGTTTGTCTCATTACTCAGCAGGAACAGTTCCCTGTTCTGCTGTTCTCCAATCCAGTTTTAGGCCCTCGCGCCATGCGAACCGTTCCAGATGATTGTCGATGACGCCTTTCATCCGTTCCATACGCTGCTCTTCATCCGATTCACAGCGAATCGTCAAACAGGTTTCGTTGGCCTCCATCCGGCAGAATCCGAACGGGAAAGTCACTTCCCCTTTTGAGGCATCCCAATTTGCGGGAACCTTGTGAGCAAAGTGCTTGCAAAGCTGCTGGAGATATTTCGAGGCTGAGGCGGTCTGCGCTGTTGATGTAGCTTCTATCATTGCCCTGGCTGAGTGTTCCTTACACCAAAAAGGCGAGCCGGGGAAACCGGCTCGCACGAAAAAATATGAGTAATTGCTCAGAATTTCGCAGATGCAGTCAGGAAGAAGCTCCGTCCTGGCGAGTTCACCGGCGTTACCCGAGCTGTGGAAGCATAGGTTCCCCGGCTGAAATAGGTCTCGTCAAACAGGTTGTTGATCTCGCCGCGCAGTGTGAAATCGGTTCCCCCGAGTTGTGGAGCCCATTCTGCGAAAATGTTGACAACTTCATAACCCGGCAGAGGATTTTCGTACCCGTTGTTTTCCAAATCCTGGTTGGAATACTCAAATGCAATCTCGGCATTCGCTCCCAGGGTCAAGTTCCATTGGTCAAACGTATAGCCAGCGCCGAGAGTTAAAATATCGCCAACTGGAACGGCATTGTTATAGTCACCGAACAACGCGATCCGGTCTCCATACTCAACATCTGTATGTGTGAAAGCCGCAGAGACGTAAGCAGTCTGCCAATCGTATCGAGCCGAGACGTCAAATCCCTTGGTGACCAGGTCGTCGCCATTGATGCGTGTCGCGGCGCGGTAGTTATACGCAACCGTGTCATACATCTTTGTATAGAAGAGATCTGCACCAACGGACAGGCCCTTGAACTGATACGTGACACCAACTTTGGCGTTGTGAGCCGTGGTTGGGTTTAGATCGCTGGAATAGGTGTAGTCCTGTGCATGGAACAAGGCGGCCTCAGCCTGCTCAATTCCGCCGAAAACGTAGGAGTAGCCACCGTTGACGGTTAACCCGTCGATGATCTCATAGCCAACGTTGATGTTTGGTGAGAGACCAGCATTGTCAAACGTTTGACCATCCACGGCGTCATAGCTCTGAAAGTCCGCACGGATACCGGTCGAAACGCTTAGCTTGTCGATTGGTGTTACGCGTGCCTGAAGATAGGCGCCGACATTGGTGATGGTTTCTTCTGCATCTGTTGAAAACCAGAAGCGCTCCACATCCACGTGATCGTGATAAAAGTCGACACCAGCGGTCAGCGTGCCCATTCCAAAGTGGAAACGGTTTTGGGCATGGCCTCCGATCGACTGCAGGTCGGAATTGAAATCACCGCTCGCCCTGGTGAAATAAGGCTCGCTGGGCCGGTCCAGCTGATTGCGGTTGTAATACAAGAAAACTTCCGGATCGAAGTTACCGCTCGCTCCTTCAAGGGTGTATTTGAATGTCGCTGTCGTTCGTTGATAGAGGTTGTCATTAAAATCATTGCCGACGGCGCCCATGTTCGTTCTGAGGCGGCGGTAACCGTCGTCGCGATAGTACTCTCCCGAAAACGCGAACCGATGGCCTTCCTGACTTTGATAGGACAATTTGCCCAAGCCGTTGATGAGGTCAGTGGCAGTTCCAGGTTCAACGATGCCGTCGCCATCCTTGTAATCTTGACCCTCGGCGCGTGTTGCGGTCGCCAAATAGTCAAACCCGTTCTTTGCGCCATAGGCGGCAGCTGTTCCGGTCAAGGTTTCGGAATTTGTGTCGTAGCCGAAGGAGACAAGAGCTCCGAGATCCTGCCCTTCTTTTAACATATCTGCTGCATTGACGGTTTCGAACCGTGCACTGCCGCCAAGTGCGCCGGGACCCGTGTCTGCCGGTGCAACGCCGGCGTTGATCTCAACGGCCTTTAAGAACATAGGGTTGATCCCAATGTTGCCGTTATGGTGCCAAACATTGTTCTTTTGACGTGCGCCGTCGATCGTGACATTGAGTTTTGACTGATCAACCCCGTGGACATAGAACTTTTGAGACGCAGGACTGCCACCGGCAACTGTTACTGACGGTGTCCCCTGAAATAGTTGTTTCAGATCTGAGGGTTGCCGTTGTTGGATATCTTCTTGCGTGATGTGTACAGATGTCTCCAGAGCTTCGAATGTTTCGGCTAGCCTGTCCTTGATGACGATGACGTCAAGTTCTTGAACATCTTCGGAAAGAGCAGGAGCGGAGCCGAGCGCGAGCATGCTTACAGACGCCAAGATGGCGGTCCGGGTGAGATATCTGCCAGTCATAAATTCCCAATCCCCGCCGAATATACCGCCGTTCGGGCGAATACACCGGCTTATACTTGACTATAAAACTCATGTATTTGATAAACTGTCGGGGCCTGGGCAGCAATTTTGAATGCGTTTGCGAGCCACCCAGACTCTTTTGCGAAATGCGCAGTTGCCGGAGTGATTGACGTTATAGCTCGTTATCCGCTCAGTCCGACGCCATTTCGCGAGACTCCCGCGATTAAGAGCAGGCGATCAAAAATGTTCGTTCCAACCGATCTGCACCGGCACTACGTCACCAAGGAAGAGCTTATAGATCAGGCCAATGAGCGTCCGGTTCGTTGGCTGGGACCAAGCTTGTCAACCAATGACGAGGTGCTGCGTGGTGCGATTGGTTTCTTGAAAGTCGATAACGGTCTTTCGGTTCATTATTCAAACGCAGAAGACTTGCATGACTTGAAAATCGAGTCGGAATGCGGTCCCCGGATTGGCGTTTCAATCTTCTTGGAAGGCGAGGTGTCTGCGTATGTAGGCCGTTATCGGATTCCCATGCCGACCTATGATGAAAAATCGCATAACTGGACTCCCGTGATGACGGTTTTTGCTCAGACGGGGATAGAGACATTCGTCCGTCAGGCTCGCAGGGGCACCCGTTTGAAGAAAGTCACACTGTCTATCTCACATGAATGGTTGTTTTCCCAATTCGGTCCGGGAGACCCGAGTTTTGTGGCGTTCAAGGATTTTGCTGAAGAGCATCTCGCCAACTTAAGTTGGGTCCCCAGTCCACATGCTATCGGTCTTGCGGAGCAAATCATTGCCGCTCCGAGAAAATCCTCTTTTCAGTACCGACTTTACATCACTGCGCGGGTTTATGGATTGCTGGAAGAAGCGTTCCAGCACTTCACCGAAAACCGGACACAGGTGGCTGGCGGGGCTCCGGACAGCCAGGATCGTCACAAACTCCTGGCGATTGAAACCTATCTCGGCCAGCAGCGGGGGCACTGGGTTACAGCGGACGCGTTGTCGAAGGCAGCGGGCATGAGCGCGAACACACTGCAGCGTCTTCTGACTCGCACTTATGGTCTCTCAACCTCCCGTTTTATTCGGCGTTTCATGCTGGAGAGAAGCCGGGAAGCGCTTGAACGGGACGCAGTGACAATATCCGAAGCAGCTTTTATTGCGGGTTATTCTTCGCCCGCCAATTTCTCGACAGCTTTCAAGCGGGAGTTCGGGTTGTCACCCAAAAAGGTGATGTGACCGCGTTCTTTGCTGGCGCAGAGCCAGATTTTGCCGGCGATTGGCAGTCGAAACTACAAAAGCTCGGAAGAGCTCTGGCTTGATGACAAAGCTCAATCATCTCACTATTCATCCTCGGCCTTGTGCTGCTTATTTTTCAATAAGTTATGGATGTTCGGAACACGTCCGTACATGATGCCTGAGGCGAATTGCACTTTGTCAGCAGTCTAAAGCTCTAAAGAGCTCATCCATTGTCTGAACGTTGGCAATGGAAGGCCCAGTAGCGATATCGCGTGCGTATTTTGAACGGCTGCGGCCTGCTTACCCTGTGCTCACAAGAGCACGGTTTTGGAGTGAAAAATTCGTTGCAGGATGTTTTAAGTCATTGAAATAATTGGTGACCCCGACAGGATTCGAACCTGTGACCCTCAGATTAGGAATCTGATGCTCTATCCTGCTGAGCTACGGGGCCTTTGGTTTGCTCGAGTATCATGAATTGTCCGGGATGGCGAGTGCAAAGGCCAGGAGAGGCGAACTGGCAGATATTTCTAGCAGAATTCCACTTCTGTCTTAGGTGCGCCGTATTTTCCGCTTAGCCCGAATTGAAGGTTCTTTAGCAAAGTGCGCTGTCGGCGTTTTCTAGCTTTCTTTCAGGTCAGAAAACACGAGTGTGTGACAATCGGAAACAAGGGAGGGCGTATCGTCGTGGCTCGCTGGCAACGACAATTTTGGACGGGTGCAATGGTTGCAACGTTCTCTGCCTTCATTGTCGTCGGTGCTCACGCCGAGTTTGCCTCCTGTGTCTCAGACAACGCAGTGCCTGTCCCGGTCATTGAGACCGCGGAGTTTGGCGTGTTTTCAGACGTTAGCGGGCGGCAATACCACGCCAGTGAAATCTTGCCGGTTTTGGCGGGCATCCCTCAGAGTATCGGATCGACCGCCAATGAGGCCAACTTTCAGGCAATGCCGATTGGCCCTAAAAACCGCTGGCAAATGATACCTGCGATGATCGTGATGAATGCGAACTCAGCTCCAACGTTGCTTCAAAATGAACTTTTGGCTGGGGGCAAGGCGATTTTCATGCCGCAAGCCTCATTTGGCGCGTGTGCGGAGCTGCTTCGCAATAGTGAACAAACTGCGCGCCGGGCTGGGCGGGGTCTGTGGGGGCAAAATCATGCTGCGCCGGTTTATTGGGCAGGCAACCCGGACTTGCTGCTCAAAGCTGCTGGAGACTATGTGATTGTCCAAGGCCGGATTGTTTCCCTTGGAAAAACCCCGCGCACCCGCTATCTGAATTTTGGAAGATACTGGAAAACGGATTTCACCGTGACGATCGCACGCAGCGACGAGGAAGCGTTTGTCACGCATCTTTCTCAGATCGGATTGTCATTTGAGGATCTTGCTCAGAAGGCTGTCGAAATTCGGGGTGTTTTGGATGTGAAAGATGGGCCGTTCATGGCATGGACTCATCCAGAGCAGTTGGTTGTTGTCGAGCAAAAAAGGGCGGGTCGTGGCGGCCAAAACCGGGACTGAAAAATTGGCTTCTTTGCCGGTCTCAGCTCCAAAAAGTAGCGCGTCCGGTGAGCTCTGTAAGCGTTTCAAGGTGCATTTGCGGATGGCTGTTCTTGCCAGCGCTGCCCTTGCGCTTGCCGGATGCCAGTTGCTTGGCGATGGAACTTCTGTGGGGACCGTCGCGCCTGGCACTCTTCGGCCCAGCCTTGCAGCAGATATCGGGGCGAGGGAACATCCTCGGGTGGTGGCGACCTATGGCGGCGTCTACGAAGATCCGGGGGCGGAGCGTGCCGTTGCCAGCGTGGTTGGTCGTCTGGTTGCTGCTTCTCAAGATCCGTCCCAAAGCTACAAAATCACCATTCTTAACTCCCCGGCGATCAACGCCTTTGCGCTTCCCGGCGGATACCTTTATGTCACGCGCGGGCTCTTGGCTTTGGCCAATGACACGTCTGAAATGGCTGCGGTGCTGGCTCACGAAATGGCGCACGTGACCGCCAATCACGCCATTAAACGCCAGCAACGGGCAGAAGCGCGTGAACTTGCAGATCAAATCCTGACCGATGTGGTTCAGGACACGGAAGTGGCGCGCAAGGCCATTGTGTCCTCACAATTGTCGTTCGCGCGTTTCAGTCAGGTCCAGGAGCTTGAGGCCGACGCAATCGGCGTAAAAACACTGGCGAAGGCCGGCTTTGATCCTTATGCAGCGGCCCGCTTTCTGCGGTCCATGGCGAAATTTGCGCAATACCAAACGGCTGGAAAAGAGGGCAGTTCAGCACCCGATTTCCTGTCTTCGCACCCGTCTACCCCCGAGCGCCTTCAAATCGCAGTGCGCTCTGCGCGTCAAATCGGGGCTCCTGGTATCGGTGAGCGGGACCGCACCCGGTACCTCAGCCAGATCGACGGCATGTTGTATGGCGATGACCCCCTTGAGGGGTTTGTGCGTGGAAGGTCCTTCCTGCACAAGGCGCTCGGCATCGGTTTCACGGTCCCGTCCGGGTATATCCTGGAGAACTCGCCGGAAGCAGTCCTTGCAAGCAACGGGTCTGGTACGGCAATCCGTTTTGATGGGGCTGACGTCAGCACTTATTCCAGCCTTGCCGATTACATGACGTCCGGCTGGATCAACGGACTGTTGCCGCAAAGTGTGCGCGAAACAACGATCGGTGGTCTGCCGGCGGTAACAGGCGCTGCGATCACACAAGGTTGGTCCTTCCGCATTGCTGTCGTTCGGATCGGCAAGACCGGATACCGGTTCATCTTTGCAAGCCGGTCACCGACGGATCAGTTTGATCAAGATTTCCGGAGAACGATTGAGAGCTTTAGGCAGTTGACACCGACGGAACGTGCCCGGCTGCGATCCCTCAGGATCAAGGTGGTGACAACCCAGGCAGGCGATACACCGCGCAAACTGGCCGTGGGAATGAG
>CALDSI010000082.1 GCA_937911395.1 uncultured Labrenzia sp.
CCGGTTGCTTGGTGCGGATGATACGGTCAGCGGCCATGACGAAACGGCTCACTTTTTTGCGATCAAAGGTTAAGGTGAGACCGATGAGAGTGGCTGGGGAACCTGGATTCGAACCAGGACTAACAGAGTCAGAGTCTGCGGGTCTACCGTTAACCTATTCCCCAATCCGGGCCACGCGCAGTTTGGCGGGCGGGGCACATTAACGGCGCCACGATTGGTGAGGGGCGTATACATCCAACCGACCCTCAAATGCAAGAGCAAGTTTTTTCTTTTTTGATCACAAAAGTCCGCGGGCCTTGCACATGAGCAGAACACCCTGCCGTCTCTTTCAGAAATTGCCAAGCGGGGTTCTTTTCGAGCGGCGGTCAACCTGATACAGTTTTCCCAACTATAGGACTTGCTCCGGGTGAGTGGTGCGCCGAAACGCCCATATACCTGAGGCATTGAAAGGCAAAAACGTGACTCACTCAGGTCAGGAACCGCCCGAATCCGGGCGACGTGCCCCTGATGTGTCCGGACCAAACGCAGCGCTCAACGAGCGCAAGGGACGACACCGACGGCGCCGGAAAAACCGGTCCGGTCAGGGTTCAGGAGCACAGGGTCGGGAGGGCAACAGGCCCGACGGCCAAGCTCCTTCAAGTGGATCTGACGCCACAAATGTCTCTCAAGCGGCCGGGCAGACCAGACAAGCTGACGCCAACACGGCGAACGGTATCAAAGATGCTGTGGAAGCGAAACCGTCCCATCGGAAGAAGAAACGGCGCGGCCGCCGGCGGCCGGCACAAAGCGGGTCCGCAAATCCGGAAGTGCAAACAAACGCACATATCGATTCAGCCATCGCTGGGAAAGATGCACCGCTGTCCGAGGGGTCTCCCTCTGCGAAGGGAAAAAAAGCTGCCAACCGGCGGGGCCGCAAACGTTGGCAGGCAAAGAAGAATCGTGGCCAAGCTGCGCACACCGACCAGGAAACACCGGCTGTTGAAACTGAGACCGGAGCGGATCCGCAGCTTTCCAGACCTTTGAATGGCGTGCCTAAACCGGACGGAGGACCGTGTCCGCCAGAACCGTCCGGACGTGAGCAGCAACCTATTCGTCGCCCTCGCACGCGCGGTCCGGAAGGCCTTCGGAACGGAAATCGCCGTCATCCAGTGCACACATCCGGCAATGCGCCTCTTTATGCTGCGCTCGATCTTGGAACGAACAATTGCCGGTTGCTAATCGCGCGTCCCGAAGAACGTGGATTTCGGGTCGTCGATGCCTATTCCCGGATCGTCCGGCTCGGGGAAGGTGTCGGCGCGCACCGGCGGCTTGGCGATGCGGCCATGGACCGCGCCATTGATGCTTTGGCCCAGTGCCATCGCAAGCTGGCGGAACGCGGCGTCGAGCGGTCCCGTCTGATCGCAACGGAGGCCTGCCGGGCGGCCGAAAACGGGGCTGACTTCATTTCGCGCGTTCAGGCGGAAACCGGCCTCGCGCTGGAAATCGTCAATCGGGAAACCGAAGCACGGCTGGCCGTGGCAGGATGTGCATCCCTGGTTGATCATGATGCCGACGGCGTCATTTTGTTTGATATCGGCGGTGGCTCTTCCGAAATCGTCTGGCTCGACCTGCGCAACAGATGCGGCGCGCGCGGATATGCGCTGACGCGGTTCATCCGGTCCTGGATCTCCTTGCCGGTTGGTGTTGTCAATCTGGCTGAGCGGCACGGTGGCGTTCATGTCACACCGGACATCTTTGAGGCGATGGTGGACGATGCGGCCGATCATCTCGCCGAATTCAATCTCGCAGATGATCTTTCAGAAGCGATTTCCAGCGGCAAGGTTCATATGCTTGGAACGTCGGGCACGGTAACAACTCTGGCCGGTGTTCATCTTGGGCTCCGGCGCTACGACCGCCGGCGCGTCGACGGCACGTGGCTGGAAGACACGCAAGTCGGCGGTATGATTGATCAGCTGCGCGACATGCCGTATGAGGCGCGCGTTAGCAATCCGTGCATCGGGGAAGACCGGGCCGACTTGGTGCTGGCTGGCTGTGCGATTTTGGAGGCCATCCGGCGGCGCTGGAGCTGCCCAAGATTGCGAGTTGCAGACCGCGGGTTGCGCGAAGGCATCCTGACCGAGTTGATGGCGGCCGACGGTGTGTGGGCGCGCAGGAAAAACGGGCCGCGGCACGGACGTGGCCGTCCGAGGAACAGATAATGAGTGGATCGAAAAAACGGGGATCTGGTGACCGCGGAATGCACGTCAAGGTGAAGACGGCGGCCGGGCGGCGGGAATCGTCGACCCGTTGGCTCTCCCGGCAGTTGAACGATCCGTATGTACGGCGTGCCAAAATCGATGGCTACCGCTCCCGTGCCGCTTACAAGCTGATCGAGATCGACGACAAGCACAAGCTCTTGAAACCCGGGTACAGGGTGGTCGACTTGGGCTGTGCGCCTGGCGGTTGGTGTCAGATCGCGGTCGATCGGGTCAAGTCGACGGTCGACTCTCCGAAGGTCGTCGGGATCGACTATTTGGACATGGATCACGTGCGCGGCGCGGTATTCCTGAAGAAGGACTTTCTGGATGACGACGCACCAGCAGCTTTGATG
>CALDSI010000083.1 GCA_937911395.1 uncultured Labrenzia sp.
ATGTGAATCACTCCTTAGATTTACCGGTGAAATATCAAATATTGCAGAGCTTTCCGGTGGTTCAATCCTCTTCGCTGGAGGAGTGCCGGAAGTGCGGGCGGATCCCTTTTCCCCGGATGCAACCTTTCTAGGATTCCGAAAATATGACTTCTATCTGGCAGCCACTTCAACAAACATCGAAAGGCTCAGCAATTTTGAAGCCTACACGCTTACTTCCGCAAGTGTTGCTGGCAACACACTCGTATTCCAGGTTTTCCTAAACAGCGATTTTAGGGAAAGATACGGTAGACATGACAGCGAGATTTATCGCGCTGAGCTGATGACGGGTATAGCCGGGCGTCAACTTGTCTTTTACCCGGAAGAGCCGTTCTTAACCTACGGCGACAGATTAGACTTGGGACCGGATATTGCCCCGGATGGCAAACTCCTCGTATTCCAATCGGCGCGTTCGTGAAAAGGTGGATACATCTATGATTTTGTAGTGGCTGAGTTGCCGAGCAAAGCCGTTACGAATGTGATTGCGACTTCCCAGAAAGCAAATGCAAATGCAGTCTCGCGGGCGGTCTTTAGCGACAATCAAACGTTGAACTACATGTCACTTGACCAACAATCCTACCAGTTCTGGAGCAGAAAAATTGATAGTGAAACCACCGATCTGGTTGCAAAATTGAGTTTTGGAGACCTGCAGCAAGCTTTCGAGGACTAAGCTTCTAATAGTTGGCAGAAAACCGCTTACCGGTACTTGTCGTGGATGGCGTCATAAGTGCCATCAGCGCGCATCTCTGCCAAGGCTTCGTTAAACGGTCCGATCAGATCCTCAACGCCCTCATATCGCTTTGAAAAACAGAAGTGAAAGTCCTTGGTGGTTAGCGAAATGAATTCAAACTGGCCGCTCATTCCCTCGCGGCGGATGACGTATTCCGTTGGTTCGCGCGCGCCCATCAGATAGTCGAAACGCCCGGCCGCCAACATCTTGAGGCCAAGCTCAGTCGTTTGCGCTTCGATCGGTGTGGCACCCAGGTTCTGCAGAACCTTGAGACTTTCATATCCCGCCATGGAGGCAACCGGCTGCCCAACCACATCTTCAACGGTCTGTATGTCCGGTCCCTCATGCGCTTTTCTTACGAAAAAGCCGTTGGAAAACACGCTGATGGGGTCGGAGAAAAGAATGAACCGCTCCCGGTCAGGATGGTGGGCACAGGTCAGAATGCCTGCCGCACGGCCGGTTTCTGCCTCGTTCAGCGCCCGCTTCCAGGGCAAGAACAGGATGTTGGCTTTATAGCCCATGCGGCGGAAGGCTTCGGTGGCGACCTCATAATCGAACCCGCGCAGACCATCTTGTGGTTCGGCCATCTCAAAAGGCGGGTAATCTTCTGTGACAATGTCAATGCGCGGCGTTGCCAGTGCCGGACCGGACACAGCAAAAGCAAGACCGCTCACGACAGCAACGGCAGCCCCAACGCGCCGGGCCAAGTGCAGCGCTGTCATCGAACTCAGTTTCAGGGCCATGCATTGCCTTTTCTGCTTGTCCTTCAGAGAATCCCTAAATCCCCTGCCCTTAACAAAACCGGAAATTCGTTCCTCAACATGTCATTGATTTGATCATGCCCCAACGGTAACTGACACTTTCCAGATATTTTGAAGATTTTGCACCTCTTCCTGATTGCAGAACGGCCAAAAAACATCCAAAAGAGGCACCTTCCTATTGGGAATTTCACCAATGAGCGCTTCAAAGCCGAAAATTCTGATTGCCACGCTCGGAACTCGCGGCGACGTTCAGCCCTATGTGGCCTTGGCGGGTGAATTGGTGCGTCTTGGTGCCGATGTCGTTGTGGCAACGGGTCGCGGCTTTGACACGATGATCGGCAAAGTGGGCGCGCAACCGCGCGCCGTTCCGATTGATTTTGAAACCCTGCTGGGTGATCCCGTGACGCGCGATGCCATATTTACCTTCCGCGGCAAGATCAAGGTTGCCCGGACCACCATGGAAGACCAGAAAAAGGTCGTCCGGTGTTTGTGGAAAATCGGCCTGGAAGAAAAGCCGGATCTGATCCTGTTTAATCTCAAGGCCACAGTTATGACACTGATGGCCCGGCGGCTGAATGTCCCGGCTTTACCGACCGCGCTTCAACCGGTCATAACACCTACCGGGGATTTTCCAGTCTCCTTGTTCGGGTTGCCCGCACTCGGCAAACTGGGAAACCGTCTCAGTTATCTGGCTGCCCGAAAACTCATGGCGCTGGGACTGTCTCCCATGTTGAAACCACTGCGCGCCGCAGCAATCGCGGAATTTGAACACCCGGGCGCGATGATTGACGGGCATATGCCGGACGGCTCAAAAGCAGTGTGCCTTCAGGGGTTTTCGTCTGCGCTGGTGCCGAGGCCAAAAGACTGGCCGGAAACGTCCAGGTTGAGCGGCTACTGGTTCCTGCGGCCCGACACGAAGTATACCCCTGCCCCTGAACTCCTGCAGTTTCTGGAGGACGGTCCACCCCCGGTCTATATTGGCTTCGGCTCCATGCCGAGCCGGAATCCGGAAGAGCTGACCCGCCTGATTATTCACTCCCTCACCCAGACCGGACTGAGGGCGATTTTGGCGCGCGGCTGGGGCGGACTCACCGGGCACACCTTGCCGGACGTCCTGAAGGACAAGGTGTTTTTGATCGACAAGGCCCCGCACAGCTGGCTGTTTCCAAAATGCAGCAGCATCATTCACCATGGCGGCGCCGGGACAACCCATGAAGCGCTGCGCTGGGGCAAACCCTCTCTTGTCTGTCCTGTCTTTGCCGATCAGCCTTTCTGGGGGCAGCGTGTTTATGCAGCTGGCGCTGGCCCAGCCCCGATCAGCCAAAAGAAACTCACGACAGACTTGCTGGTGAAGGCGCTCTATGCGCTGGATGCTCCGGCCTATGCAATGGGTGCCAAGGCCGCCGCCGGCATCATGGCGCTCGAGCCCGGAGCAGAGGGCGCGGCCGAGGAAATTTTGTCCCGTATACCGTCTGGTCGTGCATCGGTGAAAAGCGCCTGACTTCCGTGTTGCCCGGCTTATAGCCCACCGGGAGGGTCGTAATTCAAGCTGTGCGGCTCAACATGCGTGCGCCGGATGTGCTCGTAATTTTCCAGATATTCAGGTGATTTCCGAACCCGTTTGATCTCATCATAAAAGGATGAAACGACCTCAGGGTTGTTCTCTGTAAAGCCATGTGAAAACAACAGGTAGTAATGCTTTTCTTCCAAAGGTGGCCTTGCTTTTCGAACTTTTCCGTTCAGCTCCGGCGTTTGCTCGATCAGGTGATCGGCATGTGCGGTCAGCGCAGCGATACCATCCAGGCGTTCGCGCAAAAGGAGCTGGAATAGTTGACCGAGCCGGTCGGCCTTGAAAACCCCAACGCCCTGATTTTGAAGCATTGTCACAATCGAATAGCCATAGATGGCTCCAATATCACCGGACAGATTTTCAAACTCTGACCCAGTCCAGCGGACATCCGATTCTGTAGGGACGTAGAGCGAACAACTGTCGGCGTGCAAAGCTTTTGAGGTGTCCGGACGGTTATCCGCCATCGGATAGACGCCAAGGTCCATGCGGCTCACCTCGAAGCTGGCTGAAAAACAACCGTCGATGGCGTTCGAAGCGGCTTCGTTGAGGCACCGCCTCCAGGGCACGGGCCGGAAATCAACCGCATAGCCCAGGTTTTGGGCCGCCGTCTCTATCAGGAAAATGTCGGCCCCGGTGCCGTCTGGCAGTTGCCAGGGAAAGTACTCTACATTTTCGAGGCCCAAAACAAGTGTCTGCGCAGAGGCTTGCCATGCACTTACGGTCACCATGGCTGCGGTTATCGCGCCCAACACTCGTTTCATGTCACCTCATCATGGACATTGCTAGCACTTCGGCAATTCGACCGCAGGGCCACATCCTGTGCAGACCAGCGCTTAGCGGTTTAAGAAATTCTCTTGATTATCTGGTGTGAAGCCGAGGGCCTGCAATCGGCAGAATTCTCGATGCAACCCACGCAGAGTGCCGCTTGGCGCGGCGCGCGCCAGACAACAGGAAGCGAGAAACCAAAGGTCAGATGCCCCCTTCCCAATTGCCAAGGAGACTGACTAGACTGACCTTCTTGATTGACAGAGGGAGAATGTCAGTTGTTTCTAGCCCGCTATACGGTGTTTGCGTTATGTAGTGCAGCCGCTGTCGTGACCTTCATCCTCAGTTTCGCAGTCAACCCTCACATCCTGTGGGCTTTTGCGGTTTTTGCCGCCCTGACCATTATCGGCATTTTGGACGTCACCCAGACAAAACATGCGATCTTACGAAATTATCCGATCGCGGGTCATTTCCGATTTATGTTCGAAGCCATCCGTCCGGAACTCCGGCAGTACTTCTTTGAAAGCAATCAGGACGGCCGGCCGTTCTCCCGCGAGCGCCGGACCATGGTCTATGACCGGGCAAAAGACATTGAAGGCGTGCTCCCCTTCGGCACCGAGCTTGACGTCTATGACATCAACTACGGCTGGGTGAACCATTCGGTCTGTCCTCAGTCCCATGGCCAAGTCGAGGAGTTGCGCGTCGAGATCGGCGGTCCAGAGTGCAAACAGCCTTACTCAGCGTCGATTTTCAACATCTCCGCCATGAGCTTTGGGTCACTTTCCGGCAACGCGATTCTTGCACTGAACAAGGGGGCCAAGGCGGGCGGTTTCTACCATGACACCGGCGAGGGCAGCGTTTCCCGCTACCACCGCGAAGGCGGCGGCGATCTGGTTTGGGAGCTGGGCAGCGGCTATTTTGGCTGCCGCGCCGACGATGGCAGCTTTGATCCGGAAAAGTTCAAGAAACAGGCGGCAGACCCACAGATCAAGATGATCGAAATCAAGATGAGCCAGGGTGCAAAACCCGGCCACGGCGGTGTCCTGCCGGGTGCCAAGGTGACCGAGGAAATCGCGGAAGCGCGCGGTATTCCCATCGGCAAGGAATGCATTTCGCCGGCGAGCCATTCTGCGTTTTCGACACCCATGGAATTGTTGGGCTTCATAAAGACCTTGCGCGAACTCTCCGGAGGCAAACCGGTCGGTTTCAAACTGTGCATCGGACACCGGTGGGAATTCATGGCGGTCGTCAAGGCGATGCTCAAATCCGGGATCAAACCGGATTTCATCGTTGTGGACGGTGCGGAAGGCGGCACGGGCGCGGCCCCCGTGGAGTTTGCCAACCGGCTTGGTACGCCCCTGCGCCAGGGGTTGGCGTTCGTGCACAACAGCCTAGTCGGTGCAGGATTGCGCGATGACATCCGCATTGGCGCGAGCGGCAAACTGATCAGCGCTTTTGACATCGCCGGAACCATGGCACTTGGTGCCGATTGGGTGAACTCGGCCCGCGGTTTCATGTTCGCGGTTGGCTGCATCCAATCGCAGAGCTGCCATACCAATAAATGCCCGACAGGCGTCGCGACCCAGGACCCGAAACGCCAGCAAGCATTGGATGTTCCGGACAAGGCCACCCGCGTTGCGAACTTTCACCGCAACACAATCAAGTCTCTCGTTGAGTTCACAGCCGCAGCCGGGCTCTCTCATCCACGGGACTTCAAGCCGGAGCATTTCTATCTTCGAGCGGGTTTGCGCGAAATCCTGCCAGCAAGTGCGGCTCTAACTTGGTTGAAACCGGGCGCTTTGCTCGATCCGACCCACGATATTGCGGGATATTCCACCTATTGGGCGATGGCCGATGCCGGCAGTTTCGAACCCGCAAAATCCCTGGAAGTTGCCAAGGCGCAGTATCACCATCACCTCGGTCATCACTAAAGAAAAGGTGGGACCGATACATGGCTAGCCGGATGTTTTAGTCGATATCGACGACTTTCTTTCGCAGCTCGTAATTCCGGCTTCGGAGAATCCATCGGCCGATGTTTTCAGAGATGATCCGGGCTGCTGTTCCGTTTGCGAGCAGTTCGCCATACCGCTCGCTCACCTTGTCCTTCAGATGTCGGCAAGAAGAACTGAGCGAGAAACCACTGTGCACAAAGCCGTTCATCACGTTCCAGTCCACCGGTACGATGTCTTCACCGCCCTGGATGGCGCCAAATTGCGCCTGGCCGACGTAGCGGCCATGGATAATGTAATCGATCCGACCAACCAGCAGCTGGTTCACGTTATCCTGGAAAGAGAAACTGTCGGACAACTCCAGAACATTGGCGACATAGGAGTCGAAAGGCTCTCCATAGCGGTCTCCGGCGTTTTTCGCGCCGTACCTGCCCTTCAGGTCTTCCCATACCATGAGTGGGAAGCTCCGGTTGCGCAACGTGAACACAGTAAACGGATTCTCGAACGCGGGGGTGTCGGTAAATTCCAGAAAGGTTGATCGCTCATCCGTTTTTTTCAGCGACATCAAGAAATCGATATCGCCGTTTTCAGCGGTCTTCAGAACTCGTTTCCAAGGGCCGGTGAAGACCGCATCAAACGCGACACCGAGTTCCTGAAAGATCATTTTGTTGAGGTCAACGCTTGCCCCAACGATCCGCCCGCCTTCGCGCCAATGGTAAGGCGGATAATCTGGGTGTGCGGACGCGGTTACGCGTGTGCAGTTTGGATCTGATGCCAATGCACTGGAGATGCTTGCAAAAAATAGAATCAGCCCGAGGCGGACCGATACCATGACAATCTCCGACGTTAGGGACGCTTGTACAAACGCACAACTGACGACCTGAAACAGTTCACGTTACGGCAAAACACTTAACACGGCACAAATTATTGGAAGAGTTTTTGTCTGACTGGCGCCCTACCCATCAACGGCCGGGTTGACCCAGTCCGATGGCGAGAAGGGTTTTTCAAGGGCGCGCTCCACCAGTGGGAGATGATCCTGACCGTAAAATGGATCGCCATCGACGATGTATGTTGGGGACCCAAAAACCTGCTTATCCTTGGCCCACTCGGAATTTTCCACGAGCTTGTTCTGAACGCTCGGGCTTGAAGCTTCTTCCAGCAATTCCTTGGCGGCGAACCCCAGTTTTACGGCCACAGCCTCAAGAGCCGTACGGTCTGAAAGATCCAAATCCTCATTCCATTGCGCCTCCAGAAGTCCGTGAGCCATCCGATCGGTGTCTGGGCCGGTTTCGCCCAGCGCGATGATCATGCCCGAGGCCAGGCTGTAATCTGCATCATGAAAGGTCGGGCGCTTGCGGATGATCGGCACGGACCGGTACTCCGCCCAGCGCTCAATTTCGCGCCCGAAGAAATAGTCGACATGTGCCTGTGTGCGCTGGCGGAAGGCGGGACTTCTTTGAGCCTCGACGACAGGCGACAAAAGCACCGGCCGATGGACCAAAACCGCGTTGTAATCAGCGCAAATTCGCATGAGCTCCGAGGAGCCGAGATATGCAAATGCGGAATGCGCGGAATAGACATATTCGATGGTTGCCATGCCGTGGGGTCTTTCTTTCGCGAAAGGCGGTTCAATATCTGGATTTACCTTTAGTGTTTGAAATCCGGTTCAAATCCCGAGAGACAGTTTCGTTGCAAAGTCACTGGCCTCGTGGGATCGCACGAGAGCGTGGCGGACCAGATCATCGAAATGCCGGGAAAACAGCTGCACGTGGCGTGTGTTGGAAAAGGTGAGATAGCGCTGCCCCAGATACAGTGCAGCCCATTTTTGCCCAAACACCGTAAACGGGGCTGAGAACCGGTCATTCGCACCAAACAAATGCAGTCTGAGAGACGGGTAATATTTCTCCAGGGTTTGGCCCATGACCTGCAGCTGCTCCTTGCGCACAGCATCCGGCAAATCCGACCACATGCCCTCGCCCCGCGCAAATGCTTCCAAAGCCTCTTTCGAAACACAGATTTCCATGTCCGATTCTGCGCGGTTCAACAACGCCTGCTGATCGCGCGTACCAGTGATGGCCTGTCCGGGCGTCCGAAAGGTTTCGCCTGCATATTCGTGCGCCAGAACGGCCTCTGTTTTCAAGACATCCGGCAGGTTCGCCGGAACATGACGGATCTTGGCGCCAACCGCGTCCCGGTACCAGGCGAGCAAATGCACGTCGACCGGGTGACGTTCGGTTTCGGCCACTTGTACGGCTTGAGCGAGGATATCCGCTGCAGCACCCTTGTGCGCCGACAAACCCAGAAGCCAATCGGCTGACACACTTAGGGCGGATGCGATGGCTGCAAGTGCCTGGCCATTGGGCAGCCGCGGGCTCTCTTCTGACAAAAGCTGGGAGACCGTTGACCGGTCAAGCGCGGCTGCGCGCGCGAGATCGGAGCGGTTCAGCTCCCGCTCTCTGAGCGCCGCGCTCAAACGCTCGCGAAACAGTTCGGCCCGGTCTCTTTTATCCATGTGGTGTGAGTACCACAGCTGTTGAGGCAAAACCACATCGGTTGCAAAAACCAACAGACTGTCATTCGAAGTCAGGCCTCAACCACGCTTTTCAGACCGTCACATCATCCGGTGATGCAGGTCGAACATAATCCAGAGACTGCCGCCGACCATGATGCAAATCAGAACGGCTGCGAAGGCCAAAAAGAAGAGGTTCTCCCCCGGGGTCGACTTGAAATCAAGATGCAGGAAAAACACCAAGTGAACCAGCACCTGAATGACAGCAGCCGCTGCAATCACACCGTAGACAGCCGGTCCGGTGAGCGCGCCCGTCCAGACCAGACCGAAAGGGATCGCAGTCAGCACAATCGCGAGTGCAAAGCCGGTCAGGTAGGTGCCAAGGCTGCGATGTTCTGTGTGGTCCGTGTGGTCCATGTCAGCCTCCTACATCACACCGGGCAAATAGACGACCGAGAAGATCCCGATCCAGACGATATCAAGAAAATGCCAGAAAAGCCCCAAGCGGTTGAGCCGGGAGCGGACCGGCAACGTAAGCCCCTTGGTCATGACCTGCCCGATCATCACAAGGATGCCAATTGACCCCATTGCAACGTGGGCGCCGTGCATCCCGACGAGCGTGAAGAATGCTGAGAGGAACCCGCTGACATCCGGTCCCGCTCCTTGCAGGATCATGCCGCGGAATTCCAGAACCTCCATCACAAGGAAACCGAGCCCAAGTCCAAGTGTAATCAGAAGCCAGAGAATGACGGCGCGCCCATGCCCCTTATCCATGGCCAGACTGGCAATGCCGAAGGTCAGGCTGGAGACCAACAACAACGCAGTCTCGATGGCCGTGTGGCTGAGGTCGAAGACCTGTTGCGAGGTCGGGCCGGCCGCCGAGTTGCCGGACAAGACAACGTAGGTCGCAAACAACAGCGCGAAGATGACGGCATCGCCCATAAGGAACAGCCAGAAGCCGAACTCCCGTCCGCGAAGCGAATGATGCTCTTCCTCCTCCAAGAGGTCAGTGTCGTTTCGGATGGTCAGCATCTCGCTCATAACGCTCTCCCCGAAAGCGTCATTCCGGACGCAGCCCCGCGCGGTTCAAAGTCGCGCATGTCATGCATGTCAGCCGGAGTGATCCCGGAGAGCCAGGCAGTCTCGATCACCTCAACCTCGGCCGCTGACATCACATACTCGCTGGTGTCGTCACAGGCCCGGATCCCGATGCACACCAAGCATAGAACCAGCATCAGCGCCGCCAGCCACCAAATGTACCAGACGGCGGCAAATCCCATCACGAAGGAGAGCCCGCCCAAAACAACACCGAGCCCTGTGCTTTTCGGCATGACAATAGGCTCATAACGCTCAGGCCTCCGATAGGCGGAGCCACGCATTTTCATCTCATGAAACGCATCAATGTCGGTGACCGTTGGAACAACCGCAAAGTTATAAGGCGCGGCCGGGGACGACGTCGCCCATTCCAAGGTCCGGCCGTTCCACGGGTCGCCGGTGATGTCGCGGGACGAACCCCATTGGCGCGTGGAAACATAAAGCTGGATGCCGATACAGATGATGCCGCAGAGCACGAAAACCGCGCCCAGCGCAGCAACCACCAGGAAGGGTTGCCAATTTGGATCCGCGTAATGCTCCATCCGCCGCGACATGCCCATGAACCCAAGGGCATAAAGCGGCATGAAGGCGAGATAAAAGCCGATAAACCAGAACCAGAAGGACCGGATGCCCCATTTGGCGTCCAGCTTGAACCCAAAGGCCTTCGGGAACCAGTAGTTCAGCCCTGCGAAATACCCGAACAGAGCGCCGGGAATGAGCATGTTATGGAAATGCGCCACCAGGAACGTTGAATTGTGCATCAGGTAATCGGCGGGTGGCAAAGCCAGCAACACGCCTGTCACTCCGCCGATGACAAACGTCACCATAAATCCGATGGTGAACACCATGGCGGGATGGAATTCGATCCGCCCCCGGTACATCGTGAACATCCAGTCGAAGATCTTCACGCCAGTGGGCACGGCAATAATCATCGTGGCTATGCCGAAGATGGCATTCACATTGGCCGAGGCCCCCATCGTGAAAAAGTGATGCAGCCAGACCGTGAAGGAGAGCAAGGCGATACAGGCGGTCGCATAGACCAGCGACGTGTAACCGAAGAGCCGTTTTCTAGAGAAGGTCGCCACCACTTCGGAAAAAATGCCAAAGGCCGGCAGGATCAGGATGTAAACCTCCGGGTGCCCCCAGATCCAAAGCAGGTTGGCGAACATCATCATATTGCCGCCGTCCCCATTTGTGAAGAAATGGAAGCCGAGGGTCCGGTCCAGCCAGAGCTGAAGTGCAACCACGGTCAGAGCCGGGAAAGCAAAGACAATCAGGATCGAAATGCACAATGCCGTCCAGGTGAACATGGGCATGCGCATGTAGGTCATGCCCGGACAGCGGTTCTTGACGATGGTGACGATGAAGTTGATCCCGGACATGGTGGTGCCGACGCCACTCAGGGTCAGCGCCCAGATCCAGTAGTCGACACCTACACCGGGACTGTACTCGATGCCGGAATACGGCGGATACCCGGTCCAGCCGGCCTGGGAGAACTTGCCCACAACGAGCGAAATCAGGACCAGCGCGGCCCCTGCAGCCGTCAACCAAAGACTGACGGAGTTCAGAAAGGGAAAGGAAACATCCCGGGCACCAATCTGCTGCGGAACGATCAGGTTGATCAGACCGGTAAGAAACGGCATTGCCACGAAGAAAATCATGATTGTGCCGTGCGAGGAAAAGATCTGCTCAAAATGCTCGGGAGGCAGGTAACCTTCGCTGTTGAGCGAGATCGCTTGCTGGGCCCGCATCATCAGCGCATCGACAAAGCCGCGCACCAGCATGATGAGCGCGAGCACCACATACATGATGCCGATCTTCTTGTGGTCGACACTTGTCAGCCAGTCGGTCCACAGAACCTTCCAGGCGCGCAGGTAAGTGATCAGCAGGAACGCTGCAATTCCGCCGCCAACGGTCACGGCCGCGCCGCCCATCGCCACCCAGCTGTAAAAGGGCAGCGCTTCAATCGTCAGACGTCCCAGCATCAGGCAGCCCCCCGGCAAATCAGTTCCGCAGCTTCGCTTTCCAGCGGGCCGACAATCGGCGCGTATTTGCGCAGGATCAGGCCAAATAGGTTCGGCTCAACACTCGAGTAGTAGGTGACCGGATTTGCGACACTCTGTTTGGCGACCTCGAGATAGGTCTTGGCATCAAGGGCCTCCGGCGAACCGGTTACCTTGTCTTTCCAGGCCGTGAAGTCCGCCTCGGTCAAGGCATGTGCCAGAAAGTGCTGGTCCGAGAAACCGTCGCCGGAAAACATCGTGTTCCGTCCCTTGAAGGTGCCCGGACCATCGGCGAGCAGGTTCATTTCCGTCCGCATCCCCGCCATGGCATAAATCTGCCCCCCCAGCGCCGGGATCATGAGCGAATTCATCACGGTGTCGGAGGTGATCTTGATGGACAGGGGCCGGTCGGCTGGAAAGGCAAGCTCATTGATACTGGCAACGCCCAACTCCGGATAGACAAAGAGCCATTTCCAATCGAGCGCAATTGCCTGAACTTCAAAGGGAGGCTTGTCCGATGCAAGCTCCTTGTAAGGATCAAGCTTGTGCGTGTCGCGCCAGACCAGCGTGCCCAGAACAACGATGATGGCAGCTGGAACAAGCCAGACGACGGCCTCGATTTTCCAAGATCCCTCCCACTCCGGGGTATATGCCGCGGTGCTGTGATGCCGCGACCGGTACCGGTAGACGAACAGGAGCGTGAAGAGAATTGCCGGAATTGCCACGATCATCATCAGCCAGAAGGCCGTGAACAGAAGATCGCGCTGCGCCAGAGCGATCGGCCCTTGAGGATAGAGAATTGGGGCTTCTGAAAGCGCACAACCAGAAATGAGGAGGGCAGCACCGGTCGAAACGACTATAGTCCGAGCCCAACGCAGAGGCGTTCCAGATCCAATCACACCACCCTCCCCTCGCAGGCAATGCCAAATACCCAGGCGGGCTAACGAATGAATGCCGCACCAACGATTTGAGGCAAAACGATTTAATTTGAAAAGACTATGCCGCAGATTTTTCAAGCGCAAGGCGTTGACGCGAACGGGCGTTCCTTTTTGAAGTAAGGGGGACGTCGTGCCAGCAGGGTCAACAAAGTCTTAAGCAGCGGCTAATATCAAACCTGCTTTCATATAAGTACTTTTTACAGTTTTTCTTATCAAACAAACCTTTGGCGTTGAACTTCCAGTTTCATCAAGCATAATCGAATCAATACCGTTACGTTATATCAATCATTTCTGAATAACGGTGGTCCTCTGTGTTTTTACTGAGAGACCGTTTTAGCTGTTTTTCGGATACAAGGATTTCGATGCATTGCGGGCGATAACGAAAAAACTTCAAGACTTTGCCCGTTGGATGATCATTGATCCCAGGGACACCGAACTTGCGCAAGCGCAGTGCCGGGAACTGAACTCCCAAATCCCGCTTCTCTATCTTTTGCTGATGGTCAACGCGATTGCTGTTGCCTACACACACCGCGACGTCGCCCCCGGTTATGTGACAATCGGTGTTCTCATACCGATGCTGTTTTTGACAACGTTCAGGCTGCTCTCCTGGGTCCGGTCCAGGGGTATCGAACTCGGACCACAACAGGCGGTGCGCAAATTGCGTCAAACTGTCCTTCTCGGCAGTTTGGTCGCCGTTGTCTACATCACCTGGTCCTTGAGCCTTGAAAGTTACGGCACCGCGATTGAGCAGGGTCACGTCGCCCTTTTCATCGCGATCACAGTGATTGGCTGCATTTTCTGTCTGATGCATTTGCCGCAAGCGGCCATCATGGTGATGCTGATCGTGACAGCGCCTTATCTGGTCTATTACCTGAGCAAAGGCCAGGATGTTTACACGGCGATTGCCATGAACATCTTTCTGGTTTGCCTGGTCATTCTGAAGGTGCTGCTCAACGGGTATGAAGCCTTTTCAAACCTGATCAAGTCCCGCTCCGAACTGGCAGCCAAACATCTGGAAACGGAACGTCTGAATGCGGAGAACGAGCGGCTCTCCCAGACCGACTTCCTGACCAACTTGCCCAACCGCCGGTATTTCTTCAACCGGCTCGACCGCCAGATCGAGAGCGTTGCCGGAACCGATGCCGTCTTTGCCGTCGGGGTGATCGACCTGGATCAGTTCAAGCCGGTCAACGACACTTACGGACACCAAGTCGGCGACCAGCTGCTTATGGCCGTCGGCGACCGCATGGAAGCGCTTGGGGTAGAGGATCTGGAGATCAGCCGGCTCGGCGGAGACGAATTCGGTCTTCTATATCTCGGACCGCCGGAAACCGCCGCCGATGTCGCAAAAGCACTTTGTGAGAGCCTCCAACAGCCGTTCAAGATTGGCGAGATCTCCGTTGCAATCGGAGCGTCCTGCGGCATCGCGTTTTATCCGGATGCTGGCACAACAACCCATATGCTGTTCGACCGCTCCGACTACGCTCTCTACAACTCCAAAACGACGGCCCGCGGCTCGGTCACTGTCTATTCTGCCGATCACGAAGCCCGCATCCGGTCGGAACGGGCCATCGAAAGTGCCCTGCAATGCGCCGATATTGCGGCCGAGTTCGAGGTCCACTTCCAGCCCTTCGTCGCGCTTTCGAAACAGACCATCATCGGCTTTGAGGCCCTAGCGCGCTGGAACAGCCCGGAGCTTGGCCGGATCCCGCCGGACGTTTTCATTCAGGTGGCCGAGCGAACCGGTCAGATCCAAAGGCTGACCATCCAGCTATTTTGCATGGCGATCAGGCAGATCGAAGCGCTGCCCGATACGCTGCGCATGTCCTTCAATTTGTCCGCGCATGACATCACGTCCCATGAAACGGTATCCAAACTGCTTGATATCATCGCGGAGCGCGAAGTCGATCCGACACGGATCACGTTCGAGATCACCGAGACCTCGGTCATTGGAAGTTACGAAGCCGCGGAAGCGTGCTTGAAGCGTTTGCGCGATGCCGGGTGCCGGTTGGCTTTGGACGACTTCGGAACCGGATATTCAAGCCTTGGATATTTGCACCGCCTGCCGATCGATTGCGTTAAGATCGATCGGAGCTTCGTTGCATGTCTTGATGATCCAATGACAGGCGGTGTCGTGGCGTCCATTCTGAACCTCTGCCGGTCCATGCAGCTCACCTGCGTTGCCGAGGGCGTTGAAGACGCGGCCCAAGCCGAAGCGCTTCAACAGCTGCAGTGCCGGTTCGTTCAAGGCTATCACTTCTGCCCACCGAAACCCTTTGCCGACATCAAGAAAAGCATTGACGAAACTGGCACGATCGCCGGCCTTCCAATAATCAGCGCCGAGCACAACGACCTGATGCGCTCCAGCGTGAATTAGCCTTGGCAATATATCAGGACGCAGCCGCAATCCGGTAGACGCAGCGGCGGCCGCCGGAGAGGAGATGTTCATGGCGCTCGACGTGAACGCCGTCTCCAAAGATCGATTGAAACAGATTGAGCTCTGAACTGCAGAATTCCTGGCAAGTTGTTGCCGCTGCGCAGATCGAGCAATGGTTCTCAATCAATAGAAACGCATCGCCATCTTGCTGCACCTCGGCCATGTAGCCTTCCTTGCTCCGCAAATCAGCAAGTGCGGCAACTTTTCCCAGAAGCCCCTGTTCCTGGCTGAGAACCTCGGAATAGAGTTTGCGGCTTTGGTCTTCGCGGTGGGCGATCAGCTTTTCGAGACCATCCGCACCATAGATGTCGGTCACCCCGGACAGAAGACCCGAAACAAGCGCCGCATGATTGTCGGGGAACTGGCCGTGGCCTTTTGCGCTCAAGGACCAGACCCGTTTCGGGCGGCCAACCGAGCCTTTCAGGTCCTCAAATTCGACAAGCTCCGCCTCCAGCAAGCCGTCTAGATGTTGGCGGACCGCAACGGATGTGACCTTCAGTTCCTCGGCAAGCTCTGCTGCCGTTTGGGGTCCGGCAGCTTTCAGTGCATTCAGCAGTCTTGTGCGGGTGCGGTCTGACATGATGGCATGAATATAGTCAGCGCCCAGATAAAGAAAAGGATCTCTTATCTAACTTTCAGACCGGTTCGCGCGTTTTCGTATCTGTCCAAATGTGATAACGTACATGCATGTAGGCCGGCACGAAACGCCAGAAATACATGCTCAAGGCACTGCGCTTATAGCT
>CALDSI010000084.1 GCA_937911395.1 uncultured Labrenzia sp.
CGACACCTTCGGCTTTGAAGTCGTCGAACAGTTTTTCAAAGTCTGGCAGCTGATAGGTGGAGCAGGTTGGAGTGAATGCACCCGGCAGGGAGAACAGCACGACCTTCTTGCCTTTGAAGTAGTCATCGCTGGTCTTGTCGTCCCACCGAAATGGGTTTGGGCCTTCGATGGATTCGTCGCGAACACGGGTGCGGAAGGTGACAAAAGGAACTTTTTTGCCGAGCATTTATAGACTCCAAGAAATGGATTTTGGATTTGCTTTCAAACCGGTAGGAGGTGCAGGGCCCGGGAGGAGGTGGGCCGCGCCGTTATCCAGTCTGAAAGCGAAAGGACGGCCCCGACCTAGCGCACTTGCTGCGCTGCGGCAAGACGCGACGGTTCAATGAGATGCTGCAAATTCACAGATTGCTGAGACTGAGACCAAGTGGTCAACGTGGTCTCAACTGGAGGTCTGATTTGCTAGTTCGCGCCGGTCAGGGACACCTTGAATTTGGCACCATCGCTTATTCCTGAGATCTGGTAGAAATGGGCCGGACCTGTTTTCGGCCGCACCATCCACACCTCCATCGGTTTTGCGTTCGCGATATCAAGTTGGATATGCCGGACAGTCAGGTTTTTCCCTCCGACCGAGGTCTGCAAATCTCCATGATCTTTGACCTTCGTCTTGAACACGGACATCTCCTCTGTGTCGATGATCGTCAAAGAGCTTGGCAGATCGTAATCGTTCGACTGCCAATAGAGCGGCAGGCCGATCAGTGATGTATCGAAATGGTCCGTTGTCAGGCGTTTGTGCTGCGGAGCGTCCCGCTTGTCTGACAGGAGAATGCCGGCGACAGTCATCGCATCTCCGGCGTACGGGACAACCGTCGCAATGACCTCCTTTGCCAAGCCTGCAAGCTCCTCGGTTTCAAGCTGGTCCGGTGTCTTCATCTCGGCTGTAAATGCCAAATAGCTGCTGCCGGACCGCTGAATCTTTGTCCAATAGGTCTTCTTGTTCTCTACCAGCCTGTTTGAGTCTGCATCTAGATTTCCGTCAGCGGAGATTGTTTCTTCCAGTACGCTGTTGATGCGTACCTTGCTGAAGAATGTTTTTGTTTCGATCTGAGTGGACAGTTTCAATCCGTGACCGCCGTCTGGCTGTCGAATGTATTCATGAACGATTTGGCCGACCGGTTTTCCATCGAGTTCAATTTTATAGGTAAGGTGGGATGCTGCATGGGCGCCCGACAGGCTGCCAACGACCAAACCGGTGAAAACACTTGAGGTGAAGATAATTGATCTTAAGAAGCGCATTTTGAATGAGGCCTGAGTTTTGGAGGAAACTCTCCGGTTAAGACAGAGGAAAGGGCGCAAGCCCGCAAAGTCCGATATGTTTCCATATCTGTTGCAGCACGCCTGAAACTGGGATGGTCGGGTGCTGTACGTTTATTTAAACGAACGAACGTTCGTTTACAATATCTGGATGTTTCGCTTTTCGTATGCGCCTGCAATGCTGGCATCTGTTCGCTGTGTTTCACCGATCCCCAATAGTAAAAACGCTGGTACCGCCAATGACGGGACTTGCTATTGCGGGATCACAGGCTGACCCGTTACAACATGGTCGGAATCACGTGTTGCAGTTCGGAATTTTCATGCAAAACTTGTTACGAGCAGTGCGCTGGCTGTGCATGGGGCTCGCTGTCATCGTTTTTGCCGGCCAGCTGGCCATGGTGCTGATGCGGTATTTGCTGGGCGTCGGCTTTGTAGAACTTCAGGATGCTGTCAGTTATTCGTTTGCTGCGCTGGTTGCACTGTCCGTCACTGTAACCTTTGATCGGGACCGTCATGTCCGAGTGGACGTTTTCCGCCAGACCTGGTCGGAACACGTCAATCTACTCATTGACCGGGCAGGGGATTTGCTGTTTGCACTCCCGGTCTTTGGGCTGATGCTGTGGGCGGCGTATCCGCTTGTCAAAAGCTCCTGGCTCATTCTGGAGGGCTCCCAGGAAACCGGCGGTCTCCCGGGTCTCTTTGTCGTCAAGACCTGTCTCGTTATCCTCCCCGCTTTGATCCTTTTGATTGTGCTCACAAGACTTGTTGGCGCTGTCCGCCGGAGCGTTTCATGAATCCCGATCTTCTCTGGCTTGTTGTTCTGGCTCTGTCCGTCTTTGCCGGGATCCTTTCCGGCGTTCCGGTCCTTTTGGCAATTGCCGGTGCGCCGACGCTCGTTGCTTTGATTGCCGCATCTGCCGGACAATTTGATCTTGGTTATTTCCAGGCCGTGCCGCAGCGTGT
>CALDSI010000085.1 GCA_937911395.1 uncultured Labrenzia sp.
TATAGACGATAAAATACGAAACCGTTCCGAGCACCAAACCCATGGGCACCGCGCCGATGAACATGGGTTTGACCATGGGCAACAGCGAATCGAGCGACTTGGCGAACAAAGAGCTCTGGAATTGTGCATGGACCGCGTGTGGGTCAGCGTCCGGGGCCTGACCATAAAGCACCCACTGACCGATTTTGTACGTGAACGCCCAAATAAACGGGAAGGTAAGTGGGTTGCCGATCGAGGTGCCAAGAGCCGCCGCTATCATGTTGCCGCGAAGAATCCAAGCCAGTGCGAAAGCTGTCAGAAAGTGAAAGCCAATCAGAGGCGTACACGATGCAAATGCCCCTGCTGCAAAGCCAATGGCAATCGCATGAGGTGTTGCCGTCAACCGCAGGACACGCTTGCCGAAATACCGCGTTGACCGGGCCCAGCTGTGCCGTGGCCACACAGCACCCCGAAGGCGCTCGACATGTGTTGGTCTATTACGGCGGCGGAACAGCATGTGGCGGCGTCAAGTCCTCTCAGTCACACTTTTAATCAGGCGAGGCCACGGCTACCCGGTTTGACGGCCGGGAGCGCGGCGAGTTCCGGCGGCAGTTTGTCCGGTTCATAGGCCGGAACCTTGTAATCCGCCAGAGCAATCACCGGAACCCCTGCATCTGCCTCACCGCCGGACCGGTCGATCAGGCAGGCGACAGCGAGAACTTCAGCACCAAGTGCTTTCAGAGATGTTACCGTTTCGCGGCTGGAGAGCCCCGTTGTGACAATATCTTCAACAATGATGACCTTCGCGCCTTTTGGCATCTCGAACCGGCGCAAACGGAACTCACCGTCTTCCCGCTCCACCCACATTGCCGGCACTTTGAGATGCCGCGCGGTTTCGTAACCCGGGATAAGTCCGCCAAGGGCTGGGGAAACAACGAAATCCAGAGGCCCGAGATTCGTTGCCTGGATCTTTTCAGCAAGCGCCTTGCACAGGATTTCCGTTTTGTCCGGGTACATGAAAACCCGCGCCTTCTGCAGGAAGATGGGGCTGCGAAGGCCGGAAGTCAGGATAAAATGTCCTTCGAGGATGGCACCGGCATCGCGGAAAACGGACAGCACGTCGTCACGTGTCATAAAGCGGGTCCTTTTGACTTGATCAGTCCGGTCAGCCGTTCACCCGGCTTACACTGGAGACATTCGGTTTGGAACGGAGTTGATTGATGATGCGGTTCAAGTGTTTCAAATCCCACACTTCCAAATCAATCAACATTTGATGAAAATCCGGTGCGCGTTGAAGCATTTTGACGTTATCGATGTTGCCACTGTTCTCGCCAATGACCTGCGCGATCGTTGCCAGTGATCCGGGCTCGTTGGCAGCGGAGATATCAAGCCGCGCCGGAAACCGCTCCGGATTGTTGACGTCAATATCCCAGCGCACATCAACCCAGCGCTCGGTCTCGTCGTCATATTCTTTCAAAGCAGGCGATTGTATCGGATAGATGGTCAGCCCGCCCGATGAGGTCAAGATCCCGACAATGCGGTCACCGGGCACTGCACCGCCATCTGGCGCAAAACTGACCGGGATGTCCCCCGACAATCCCCGAATTGGCAGCGCATTGGTGTTTGACCAATCATCGCCGTCCTCAACGATTGCACCGGCAAGCCCTGTCGGAGGTATGCGAAACTTGAGACCATGGCCTTGTTTGAGGTCATACCAGCCTTCGCCGGACGGGGGTCCTGAAATTGCGACACGTTCGTCCTGATATTCGGGATGGGCGGTTTTCAATACGGTCTGGGCGCTGAGATCGCCCCGGCCAACGGCGGCCAAGAGATCTGCAACGCTGTTTTGGTGATGCGTACCCAGGACCGCTTCGAGAAGGTCTTCCGAATAGCTCTTGTCGGCGCGTGCGAACGCGCGCTTGAGAATATGCTCGCCCAGCGCACCGTATTGCTTGCGCACCGATTCCCGTGTTGCCCGGCGGATTGCTGCCCGTGCTTTACCTGTGATAGCTATGGCTTCCCAAGCAGGCGGCGGTGTTTGCGCCTGCGACCGGATGACTTCAACCTCATCGCCATTGTGGAGTGCGGTGACCAACGGCATGATCTTGCCGTTGATCTTGCAGCCGACGCACGTGTTGCCAATATCCGTGTGCACGGCGTAAGCGAAATCGATCGGTGTGGCGCCGCGTGGCAGGGCAATCAGACGCCCTTTCGGTGTGAAGCAAAACACCTGATCGTGGAAGAGTTCCAGTTTCGTGTTTTCAAGAAACTCTTCAGGAGTGTCGCCCTGGGCCAGAAGTTCCGTGGTCCGGCGGAGCCATTCGAACGCGCGGCAGTCTTCCGTGTGATCGGCAATGTTCCGGCCGCCGTATTCGCTGTCTTTGTAAAGAGCGTGAGCCGCAATGCCGTACTCGGCGACCCGATCCATGTTGACAGTGCGTATTTGCAGCTCAACACGCTGGCGGGAAGGACCGACAATCGTGGTGTGCAACGACTTGTAGTCATTCTGCTTCGGGGTGGAGATGTAGTCCTTGAACCGGCCCGGGACTGTCGGCCAAGTCGTGTGAATCACACCGAGTACCCGATAACACGCTTCTAAGGTGCCGACAGTCACCCGGAAACCGTAGATATCCGATAGCTGTTCAAACCCGATCGCCTTGCGCTGCATCTTGCGGAAGATGGAGTAGGGGCGTTTTTCCCGGCCCTTGACCAAAGCCGCCATGCCCCGTTCCGACAAGCGCTCTGCCAAGGTCGTCTCAATGTCGAGAATCAGGTCTTTGTTGCGTTCTCTGAGGTCTTCCAGACGTTCGTTGATCGTCTCATAAGCCTCCGGGTTGAGCGTGTGGAAAGAAATATCCTCCAGCTCCTCCCGCATGTCATGCATGCCCATGCGGCCAGCCAGCGGCGCATAGATCTCCATGGTTTCTTCCGCGATCCGGCCGCGCTTGTGCTCGGGCATATGCTGGAGCGTGCGCATGTTGTGGAGGCGGTCGGCAAGTTTAACCAGCAGGACACGAACATCATCTGCGATTGCGAGAAGAAGTTTTCTGAAATTCTCAGCTTGTTTCGCCTTTTGGGATACCAGATCCAGGCGGCTGATCTTGGTCAGGCCATCGACCAGTTTGCCGATCTCTTCACCAAACAGGGAATCGATTTCGGTGCGGGTCGCGTCGGTATCTTCGATGGTGTCGTGAAGCAGCGCGACAGCGATTGTCGCATCATCCAGGCGCAAATCCGTAAGGATCGCAGCGACTTCCAGAGGATGAGAGAAATAGGGGTCACCGGAGGCCCGCATTTGCGAGCCGTGCTTTTGCATGGCGTAGACGTAAGCCTTGTTGAGCAAGGCTTCGTCGGCATCAGGGTTGTAGCGGGTGACACGCTCAACCAATTCATATTGACGCATCATGGTCGAGACTGACCCATGCAACCGCCAACACACAAGGCGGAACTGATAAACTGCGGCCAGAGCGCCAGGTCAGTCCAGCAACGCTCCAGCCATGAGAATGATATCAAATATCGTCGGTCCGCTCGGGCGGCACAAGGCCTTCAAGGCCGCGCAGAAGATCTTCTTCTGTCATGCGATCGAACTCGACGGCACTGTCGTCGACGGTGTTAACCTGAGTAACTTGCTGTTGACCCGGTACAGCAACAACCGGAACAGCTTCTGTTTCCGGCTCATCCACTTCAACGAACTTCTGAAGCGAGTGAATGAGGTCTTCTTTCATGTCTTCAGGGCTGACGGTCTGTTCGGCGATTTCACGCAAAGCGACAACGGGATTCTTGTCGTTATCGCGATCTATCGTCAACGGAGAACCGCTTGAAATCATGCGAGCGCGATGCGCAGCAATCAGCACCAGCTCAAACCGGTTTTCGACCTTGTCGATGCAGTCCTCGACGGTCACGCGCGCCATTCGACGTCTCCATAGCTTTTGAAACAAGGACTTCAAGCGTATAGTGATGCCCTTGGCAAAAAGCAACCCCTTGTCGAAATTCCGGGGAGGCGGCGGAAATTATGCAAAAATACAGTTATTTTTTCACAGCCTACGCGCCATAGCCGTTGCGGCTTGGAGAGGAGATAGTGTACGCCAGTCCCTAGCGCCCTATAACTAAAAAGGCGTTCTAGAAGAACTAAAAATAATCTGATCACAAAATGGCGAAAAAGCAGCCAGTGGTCGGAAGCTATATGCGGTGATTTTGTTTTTGTTCCGTGAGGTTCCTTTGGTGGGAAGGAAACTCGGGTCAGCGGTCTCAAACAGGATACGCATACCACTTAGAAGGGTTTCAATATAAATGTTTGATGCACGAGAAAAGGTTGCCTTGTTCATCGACGGTGCAAACTTGTATTCGACAGCCAAGGCCATCGGCTTTGACATTGATTACAAGCGTCTGCTGAAGGAATTTCAGGGCCAGGCCTACTTGTTGCGTGCCTACTATTATACGGCGCTGATTGAGGATCAGGAATATTCCTCCATCCGCCCGTTGATCGATTGGCTCGACTACAATGGCTATAAGGTCATCACGAAGCCTGTGAAGGAGTTCGTTGACAGTGCGGGACGCCGCAAAGTCAAAGGCAATATGGATATCGAGCTTGCTGTTGATGCCATGGAACTTGTGGAATCCGTGGATCACATCGTGCTCTTCTCCGGTGACGGCGATTTCCGGTCACTGGTCGAAGCGTTGCAGCGCAAAGGCCGCAAGGTCAGTGTGGTATCGACCTTGAAAACGCAGCCGCCGATGATTGCCGATGATCTGCGCCGCCAGGCCGATCACTTCATCGATCTGGCAAGTCTTGCCAACAAAATCGGCCGGGATCCGTCCGAACGTCCTCAGCGCCCTCCGATGCCGGAGATCGATGACGAGGATGACGACGATTACTAAGAGCGGTTAGATGCCGGTCCATGATGTTCAGGCTACGCCCGTCGATCCGCCTCTGGATTGCCGGGCATGCCCTCGGTTGGTTGAATTTCGGGAAGGTTTGCAGGCCGAACACCCCGAATGGTTCAATGCGCCAGTGCCGTCCTTTACATCACCAGACCCGAGACTGCTTGTCATTGGACTGGCTCCGGGCATGCGCGGTGCCAATGCAACCGGGCGCCCGTTCACCGGCGACTATGCCGGTGATCTTCTATACAAGACCATGCTGGATTTCGGTTTCGCCGAGGGGACGTACAAAGCGCGGCCGGACGACGGGTTGGTGCTGACTGACGCGCTGATTACGAACGCCGTGCGCTGTTTGCCTCCGAAGAACAAGCCAACCGGACCGGAAATCAAGACCTGCCGGCCATACCTTCTGTCCACACTTGCAGCCACCCCGTCTATCCGGGCGGTCTTGGCACTTGGCCGGATCGCGCACGAGACGTTTTTGACCGCCCTGGAATTGAAACGGGCCCAATTCCCGTTTTCCCACAATGGGCGTCATGAACTTCCGGGAACGGATCTTGTATTGTTCGACAGTTACCACTGCTCCCGGTACAACACGAATACGGGGCGTTTGACCGAAGACATGTTCCGCGATGTCTTCACGTCGATCCGTCAGCACATTCCGTAGGAAGCGTCAGTCTTTTGCAGGTTCGCCGGGCCCACTCGGCGCGGCGACTGTCGTCCAGCCGTCCGGCCCGAGATGTTCTTGTGGCCTGAAGCGGGCCTTATAGGCCATCTTGACCGAACCATCGACCCAATAACCGAGATAGATGTAGGGCAGGCGGAGTTTTCGCGCGCGCTCGATGTGATCGAGGATCATATATGTGCCGAGCGCGGTTTCGGTGAACGCCGGATCGTAGAAGGAATACACCATCGACAGGCCGTCGCTGAGCTGGTCGCTCAGAGCAACGCCAAGCAGCGGTCCGGTCCCGGCCCCTGTTATGAATGTGTCCGGTCCGCGTTTGCGGTACTCGATGACCATGGTCTCGACATGCGTATCCTCCACCATCATGGCGTAGTCGAGGATACTCATTTCGGTCATTCCGCCATCTTCATGGCGGGCCTGCAGGTAATCGCGGAAAAGATCATACTGTTCGGCCGACGGGCTCGGCGGAAGGCGGGCTCCAATGACATCTGCCCCGGATTTCCAAACCCGTTTGAGCGACTTTGTCCAATTGAAGTCGTCGACGCGGACACGCACAGAGACGCAAGCCTGGCAGTTTTCGCAGGCCGGGCGGTACGCAATGTTCTGGCTGCGCCGGAAACCACCTTGTGTGAGCACTTCGTTGAGCGCGGGCGCGCCGTGGCCGACAAGATGCGTGAACACTTTGCGCTCCTGCAAACCTTCAAGGTAAGGGCAGGGCGCGGGAGCAGTCAGATAGAACTGCGGATGATCGGTCGGGTGGCGTGTCACCAGCTTTTCCTACGGCGTAAAAGTCATCCCTCACAGCCCATAGTACCATGGTGCGATCAGTGAGAAGGTCAACCATAAAACAAGCGCCAGCGGGACGCCAGCACGCAGGAAATCAGCAAAACGGTAATGTCCGGGCCCCATCACAATAAGGTTGGTTTGATATCCAACGGGCGTGGCAAACGACGTGTTTGCGGCGATGATCAGGCAGACAATAAAGGCTTCTGGCGGCTGGCCGATCTGATCAGCGAGATTGATTGCAATGGGTGTGAACAGCACTGCGGCCGCGTTGTTCGAAAGAAAGTTCGTCAGAATCATCACCATGAAGAACAATGCGGACAAGACGACGCCAGGCGGGCTGCCGTGAAGGATGTCGGCAAGCGACATGGCAATCGCGGACGCCCCGCCAGTTGACTCCAAGGCGACCGCACCGGCAAGCGAGGCGCCGACCAGCATGAATATCCGGCTGTCGATAGCCCGCATGGCCTGACGGATGTTGAGACAGCCGGAGGCGATCATGGCGAAGGTTCCGGCAACGGCCGTGGAAACAATCGGCACCAGGCCAGAAGCTGCAAGCGCGACAACGCAGGCAAAGATCGCCAAGGCTCTCGGCGCATAGCGTTTGCGGGGAACTTCTGCCGTCGACCAATCAAGCAGCAGGACGTCCCGGTTGCCGCGCAGCCTGGCAATGTCTTCCTCAGATCCTGCGACCAACAGAACGTCCCCGGCCTCCAGACGAATATCATTCATGGCCATGCGTGGCATGCGGCTCCGGCGCTGAATGCCCATCACCAAGCAGCCGGTTTCCGTATAGAAGCCCGATTGTGGCAGAGTGCGGCCCATAAGACGGGAAGCAGGGGCCACGACGGCTTCGGCGAGGCTGAGGGATCCGTCCTGGCTCGGTGCAGCCTCGCGGCCGGTTACATTGGTTTCGCCCCCATCCGTTTCCATCAACGGCTTGCGTTGCGCCAGGGCATTGGCAAGTGCGGTGCGGGTGGCAGCTACGATCACTGTGTCGCCCGGTGACAGGATCACATTTTCAAATGGCGGAAGAAGCGGTTGCTGGCCGCGCTGGACCAGGCGGACAGTCATGTCCTTGAGGCTCGGAAACATGCCGGATACGGCTTCGGTGCCCACCAGAGGGTGCTCATAGGTGATTTCGATCTGGGCGATGAACTGCTTGCCGGACGTTGCCTGAAACTCTTCAGCCATGGTTTTGCGATTGCGCATCAGGTGCGGCATGACGAACAAAACATAGAGGATCCCTGCACCAGCCACCATGATCCCGATTGGGGTGAAGCTGAAGAAGGTCAGCTTCAGATCC
>CALDSI010000086.1 GCA_937911395.1 uncultured Labrenzia sp.
CCGCGTAAAAAAACGGGCTGAGGCTGCCGCCAATCACAAATGGGCCACCGACCCCATAACGCGCAGCACCTGCGATGGTTGCCGTGATGATCCCCCCCAAAGGCCCAAGGAAGTAGCCACTCAGTATCGCCGGTGCAGCCCGCGTGTCGAACGTGGCACCATCGCCAAAATGGACGGGCATCATCACGACCAGAGCGGACAGGAGGCCAAACAACGCGCCAAGAAATGCCGTACTTACCGACCGGCGCGCGTGCAAGGTATCCCGGCGCGCAAAGAAGTAGAACGCCAATGCGCCCAACGAAAGAGCGCCAATATTTGCGATCCAATCGACGACCATCAAAGCCTTTCTGAGTGCACAAAAGCACACTTAGAGAAAAAGCACCGATGCTCAGCCTATTTCAAAAATGCTAACAACTTCAATATACAGTAATACATATTCGCATCGAGACTATTGTTAATAGTCTCGATGCAAAAACAACAGATGAACCACCATTTTACATAAACAAAAGCTCGCCAGTCATGCCTTTATATAGACCCGCGACTTGCTCCTCGTAGCCATTGTAGAGCAGTGTGTTCCGGCGTTGATCGGTTCCCAACAATTTCTCGGTTGCCTGGGGCCAGCGCCGATGTGGGACGGACGGGTTCACATTCGCCCAAAAGCCGTATTCCTTCGGCTGGATTTCTTCCCAGAAGCTCACTGGACGCTTGTCGGTGAACGAAATCCGAACCACAGATTTGATGCATTTAAATCCGTATTTCCAAGGTGTTACCAACCGGATCGGCGCACCGAACTGCTTGGCAAGCGGTTTTCCATAGATCCCGGTCGCCATGAACGCCAGTTCATTGGTCGCCTCTGCAAGGGTCAAGCCTTCAACATAAGGCCACGGATACCAAGATTGTTTCTGACCGCTGGCAACTTCCGGATTGAGGAATGTTTCGAACCGAAGGTACTTGGCACCTGTTTGCGGTCCCGCCAGCTTGACCAATTCTGCGAGCGGGAAGCCCGACCACGGCACTGCCATGGACCAAGCCTCAACACACCGATGGCGATATAGCCGCTCCTCCAGAGGCATCTTGGCGAGAAGCGCGTCGATATCAATCGTCTGCGGATTGTCGATGAGACCGTCCAGCATCACAGTCCATGGACGGGTCTCAAGGTTTTGGGCCGCTGGCCAGATCTGCTTGTGAGAGCCAAACTCGTAGAAATTGTTGTACTTCGACGCCACGTCTTCATCGGTCACTGGCCGGTCCAATGTGAAGGCAGAATTGCGTGGAACCGGGTAAAGTCCCGCGCTCGGGTCTGCCTCGGCAAAGGCCGGTCTCATCCCTAGCCCGCTTCCGAGCAAGGCACCTCCCCCTGCGAGCCCCGCCAGGATCTGACGTCTGTTCAAGAAGACATGCTCTGGGGTGGCTTCGCGCTCGGGCAATTCCCAGCTGCGTTTGGTCAAGATATTCATCGTCAAACTCCCAATCTGGACGTAGAAAGACCGGATTGTGTGTTCAAACGCAAATAACGCCCGAGTGACCGATGCCAAGTGTCAGGCCTGTGTCAGGCTTGTTTCAGCCAGTTTTCAGCAGCTTCCCGGTCTTTCGAAACAAAGCTTTTAATCTCAAGCCCCGGTATCAGCATCCCTTCGATTTCCGCGACCTTGCGAATCCAACCTGCATCACACAGGACCGCGCACTTTCGGAATTTTCCCAAAAGCTTCAGAAGGTCCGGCATCATTTTGAATTCGACGGCCAACGCACCTGCGGTTGGCCATTCGAAATCATCAATGACATAGAGCATCGTGCCGTTGGTCAGATCCTCTGCAGCTTCGATGAGATCCTCCAACCCGGCCTGCATCAAGTCAGCATTGAGAGGACCCCGCAGATGAACAAAGACGCGGTCCTCTTCCTGTTTTTCAATCGCAAGCATTGAACATCTCCTATGGCAGCGCCTCTTCCCATATTGAGGATAAGGGAACGGACACACAATCAAATGAGACAGATCAACACTTCGCACTTGCACGGCTCTCTACGCCGCTTGTTTTCCCGAACGCTGGAGCGCCTGGTCCGCTGCTTTGCCTGACAGCTCTGCCATATGATCGAACTCTGCCGTGTAGCTGGCAACTCCCGCCGTCGCGGACCGGAGCTCAACAATTAGATCCCCGATTTCAGCCTCCGGCATCAGAGCCTGAACCTCGTCCCATCCGCTCCATCCGGGACGGGCGTCAAATCCAAGCAACTGTCCGCGCCGGGCCGAAACAATGGCATTGATCCTGGCAGTTGCATCACTCGGACACGCAACGACCACCTTGTGTATGGGCTCCAGCAGAACGGGTTTGCAGTCGGACAGGCCTTCCCGGATCGCCAGGATACCTGCCATCTTGAACGCCTGATCGGAACTGTCGACCGAGTGATATGATCCATCGACCAGACACACCGAAAGGTCGACAACGGGAAACCCGAGCGGCCCCTGGCCCAGAGCTTCCAGAACACCTTCCTTCACCGACGCGATGTATTGCTTGGGCACCACGCCCCCGGTGATACGATCGGTGAACTGGATGCCTTCTCCTCTCGGCAATGGTGAAATTTCGAGAACCACGTCACCAAACTGCCCGTGCCCACCGGACTGCTTCTTGTGACGTCCGCGTGCCGTCGTGCTGCCACGGATCGTTTCCGAATAAGGCACATGC
Source organism: uncultured Labrenzia sp. (assembly GCA_937911395.1). Taxonomy (GTDB): domain Bacteria; phylum Pseudomonadota; class Alphaproteobacteria; order Rhizobiales; family Stappiaceae; genus Roseibium. Next base: position 2,679 of record CALDSI010000086.1, read on the forward strand.
GGCGCATGCACGGCGACATCCAGCCCGTATTTTCCCGACAAACGCTCTTGAGCGACGCGCAAGTGCATCTCTCCCTGCCCGCATAACAAGGTTTCAGCCGTTATCTGGTTCTGCGCGACTGTCAGGGAACCGTCTTCTTCCGCAAGCTTGGAAAGGGCAGCTGACAAGCGAACCTCATCCTTGCGTTGCCCGGCTTCAATCGCCGTCGCCAAAACCGGCCGCCGGGTATCCGCAGTGTCCAGAGCTGGGAGTTTGCTGCCCTGAAGGCTCAGAACATCACCGGTTTGAACATCTTCCAAACGTCCCAGGCCGACGAGATCCCCTTCAGACGCTTTGGAGATCTTGTTCAATTGCTGTCCAAACAAGGAAAACAGCCCCGATACCTTCGCTTCGGTGGTTCCATTCACATAGAGGCTGTCATTGTCCGCCAGAGCGCCACTCAACACGCGCGCCACCGAGACTTTGCCGCCGTGTTGTGTGTGAAGCGTCTTGATAACTTGAATTGCGCTTTCGGCCGCTGCATCAAGAAGACGTGCTTTGAGGCGGTCAACCGAAGGCACCTCATGGCGAAGGGCTTTTAAGAGGCGGGTGACGCCATTGCCATGCTCTCCAGAGCCGAAGAAGACCGGGCAAATCAGGCCGTCCTGCATTTCCGCAACGAGATCAGCGAACACCGTCTCCCGGTCCGGCGCAATGTCCTCAAGCAGCGCTTCCATCAGGTCATCATCGTGATCGGCAAGATGCTCCAGCATCGTGAACCGGGCTTCATGCTCGCGCGCCCGGTCGTCATCCGACATGTCAATCTCGGTGCTTGGTTCCCTTTCATGATAAACATGCGCCCGTTCCAGAGCTAGATCGATAAAGCCTGTGGCCTGACCGTCCTCCCAGATCGGTATCTGGCGCAAAACAAGCGGAACGCTTGACGCCGGTTGCAGCAGGTTCAAAACGTCGCGGACCCGCCGTGTGCTCTTGTCGATCTTATTCAAAAACAAAACCCGCGGGATGGCGCGGGCTTCAAGGGCTTTCAGGATCAGCTGCAAGGCTGGAACCTTGCGCTCATCATCTTCAGCGACAACCACAGCCAGATCCGCACCGGACAAGGCGCTGTCCATTTCCCCCAAAAACTCAACCGATCCCGGACAATCGATGAAATTGAACCGGTCACCAAGGTATTCCACATCCGCGAAGTTGAGCTCGACGCTCATCCCATGAGCCCGGGCTTCTGCCGAACCATCACCAATGGTATTTCCGTCTGAGACCTTGCCCTGCCGGTCCACCTTGCTGGTGCGCGCCAAGATCGCCTCCAGCAAGCTGGTTTTACCGCTGCCAAAGGGTCCGACCAAAGCCACGCAGCGCGGTTCCCTGCCGCTGGAGTTTGCCTGTCCATTGTTGGTGTTTGCCATACTGAGCCTCCCGTTTGCCCGAGGATATCCTCGTTAAAACGCGGAACGGCCGGCGGTTCAGGACGCGGGCCCGCCGCGTCTCGCCCGGATGGGATCGAAGGCCAACAACCCGGAAAGCGCCGGGCGTGATGTTCGTCATGGCCCTTCAATCAAGGGCGGGACGCTATCGTCGCGCCCGAAACGGGGTAAACGCAAGGAAATCTTACCCTGCACCGCAGCAAACAGGCAGTGCATTCGGCACTATCAACTGGAACATTTCGCTCGTCCGGTCACCGAAATGCTTCAATTCGCGAATTAATTTGGTGTTGCGCGCGGCTCCACCCATACTGATCCGCGGGTACGAGATGGAATGGAAGGTATAAACATGTTGCTGATGGCCAAAACTGTCTTATCGGTGTTTGGTGCTGCGATTGTGTCAGCGGGCCTGGTGTTTTCTGGCGGCAGTCTCGCGCAGGCGCAATCAGTTCAGCCGCGCGGCGTTATCCAACCCGGCACGACCCTTGGGCCGTCCGCGCAACAACAGCTCAATCAGAACCTCAATCGTCAGCAGAACAATTTCTCGACCCAGCAACGGATCGACAGCAACAATCGGCTGAACCGGACACAGCAGATCAACCGCAACAACACCCGGACAAACACCCTCTCGTCTTGTCCCGGCGCAAATTCGGCCTGTCAGAATTAGGGTTCAGACCTGAACATCCTGGGATGTGCCCGGCGCTGCCGCAGAACCTGTAC
>CALDSI010000087.1 GCA_937911395.1 uncultured Labrenzia sp.
CCGGACATGTCCGGACGCTTGAGACGGTAGACCCTTCACTCACTGCCGCCTGTTCAGGTTTAAAGTCGGCATGACCACGCACCTAGCGTCCTTTGTCATGCCATCAACTTATCTGCAATTGCAGTCCCTACATGACGCAGCTTAGTTGGCCATGGTTAAGAGGCTGTCAACATTGATAGACCATGGTGGCAGACCGAATGCAAGGCGGCGGTTTGACTTCGCGAAACAGCTAAAAAAGCGGCTCGTCTTCCGGCAAGCCCATGAGCCGGCGGGCAGCGGTCAGCGTGTTGACCATCAGCATGGCAATCGTCATCGGTCCGACACCGCCAGGCACCGGTGTGATGGCGCCGGCGTGTTCTGCGGCTTCGTCAAAGGCGACATCTCCAACAAGTCGGCTTTTGCCTTCGCCCTTTTCCGGAGCCGGGATCCGATTGATGCCGACATCAATCACAGTAGCCCCCGGTTTGATCCAGTCGCCCCTGACCATTTCCGGACGTCCGACTGCTGCGACGACAATATCGGCTGCGCGAACAACGTCGGGGAGGTCTTTCGTCCGGCTATGAGCGATGGTAACGGTGCAGCTTTCCTGCAGAAGCAACGAAGCCATCGGCTTGCCGACGATGTTCGACCGGCCGACGACAACAGCGTTCTTGCCGGACAATGTGTCGCCGAGCGTGCGCTTCAACAGCACAAGGCTGCCCGCAGGTGTGCAGGGGACAAGCGCGCTGTCGCGTTCGCCGGCGGTTAGAAGGCCAACATTGATCGGGTGAAAACCGTCGACATCCTTCTCCGGCTTGATCAGGCGCAGAACCTTGCTTTCATCGATATGCCCGGGCAGCGGAAGCTGCACGAGGATGCCGTGAATGTCCGGATCGTTGTTCAGCTGATCGACCATGCCTAGCACTGCGTCTTCGCTGGAGTCGGCAGGCATGGTGTGCTTCACGGAATGAAAGCCACACGCTTCGGCAGCGCGGTCCTTGTTTCGGACATAGACCTGGCTTGCCGGATCTTCTCCGACAAGAACAACCGCAAGGCCGGGGCGTTTGCCGGTTTCGCTCAGAAGCTTTGCTGCGCGTTCGGTGATCTCACCACGCACGGATTCTGCAATAGCTTTCCCGTCAATGATTTGAGCTTGTGGCATTCCGCCTCCCTTTGAACCTGAGATCGGTTTTCTATTCCTATCCGGTGCTCAGCTATAGAGCGCCCGTCGCTTCTGTAAAATGCGGAAAACGTCTTATCGTGCTCTGCATTCGCCATTCATGTTCAAGTCGCAATTACAGCGACTTGGCGAATGCGTTCAATTCTGAGATGGCGCAGACGATATGATAGAGCGAACTGGCAGGCGTGGCCTCGTCTTCAAACGAGCCGTCAATATGCCATTTGTCCCTGTAAAGGCCGGCGGGCACGTCATCGAAATAAGCCGTGAGCGCTGCAACGGAGAGCGAAATGTCGGCCGTATAGGCTTCACGTTCCGCGCCAACAGATATCCCGGCCAAGGCAATGGCGGCCTTGATCCATTCCGTCTGCCCCCAGAGCCGTGCGACTGGGTCGCGCACGCTAAAGTCGTCATTGATCGACATGAAGGTTGCGCCGCGGCTTTCGTCAATGCCGTAGGTCCAGCCGATGTCGTAGAGCCGCCGGGCGGCGACAAGCGCATCCGCGTCGGCCCGGCTAGAGCCCCACCGAACCAGCAGCCAGGCCCATTCAAAATGGTGTCCAGGCTCCAGTATCCGTCCTTCGTCGCCGGGCAAAGGACCCCAGTGAAGATCGAAAAACTCGCGAAGTCCGCCATTCACAGGGTCGATCAGTTTGGTAAGAGCCAGCTCGGCCAACTCATCAGCCATGCCCGACCACATCGGGTCGTTGGAGACGCTTTCCCAAGCCATTGCGGCTTCAAACAGGTGCATGTGAGGATTGGCACGCAACGGGATGCGGTCCGGATTGTCTTCCCGGAACCCGATGACCGGGTGCTTGTAGCTCTTGACCAATACCTCAACGAGTGACTTTGCATCAGCTTCGGCGCTGCTCGCGCAGGCCGGGATCTTGTCGGCCATGTGGGCCAAGGCAAAAAGCACGAACGCCTGATTATAGAGATCGAAGCGCGCATCGGTCAGGGTGTTGTCCATGGCTGCGGTGGCTGCAAAGGTGCCGTCCGGCAATCGGTAGGTGTCCGAAAACCAGGTCCAGAGCCGGGTGGCAATGGTCTCCGATGGGCCTTTCCAGCCAAGCCGGGCCCCTTCGAGGAAGGAGTAGATTTGCCGTGGAATGACACGCGCCCGCCGGTCTCTTGGCACACCTTGCTGGGTTGCAAGGTCGATGGTTTCGTAGCACTCGCCGGTGTCTGAATTTATGCCGCCTGCCTGCCAGGCCGGCAATGCATCTTCCGTCAGCCAGCGGGTCAGGTCGTCGGCGAGTTTCTGGACGTGCGCGGTTTCAGAGGACATGGTCACCTATCACGTTACCGAGAGTGTTTTGCAGAACCTGCTGGCAGGAGTGGGCGGCAGGTTAGACCAACGTGGCAGACAAGCAAACCAGTAATATGATCAATGAGTTTTTCGCGTGTTCTTTGCCTAAAGAGCGATGCTGAAGGCGTTTACTCAGAAGCACGATCTGGTAACTGGTAGTAGTCACCCTTGGTATCATTGTGAATGTGATGGCTGATCTGAAGACTGGTCGGGCCGTCCAGTGTGCCGGCCATGATGGACACCACTTCTTGGCCACTCGGCTCCCAGAAGAGCTGGCTTCCGCAGGCTGCACAAAAACCACGCCGAGCGCTATCGGAGGACTGAAACCAGGTCAGGTTGTCTTCACCCCGAATGTGGAGGTCTTTCTTTGTGGCCTGGGTGGCAGCCACGAAATGACCTGATGTCTTGCGGCACTGGACGCAATGACAAGCTATAACGGGGCGCAATGGCCCCGTTATTTCATAAGTGACACGACCACAAAGACAGCTGCCTTTCATCGTATCACTCCGGGCGACTTAAATGTTGCTGTCCGGGAAGGACGCTTTGCGCTCTGCCATGAAGTCCAGCAGTGCGTCGTCGATGGCCGGATCGAGAGCAGGGCCAGTATAGGCTGCGAGCTGCTCTTTCCATATCTTGTTGGCCCGTTTTGCCGCGTCCAGTTCACCATCCGCGAGCCATTGCTCATAAGAGTTGTTGTCCGCAACGCTGGAGCGGTAGAAGGCGCTCTCGAAGTTGCGTTGTGTGTGGGCTGCGCCAAGGAAATGGCCGCCTGGGCCGACTTCTTCCAGAGCGTCCATGGCCAGGGTCTCATCGTTGACGTCGATGCCCTTGGCAAGCACATGCATCATGCCGAGCTGATCGGCATCCAGAATGAACTTCTCATAAGACGAGCAAAGTCCGCCTTCGAGCCAACCGGCAGAGTGCAGACAGAAGTTTACGCCACCCTGAACGGTTGCCGTGATCGTCTGAGCGGACTCTTGAGCGGACTGAGCATCCGGCAGTTTCGATGCGGTGAACGATCCGCCTGAGCGGAACGGAAGTCCTGCGCGGCGGGCAAGCTTTGCTGCGCCGTTCAAAAGAAGCGAACCTTCCGGGCTGCCGAAGGTTGGCGCACCGGACTGCATCGAGATGGAGCTGACGAACGCGCCGAAGACGACCGGAGCACCCGGGCGGATCAGCTGGGTAAGGGCGCAGCCGGCCAGAGCTTCAGCCAGAACCTGGGCTAGGGTGCCTGCAACTGTCACCGGGCTCATCGCACCGGCCAGAATAAACGGTGAAACGATACAGGCCTGATTGTTTCGGGCGTAGACCTTGAGCGCGCCCAGCATGGTTGCGTCGAACACCAGAGGTGAGTTGGCGTTGATCAACTGGATCATCACGCAGTTCTGGTCGACGAAGTCTTCACCAAACGTGATTTGCGCCATGCGGACCGAATCTTCTGCACGTTCCGGCGCTGTGACAGATCCCATGAACGGCTTGTCGGAATATTTGATATGGGAATAGACCATGTCAAAGTGACGCTTGTTCACTGGCAGATCAACTGGCTCACACACGGTGCCACCGGAATGGTGCATCCAAGGTGACATATAGGCGAGCTTCACGAAATTTCGGAAATCGTCGATCGTGCCATAGCGGCGCCCCTGGTCGAGATCGGTCACGAACGGAGGGCCATAGACTGGTGCGAACACCAGATTGTTGCCGCCGATTTCGACATTGCGCGCCGGGTTGCGGGCGTGTTGCGTAAATTGCGATGGTGCCGTTTTCAGGATCTCGCGCAGCATGCCCTTCGGAAAGCGGACCCGCTCGCCGTCAACCTCTGCACCTGCGATCTTCCAGATGTTGAGGACGTCCGGATCTTCGCGGATTTCCAGTCCATTCTCGGCAAGAATGCGGTCGGCTTTGGCCTCGATTGTTGCCGCGCCTTCGTCGCTCAGCACTTCGTAGTTCGGAATGCCCCGGCGGATATAAGGAGCGCCAACGCCTCCGGAAGTGGCGGTGCGTCTTTCGCGGCGGGCGGATCGGCCACGGCGGCCGGTGCTGACGGCGGCGTCTGACATTGTGGGGCTCCCTGAACAGAAAAATTTGTGTCGTTATGTCAAGTCTTAGAGGGCTTGGCCAGCGATCTTGGTGCGGATGCGTCCTATCATGCCCTATTTCCGTCATTGGGCGGGTTCCGGCCGCTGCGTCGGTCGGCCGCGGATTGCCGGGCTGAAATTCTGCTGCGTGTCGTCGCAACATGCTCCAATGACGCAATTGAGCTACTTTGCCATCCCGAGTGTCGCAATACTGGCGGCCAAATCGGCGGGGCAACGGCTCCGTGGTGCAGAAGAATATCCTTCGTGGATGGAACAAGCGGAGGGGAGCGCGTTTTGGCACAGCGCTGCCTGCCTTTTGAAGAGGAATGAAATATGTCAGCTTTTCCTGACAAGGCACAGGTCGTCATCGTTGGTCTCGGCGGCATCGTCGGCGCTTCGGTTGCGCATCACCTGATTGAGCGCGGCTGGACGGACATTGTCGGCATCGACGAGTCTGGCATTCCGCCCGACGTCGGCTCCACCGCGCACGCATCCGACTTCTGTTACAACACCAGCCACGATTTCCTGTCCACGTGGACCTCACTCTATTCCGTCGACTTCTTCGATAAGATGGGCGCTTACGAACGTGTCGGCGGGCTTGAAATTGCGCGGACCGGCGACGATGCCTGGATGGAAGAAATCAAGCGCAAGGTGACCTCCGGCAAGGCATTCGGCACCAATGTCCGCCTCGTCACTCCGGCTGAAATCAAGGAAATGTTCCCGCTGATCGAGGAAGATCAGGTTCAGGGCGGCCTCTACGACCCGGACGCCGGTCTTGTCGTGCCGCGGTCCCAGGCGCTGTCCGGCCGGCTGGTCGACATGGGCGTGGAAAGTGGCAAGCTGAAATCCTTCGCCAACACACCGGCGCTGTCGCTGGTCGTTGAGGACGGCAAGATTAAGGGTGTGAAAACCCATCGCGGCACAATTATCGCCGATCATGTTGTTGTCTGTGCCGGCCTCTGGGGCCGCCTGATCGCAAACATGGTGGGTGAGGACCTTCCGGTCATGCCGGTGGACCACCCGCTGACGTTCTTCGGTCCGTTCAACGAGTTTGAGGGCACCGGCAAGGACATCGGTTATCCGCTGCTGCGCGACCAGGGCAACTCTGCCTATATGCGCGATACGGGCGACCCGAAGACCACCGAAGGCGGCCAGATCGAGTGGGGCTACTACGAGACCACCAATCCGCGTATGTGCCATCCGCGTGATCTTCAGTCCAAGGAAGAGGCGCGCCTGTCACCATCACAGCGCGACTTGGAGCTGGAGCAGGTCATAGAGCCGCTTGAAAAGGCGATGGAGCTAACTCCGATCCTGAGCGAACTCGGTTACAACGAGACCTGGTCCTTCAATGGACTGTTGCAGGTGTCTGCCGCTGGCGGTCCGTCCTGCGGGGAAAGCCAGAAAGTACGTGGTCTTTGGTACTGCGTTGCCATTTGGGTCAAGGACGGTCCGGGCTACGGCAAGCTGATCGCCGACTGGATGACCGACGGCCGCACCGAGATCGATCATGCGGGCATCGATTATTCCCGTTTCTATGCGCACCAGATGACGGAAAAATTCATCGAGGACCGGTGCTACGAAGCGGCCCAAAAAATCTACTTCCCGGCAATCCACCCGCGCGAGCCTTATGCCGGATCACGCAACATCAAGCGTTCGCCGTTCTACGAGCGTGAAGTGGAGCTTGGCGGTCACTTCATGGAACTTGGCGGTTGGGAGCGCGCGCACGGCTACGCGGCCAACGAGCACCTTTTGGAGAAATACGGCAACAAGGTTCCGGTCCGCGAAAACGAGTGGGACAACCGTCACTTCTGGCGCGTTTCCAATGCCGAGCAGCTGGCACTGTCTGAAGATTGCGGCATCATCAACCTGT
>CALDSI010000088.1 GCA_937911395.1 uncultured Labrenzia sp.
CCTTCCAGCGAAGGGCGCACAATCACCAGCCATCTCCAGGCATAAGCCCAGGAAAACCGTAGGCTGGAATGGGCGTTTGTAGATCGTTCCCGCGTGCCTTGGTGAAGGATAAAAATGCCTCCGTCACCACAGCGCAGATAACATGGCTCCCTCGGTCTTGATCATGCGTGGCACAAAACCCATCCCTGAGATATCCGGTCATCGGGTCGGTACAACAGCTCTCGAGAAGATCGCCAAGAATGTTCTTTGCCATGCAAAGCTTCCGTCAGAAATGGAGGTAAGTTGCCTTCGCGGTCAGTCGTCAGCCAGATAGAGCAAGACATCCATGCGACAAGGCGGACAGCATTAGCAAGACCCTGATAATTCACCTTGCGCTTTTGTTGAATATGTCTCGGCAATGAAGTCTTCTAAGGTCATGCCGCAAAGTAAAATCTGGAGGAAAGCGCCATGGTCACCTCTCTAACTGACGATCAACTGAGATCTCTTTTGGAAACAGAAGAACAGGACATGAGCGTCGTATTTTCCGATCCGAATGTCCCTGACAATCCGATGATCTTTGTCAGTGAAGAATTCGAACGCCAGACCGGGTACACATCGGTCGAAGCGGTTGGACGCAACTGCCGTTTCCTTCAAGGTCCGGAAACCAACCCTTTCGCGATTGAAGCAATCCGCCAGGGTTTGAAAGCCCAAACGCGCTTTACCATCGATATTCTGAATTATCGAAAAGACGGCACGCCCTTCATGAACCGGTTGCGCATCAGGCCAATCTTCGATGGCGATGGTCGGCTGACTTTTTTTGCTGGTGCGCAAAACCCAGTTTAAACAGCGCACGTCCGATATCGAACGCTGTGCTCGAGCTTGTTGATTGGCATAGGCCGCCCTAACAGGACAGTCAGAGCGGCCAATTCTATTGGTGCAGATTATCGAGTTAATCTCGTTTCCCACCTCCATGCTCCTTTGCGACTATAGCTCCACAACGACCTTGCCGATCGCCTGCCCGCTTGTCAGCCGGTCATAGGCCGCCCCAACATCCGCAAGGTGAAAACTTGTTGCATCCAAAAGCGGTTTCAGCCCCCCGGCATCAACGATTTCGGCAAGTTTGGTGAGGATGACGCCATGCTCTGAGCGCTTGAAATCATGCAGCATGGGGATCAGCATGAAAACCACATGAAGGGACAGGCCCTTGAAGTGGGCAACGCTCAAGTCCAGCTCGACCAACGCCACTGTAGACGCAACATTCGCGTTGAGCGCTGCTGCCTCGAATGAGTTTGCCATATTGGCGCCGCCGACGGAGTCAAAGACAACATCAAAACCCTGGCCATCCGTGTATTTCGCCACATAGTCGGCGACCGCCTCGGACGTATAGTTGATTGCTGTCGCGCCGTATCCGTTGATCTCAGACAATTGCGCATCTTTGGAGCCGGTTGCATAAACATCTGCTCCAAAATGTCTGGCAAGCTGGACTGCAACATGTCCAACTCCACCAGCGCCACCATGGACCAGGACCTTTTGGCCCGCTTTGACACCCGCGCGGGTGAGACCCTCAAACGCGGTGATACCGACAAGCGGGAGTGCTGCTGCCTCGCGCATGGTCAACGACTGGGGTTTCTTGGCAATGAGCCGCGCATCAACTGCCATCAGTTCCGCCAATGCGCCCGGCAGATCGGCCAGCCCACCAGCGCAGCCGTAAACCTCATCGCCCGGAGCAAAGCCATCGCCCCCCTCTCCCACGGCCTCAACCGTGCCGGCGAAGTCCATTCCCAAGAGGGCTGGCAACTCTGGAGACAGTGGAAGGTCGGTCCCCATCTGTTTGATCATCGTATCGACAGTGTTGACGCTGGTCGCGCCAATGCGCACGAGCACTTGTCCGGGCTTCACCTCAGGATCCGGCAATTGGACAGCATCAAATTCTGCAGCCTCGCCATATGCCTTTAAGACCATCGCTTTCATACATCATCTCCTTGAACAGCGTGTTGCCGCGAAGATGAGATTTTTCATTTTCCGTATAAACTAGCCAACACAGTATTCTGTTTTCGCATTTTGCGCATAAAAGTTAGACTGATCGATCCCAAAACAAATTGCTGGCCCGTTTGCCGACCCCGCAGCTCTACAAGGGTTTCGTCAAATATGCCGCATCCGGGCGGGCAGACGGGGCTGGCATTCGTTCGCCGATGCGCCATTTGGCTCTACATCACCTTTGATGGAGACCTTGATGGTACGCGCAAATCACGATCGGGCAACGCTTGGGCAGCCTGCTTATGAGCTTTTGCAGGGACACAGCCAGTTCGAGATCAGGCATTACCCGGCAGCTGACGCCGTCCGGATCATCGAAAGCAACGGCCGGAGTGCGGCTACCCGAAGCGGGTTCAACGCCCTTTACAGCTACATCACAGGCAACAACGAAGACCGGCAACACTATGAAATGACCGCGCCGGTTTTTCAGCGGACGTGTGGTTCAAACAGCGCACCATCACAATCAAGCACGACTAGCGATCTGATGGATGGCGACTGGGAGATGTTTTTCTTTCTGCCTGAAGGTGTCGACGTGGCTTCCGCAGCAGCGCCGGTCAATACGCGCATTGAAGCCACGACGCTTGGCGAACGAAAAGTGGCGGTTCGCAGCTTCTCCGGCCGGTGGTCAGATGAGAACTTTGCGGATGAGGCGAGCCGGTTGCTCACCAGTCTGATAGAGAACGGTTTCACAACAACCGGCTCGGTCTCCTTTGCATTTTACGATGCACCATCCGTCCTCCCGGCCCAGAGATATAACGAGGTTCAAATTGAGGTCGAGTAATTATGAAGAAGATATGCTGACACTGAAGACCAAGTCTTCGGCCCCACGCAAAAAGCTAACGAATCCGTCTGAGCTGTCTGACGAGCATGCCAGTGAGGTGATCGAGATGGCCCTTTCCGATCACGTCGGTTTTGCCGAGATCGAACTGGAATACGGGCTTCACGAACCCCAGGTCAAAGCGCTGATGCGGGATCGCTTGAAACCCTCCAGCTACCGGGCCTGGCGCAAACGGGTCCGCAAGTTCTCCGACCGGCGCGCGCATTACAAATGACGCAGTCAAAAGAAAACCAAAATTGCCTCCAATCAAGAAGCGTTATGACGAAAGGAACACCATGCGTCGGCTCTTGATCTGGAGTACCTGTTTTATCGTTTTCAATCTGGCGCTTGGGCTGACCGCATATCTGTCGGGCGTCCGGTCACCGGACACCCACTGGAGCACCGCCAATCGCGAACCCATCGGCATCGCACCAGATCCACGGACGGAACAGCAAGCGATCGTTCAGGTGTATGCGGCGCGCGCGTTCAGCTGGCGCGGCTATTTTGGTGTCCACAGCTGGATATCCGTGAAACCTGCAAACGCCGATCATTTCACCACTTACGAAGTCACGGGATGGCGGGTCCGCTACGGCGGCAACGCTGTCCGGGCATCCCGGCGCGCGCCGGACAGCCGCTGGTTTGGCTCCGAACCAGAGCTCTTGGCCGAACTGCGCGGCGAACGGGCAAGCGAGTCGATTGTACGCCTGCAAACTGCCATCGACGCTTACGAATTCAACAGCATCTACACAGTCTGGCCCGGCCCCAACTCGAATACATTTGTCGCACATCTTGGCAGAGCGCTCCCAGAATTGCGGCTGGACCTGCCACCAACAGCTGTCGGCAAGGACTACCTGGCCTCAGGTTTATGGGCCACAGCACCGAGCGGCACTGGATATCAATTGTCCTTGATGGGTCTCTTTGGGGTTTTGATTGCATGGGAAGAAGGGTTGGAGCTCAATATTCTGGGCCTCACCTACGGCATTGACCTCAATGATTTTTCTCTGAAATTGCCAATGATTGGACGCATCGGTTTTTCATCCGGGAGTACGCCTTCGGCTTGAAGATCGCTGGGTGAATGGCAGAGCAGCTGCTTTAATCAGCGATGCTCTAACCAACCTTTGATCGGCACGCTCCTCGTTACAAAAATCGTTCCTGCGGTATTTGGCCACGCTTGCCGGCTGGCATTTCTGGCCGATTTTCACCCTCAGGTATCAGCGCTCAAAAGCTCAACGAACAAGATTTGGAGGTCTGATGGCAAACATATTGGTGATCGGGGCCAGCCGGGGCATTGGCAAAGCAGTCTGTTTGGCAGCTGCGGAGAACGGTCACGCCGTGCGCGCAATGTCTCGCAGCGGGTCAGCTCCGATGGCGAAAACCGGCGCGGTTGAAGCAATGAAAGGCAATGCGCTGGATCGTGGTGATATCGATCATGCGCTTGATGGCGTCGACACAGTTGTCCTGGCTCTGGGCATCCCTGCTTCGCTGGACATGATCACCGGCCCTGTAACCTTGTTTTCAAAGGCCACCCAGGTGCTTCTTCCGGCGATGGAAAACGCCAACATCAACCGTCTCATAGCCGTGACGGGATTTGGCGCCGGTGATAGCCGCTCAGCGATCAATCCGCTGCAACGCCTCCCGTTCAAGGCGCTTCTCGGACGCGCATATGCGGATAAAACCACCCAGGAAGCGATGATCTCGGAAAGCGGGCTGGATTACCTGATTGTTCGGCCGGGCGTTCTAACAAATCAACCCAGATCAGGGCGGTACAAGGTTCTGGAAGACCCGAAGAAATGGCGCAACGGCATCATTGCGCGCGCAGACGTTGCCGATTTCATCGCGAGCCGGCTGACAGATGAACCGCTTGGCTGCAGAAAACCGGTCCTGATCCGCTGGCCCTTGTGATCTTTTGACCGAGATCTCAGCTCGTCAGGCGTCAGATGACGGGTTGAGCCCAAGGCCGTGAGCGAACCTGATCCAGCTCAGCAAAAAGTGTAAAACGCAGCAAAAAATTCCAGCATCTGGAAATCCATGCCAAAATCGGCTGCGTAAGAATTTTAGATCCCGATCTTGGATCTTGTCTCAACGCAAGGCGTGCTGCGCTCCCCCTGCAGCAAATTGCGTTCTCCTCCTGCTGACCCGCCAACACCAGTTGGTGGGTCTTTTTTTGAACTGAAGGTCCGACTACATCAGAAACGCGGTCCCGAAGGCTGCGCGAACTTCAGATTTCCGAGGCCTGTAGTCGACGCGAAAAACGGGGTGAAAACCAAAAACAAAAAAGCCGCCCCAAGGGCCGGCTTCTTTATCAACTCAATCACTTGGTAGTGTGATTGATGGTGCGGTC
>CALDSI010000089.1 GCA_937911395.1 uncultured Labrenzia sp.
GTGGCAAGAAGAGCCTTTGACGTCTAACCGCTAAACTGAACGAGGACCCATGCAGGATATCCCCGCGCCCCATATCATCATCACCTATTGCCGCCAATGCAATTGGTTGCTGCGCTCTGCCTGGATGGCGCAGGAGATCCTTTCAACCTTTTCGGAAGAGACCGGTGCTGTCACCCTCGTTCCCGGCTCCGGAGGGGTTTTCACCATCACATGTGATGGCAATCCGGTCTGGGATAGAAAAACCGACGGCGGCTTTCCGGAAGCCAAAATACTGAAACAACGGCTTCGCGACCTGCTGTGGCCGGAAAAGGACCTTGGGCATTCAGATACGCCCAAAAAACGCACGTAGGAAGTTCTAGCCTAGGTAGAAACCCGTATAGAAGCAAAATTCGCAAAATATACGGCAAAATTACCTAAAATTCGGATCTTGTTAAATCCATTCCGGCACACTTACTGGCGTTTTCAGACTGGACTGGGGCCCGCCAAATGCGCTTGCCGAATATGTCGTTCTTGAACTGGCCGATCAAAACACAACTTCAGATCGGCTTTGGCGCAATGCTCTTGTGCTCCGTCGGGGTCGGTGCCGGCGGATACCTCGCCGCCAGCCAGGTTCAAGAGTCCGTCACGACTTCAAAAGCGGCAAGTGATCTTCTGGGAGACATCCCGCCTCTGCTCACAGGTGCAGACGCGTTCGAGCGCAACGGCACTGAGCAGACCGCCAGTGTGGTGGAAGCGAGCATCAACACGTTATCTGCAAGCAGCGACGAACTGGCCCGGAACAAACCTGAGGCGGCACAGCAGCTGACCCTTGCCGTGAGCGAGCTGGAAGTAAGTTTCCGCAATCTGAAAAACACACGAAGTGCCCGGGATGCAGCGATTTCAGATCTTGATGGTTTGACATCCGGCCTGGTTGAAACGACCAACGAGGTGTTTGAACAGTATAAGGCCCTGGAAGCCTACCGCCTTGGTCTTGCGCTCAACAACGAAGGCAAGATGAACAACCTTTCCAAGGTCGCCCCGCGTCTTGCAGACATGCGGATCGCCGCGATCGTTCTGGAGCAGGAAACCAAAGCCTTTGTCAACGCACCGGACAAGGCAAACGCCAAAGCCCTGTCTGAGCGTGTCAAGGCGCTGGACAAGGACGCAAAGGCTGTCCGCCGTACCGTGAAGACAAAAACGCTCAGAGCCTCTGTCAAGGATCTCACCAAGGCGGGCAAAGCGTTTGAAAAACAAATCAAGGCGCACCTGAAGGCCGGTGCCAGCGACGGGACGGCTGCGGTTTGGTCCGAAACCTTCCAGCCAGCCGTTGAACAGCTCGTCGGCCTAACGACAACGATCATTGCTGAAGCCGAGGCGCCAATTGAGGAGCTGACGGCGGAATTGCGCGGGTTCGACAAAGCGACCGCAGACATCGCGCTCCTGTCCAACTTTACACAAGGCGTGGCCCGCAATGTCCTTGGCGTGCGCAGCGCCTATGCAGAGTACCTGACCACGTCCTCAGACGCTTCGAGTGCCGCCTTTCAGACTTATCTCAGCGAAACCGAAACGCAGCTGGACGCTTTGGAAAGCATTCGCCAGTCATCCCTGCAGTCCACATCTGACAAGGCCTTTCTGGATCTTTTGAACGGTCCTTTGAACACGCTTGTCACGGTCGGTGCTGAAGCGCTGCCGGTCCTGCGCGCAACCTTTGCGGATGTCGTTACCAACAGCGATGCACAGAAGGCCGGGCAAGCCCAATTTGCAACCGCAGCTTCGGCATTGAGCGAACAGGCAAGCACCATCAGCCGGGCCGCGGGTCTGACGGCCGTCTCCTCCGCTGCCACGGCCCGAACGCAGATTTCCATTGCCCTGCTGGTCGCATTGGTCATTGGCGTAGGTTTTGTCGTTCTCTTGTCAGGCGCGATCATTCGTCCGCTCCGATCCCTCACCAACGCCATGCGGCAACTGCAAGAGGGCCAAACCGACCTCGACCTGACCGCAGATAGCCGTAAGGACGAAATTGGAGACATGGCCCGCGCGGTCGGCACCTTTCGGGATCGCGAAGTGGAGCGTGTTGAACTGGAGCAACAGACCCAACGCGATGCGGAAACCGCACTCAAACGCCAGCAGGCTGTCGATGCACTGGTTACCGAGTTCAGAGCTGATATTGAAGCCGCCCTGACCTCCGTCAATGGCAACATGCGGCAGCTTGAAGACACTGCCGAACATCTAACTGGAATTGCCCGGTCAACCACGGACAAAAGCGAAAACGTCAGCCATGCCTCAAGCCAGGCAAGCGACAACGTCCAGACGATTGCGGCTGCAACGGAGGAACTTTCAGCCTCCGTCCAGGAAGCCGGGCGGCAAGTCAACGCCACCCTCGGCCGCGTTGAAGACGTGACCCAAGCGACCCGGACGTCCAATGATCAGATCAAGGGACTGTCGGCCGCTGCTGAACGGATTGGTGCCGTGATCCAGCTCATTCAGGACATTGCGGAACAAACCAACCTTCTGGCTCTCAACGCGACAATCGAAGCCGCACGCGCGGGCGATGCAGGCAAAGGCTTTGCCGTGGTCGCCGCGGAAGTCAAAGAGCTCGCGACGCAGACGTCGAAGGCAACCGATGAGATTTCCGGTCAGGTCGCGGAAATCCAAGGGTCCACCGAAGCTGTTGTGGCAGCGATTACAGAAATCATGACCATGATGGACGAGGTCAACGAAACCGCAGCTGCCATGGCCGCATCCGTCGAACAGCAGGCTGGTGCCACCTCCGAGATCTCTTCCGGTGTGACACAGGCAGCCGGTCAAACGGCCAGCGTTTCGGAAACAATCGGAGATCTCTCCCGCGGCTCCGGTGAAACCAGCCAGTCCGCCGCGCAGGTTGAATCCATCGCGGATGAGGCCACGCGGGAACTGGATGGTGTCACCCAACGGATCGACAGATTCCTGAAAGACGTCGCCGCGGCTTAATGGCCTGCGCTGATATAACTGCAACGCCCGCATCGCCGGAAGCGCAACGCTCCGCAAATCGGGTAAGCATTAGGAGAGGTGGCAAAATTATCCTCCGTTATGGCACGAAATTCTATCATTTCTGAGCGGGGACCGCTCTCGCACCAGATGCTGGATCTCGCCTCGCCGTGTCCAAATGACACAAACACCGGTCGGATTTGATTGATCACTCAATCAAAATAACGGACAAGTTTCTTCCATGACCTTTCGTAAGCGCGGAGAAACAATATGGCCGGACAGAAAAACATCCTGATATTGATGGTCGATCAGCTGAACGGCACCTTGTTTCCCGACGGCCCGGCGGATTTCCTTCACGCCCCAAACCTGAAGGCACTCGCCGGGCGCTCTGTCCGGTTTCAAAACAGCTACACGGCCTCTCCGCTGTGCGCGCCGGGGCGGGCCAGCTTCATGTCCGGTCAGCTGCCGCGCCGCACGGGCGTTTATGACAACGCTGCAGAGTTTGCGTCCGACATCCCAACCTACGCGCACCATCTGCGGCGGGCGGGCTACACGACATGCCTGTCGGGCAAGATGCACTTCGTCGGACCGGACCAGATGCACGGGTTCGAGGAGCGCCTGACCACCGACATTTACCCGGCCGATTTCGGCTGGACACCGGACTACCGCAAGCCGGGAGAGCGGATCGACTGGTGGTATCACAACATGGGTTCCGTCACCGGGGCCGGCGTCGCGGAAATCTCCAACCAGATGGAATATGACGACGACGTCGCCTTCGAGGCGATCCGCAAGATCTATGATTACGGACGCGGGAAATACGACCGGCCCTTCTGCCTGACGGTCAGTTTCACCCATCCGCATGACCCTTATGTCGCCCGCAAGAAATACTGGGATCTCTACGAGGACTGCGAACACCTGTTGCCGGAGGTTCCAGCCAAGGCTTATGAGGATCACGATCCGCATTCCAAACGCATCTTCGATGCCAATGACTGGCGCAGCTTTGACATCACCGAAAACGACATCCGCCGCTCGCGCCGGGCCTATTTCGCCAACATCTCTTATCTGGATGACAAGATCGGCGAAATCCTGGCAGCCCTCGACGCCATGGATCTGGCGGATGACACCACGATCCTTTTCGTCTCTGACCACGGCGATATGCTCGGCGAGCGCGGCCTGTGGTTCAAGATGACCTTCTTCGAAGGGTCTTCCCGCGTGCCCTTGATGATCTGCGACAAGGACCTGTCACCCCATCTGGAAACCGCACCGGTCAGCACCCTTGATGTCCTGCCGACGGTCTGCGATCTTGCTGGCATCGACATGAGCGAGATCATGCCCTGGACGGACGGCGCCAGCCTCGTCCCGCTGGCCAAGGGCGCGGCCCGGGCCGAACCGGTTCTCATGGAATATGCCGCAGAAGCCTCTTACGCGCCTCTGGTCGGCATCCGGGAGGGGGACTGGAAATACATCCATTGCGAACTCGATCCGCCCCAGCTGTTCAACCTTGCGGACGATCCGAATGAACTGACCAATCTTGCA
>CALDSI010000090.1 GCA_937911395.1 uncultured Labrenzia sp.
CAAACGGCCATGTTGTTGAGATCCGGCAGTCTCAGTTGCCAGACGGAGGGTCGGTTTGGCTGTTTTCAGAGACTACGGAACGCAAGCGGATCGACGAACGGCTTGAGGAAATCAGAAGGGTCGAGTCTTTAGGAAAACTAACGGGTGAAGTTGCTCATGATTTTGGCAACATCCTGTCGACGATCTCCGGAAATGTGCACTTGCTGGAAACTGCGGACGGTGAGCGGATACCGGTGCATCTGGCGCGGATCTCTGCGGCCGTTGACCTTGGTGTAACCTTGACGGAAAGGCTGCTCGCCTTCGCCCGCAAGCAACACCTTGAACCCGAAGTCGTCGAAATTGGTGCACTGGTCAATGGAATGACCGACTTGCTCTGTGTTGTTTTGTCCGATGACATCGACCTCGCCGTAGACATCCGCGACCACAATTTGTACGCCCGCGTCGACCCGGGGCAGCTGGAAAGTGCTATTCTGAACCTTTGCATCAACTCCGGACAAGCGATTTCGGGAAAGGGCTCCGTGAATATTTCTGTGGCTGCCGGAGTAGCTGAAACGATTGTTCTGGAGATTTCAGATACTGGCATTGGCATGAGCCCTGACATCATGCACCGCGCCTCGGAACCTTTCTTTTCCAATCGCTCAGATGGCGCGGGCACAGGGCTTGGCCTCTCGATGGTGCATGGATTTGTCCACCAGTCCGGTGGAACCATGGATATTGAAAGCTCGGTGGGCGAGGGGACACGGATCCGGTTGCGTTTTCCGGTCTTTGATGAGGTGAACGAAGAGGCTCGACAGTATCAAGCTGACGGCCTTGCACTGATTGTGGATGATGATCTTACCTCAGCCGAGGCAGTGCAGAAGGCCCTGGAGGAGCTGGGCTTCTCGACAGAAATTGCGCTCACCTTCTCAGATGGTATGAGGGCCTTGAGGCGTTTGTCCTCGATCCGTCTGATTGTGACTGACCTTCAGCTGGATCACGACAAAAGTGGTTGGGATCTCGTTCGGGCCGTTCTGCAAACCGATGAAGAGAGCTACGCGATTTTGATGTCGAGTAAACTGCCTGATGCCGTGGACCTGGATCAGGCCATGTTGCCGCAGTTCGATATGGTTGCAAAGCCGATCACTTGCGACACGCTGAAAGAGGTCTTGATACGCTGGGGCCTCATATCGGCCGAGCATTCTTAAATAGTCCGGTTTTTATTGACCCAGTCCGGCAACCTTGAATGCGGCGCAATAATTTTTGCCATTGGTTCGGTGCGGTTTTGTTTTGGTGGGGCGCAGGAAACACGGATCTGAAAAACCTTCCGGAATTTCTTCCAGCGGCACAAACACATCGCGGACATCAGCGATCTGCTGGCCGGTTCTTGGTGTGAGGGCTGCCAACGCTCGGCACTGATGCCTTCAGTCATCAGGCCGGCCCGCCAGGACGCGATCAGTTTCATATCCCGATGTAACGCGCAAGAACAGTTGGCACTAAGGCAATATCCGGGATTAAGTGGGAATATCTGGTAATTGGCGGAATTGAGCCATTTTGGCAGAAAAATCATGAAAACGGCCGCGCAACTTCATTTGGCACAAAACGACGGGAGGTCGGAGGTCCTTTTTGCGCCACATGAAATTACCTAGTGAAAACAGCGACCGCGCAAACTCAAGATGGGAACCAATTCGCAAACTCTGGTGAGAGTTCGCACCACGGTGTTTTCAGCGGATTTCTGCTGGTTTTGCTGTCAGAGCTCCCAAGCTGGCCTCAAGAGGTGGGAACTCAATGAACTAAATATTCCACAACACACACTATGCGAGTCTCATCACAAAACACGGCAAGTCCAACTCTTTTGAAGAACGTGTTCACCTAGAGTGACTTTTTTATTCCAACTCTTTTTACTGATAAAAATGTCGATATATTCGCGATTAATAATAATATTCCGTAAAATAGGACTCTTTCTTATCTCGGCATCTTACAAGTATTTTATTAGATATTTTTATTATTTTAAGGCTGGTGGATCCGTTCCAGATTATCACTGAACTGATACGAGACCTTGCTTGCCCAGTTAAAGGGCAGCAAGACGAACACGCAGGCCAAAAACTGAATACATGCGGGATTGTTAGATCATGTTTCTAAGGGTTCTCGACGGTAAAGCTCCATACATCAGCTCCCTTCGCGCGGTTGAAGACAGATACGGTTTCTTCGACATCGACATTGAAGACAATATCCAGACATCTGAAGCCGAGTACCTTTCTCTCGTCGTTTTCGATCTAAAGGTGACTTGCGAACGTCAGCGTAGCCATGTCCGCAGGCTACTGCTTGCTTTGACTGACGTCCCGGTTGTCGTGATTTGTGACATGAAATCGCAATCGGAGCGCGCTTTCTGGTCGGGCGCAGGAATGAAAAACCTCGTCCACAAAAATGAAACGCCAGCCATTATCATGACTGCAATCAGCAAGGTCATGGAAGACTACATTCACGCTATTCGCCACGCTGAGAATGCGCCAGCCATCGCGATGAAGGCAGCAAATGCCGCCATGACCAGCATGGCCAACAGCGTAAAGTCGAATGAAGCACTGAGAGATCAGATGCTCGATGTCGCAGCACAACATATCGTTTCGCTGCTTAACAACAATCGAGCCAGCGATTGGTTAAGTATTGTTGAGATGCATCACAGTCAGACCTTTCAGCACTCCATGTCAGTGGCCAGCAATTTGACCCTCTTCGCCATTGGTTTGGGCCTTTCCCCCAAAGAGCAATGCCACATGACAAAAGCAGGTCTCATGCATGACCTTGGCAAGCTCTTCGTTCCACTCGATATTCTGGACAAGCCAGGAAAACTGGCACCGGATGAGTACAGGATCGTCAAGGAACACCCACGCACGGGCGCAGACTTTCTGTCCGAACACAGCTGTCTCCCGCAGTCTATCATTGACATGACCAGGTCTCACCATGAGTTCCTTGACGGGTCTGGTTATCCTGACGGACTAACCGCTGAAAATATCCAACCGATGGTTCGAATGATGACGATTGCCGACATCTTTTCAGCTCTGACAGAAAAGCGTGCTTATAAGGAAGGCTATAGTCCGCGGGTTGCTCTTGGCATGATGTGGGACATGGGTGGCAAACTGGATGCGGAACTGCTGAAGCAGTTTGCATACATCGTATGTGGCACACGGTTCGGGAAGGTCGATACAAGTCGCCGAAGCGTAGCGTAACCGCCCGAGCTACAAGGTACACATCACAACACGTGAGCAGTTTGTAAGTTGGAGCAGCTTGCGCAGTTCCTAATCACTAGCGGGATCCGCGCAAGCTTATCTGACGAGCTTTATATGTGTTTGTATGCCCTTCAATGCCGTGACTGTTTTTGATACCAATCTTGCAGATACGTTTTCTGCACGGGATACAAAGCCTCCACGACCGACTTTCTAAATTCCGCGACTGTTATTGCTCCTTTTTCGAAGGCATTAATGGCCCCGAGCTCAACAAGTCGGAACCGGTAGTCCTCGTCCAGATCGCCGGTCATGACCAGTATGTTTTGCTCGGGAAAGCGCTTGATCAGCGTATTCAATGTGTCGATACCTCTGCTGTCTGGTAGATTGAGATCCAGAACAACGAGATCAGGTTTCTTCTCGAAAACTGTTGCCAAACAGCTGCTCAACAACGAGCAGGTGTAAACGTTCAAAAGAAGATCGTCATAGGGCAGCAACAGATTGTGGAATATGCGGCGATCATCTTCATCGTCCTCCACCATTACAATGTTTTTTATCATGCCCTAAAGCTCCTATGTTCTCTCTTGTCCGAGAGAGTTTTTTCCCAGGTGCACGGAAAAGCAGGCACCTTTCCCTAGGCTTCCAGTTGCCTCAATTTCCCATCCGTGACGTTTACAAATGGTTGCGCTCGTAGCTAAGCCTATTCCCGAACCGGGATACTCCTTCTGGGTATGCAGGCGGATAAAAGGGTCAAAGATCTTGGCCGCATCATCCGGGTTCAGACCGATTCCATTGTCCTCAATGTGTATGGTTATGTTTTCATCACCATCTATCTCGGTGCTGGCTTTGATCTGCCCCGTGGTTCCCGCAACTTGGTACTTTGCCGCGTTGGACAACAGGTTCACGAGAAGGATATCCAGCAAGACCGGATCGCAGACTATCGTGTGATCGCTTGTGTTGTTTTCGAAAGAAATTGGAGACCCAACGGTTTCAGTAGCAACGCTTTCCCATGCCTGGGCGACCGCTTCCCGAAGATTGAGTGTTGTGGATTCGAGTGACCTTTGCTGCGATTTTGAGAAATCCAGCAGAGCAACAATCAAACCATTCGCGCGCTGCAAAGCCCGATCAATTGCAGCACGTGCCCGATCTGCCTTTTCCGGTTCATTATCTTCCGTTGCTTTGAGCAACAGTGGCAAAAACGTCTCTATTTTGCGCAGAGGTTCCTTGAGGTCGTGAGAGGCCGCGTGCGTGAACTTTTCCAACCGTGATTTAACATCACGCAACGTATCAATCGTGTGCTCCAGGTCCCGCTGTGATTGGTTCCGCTCAGTTACTTCCTCAATGACTGCGAAACTTATTTGCTCATCAGGGTTTTGATTATCAGCCTTGAAGGACACTGCGGAAAGCTCACCCTCAAAAACAGAACCGTCCTTGCGTTTAAACGTGTACGGAACTCTATCGCAGCGCCCGTCCCGCCAAAAAGCCGGCAGCACAACATCGCGGGCGTAACTCACGCTTTCGTCGGTCAACACATCTGTCGACCGCATGCCCGGGACTTCTTCCCGGCGATAGCCAAAGGCATCACACCATGCGTCACTTACCTGTACCAGCTGCCCCCTACCATCTATCGAATGCATGATTGATGGTGTGCGGAAATACAGCTCCTCAAATTTGCGACGTTCGTTTTGTAGTTCTTGTTCAACCGCCTTGAACGCGGTCACATCATTGAAGCTGATGACAAGAACATCCTTCGAGTGCGGAGTTGCAACGATGTCATACCAGTTATCGAGGTTATCGTGCCTGTAATGACGGGTTAAGCGAGTGGTCTCGCCTTGGTCCAGTGCCTTTCGATACGCATCGAACAAGCCATCTTCGAAGTTGCCTGGGAAGGTCTCGCTCAAATATCTCCCGACGATGGCATCCTTGGACCGGCCAACAAGATCACAAGCCGCCGCATTGGCTTCGATCAATTCCAGATCAATCACGACAGCGTCCGCATTCCGGATAGCCTCGAACATCATCAGTCCATGCTGCACCGTGTCCAGCAACGTTTTTTGAAGTGAGTTTGCGTAGTCAAGCTGGGCTTCGCGTGCCTTCAACGCTGTAATATCGGTGTGCGCTCCGATCATACGGATCGGCGTGCCGGTATCGTCCCTGAATATCTTTCCACGGCATCGCACCCAAACGATACGGCCAGTCTTGTGGCGATATCGGACCTCTACATCGTAAGGTACATTAGGATCACGTTCATGGGCCTCAAACGCGGCAACAGCTTTCTTCAGATCTTCAGGATCAATGTTCTTTTGCCACCAGGCACTCTCGTGCGGTATCTCCCACTCTTCATACCCAAACAATGCTTTAAAACGAGGACTAAGCCACTCGTGCTCGGGGTTTTGAAGGTCCCAATACCAAAGCCCATCTAGCGAGCCATCTTCCAAAAAGATGATGAGCTCAGGATCAGTTTGAATCCTATCGAAAAACTCTTTTTCCAGATAATGTTTTGGTTCTTGAAAGTCTGGGTGCATAATGTTGCTGCGCTCCATCGCAGATCGAAGATATTTTTTGTTAATTGACGTAAGGTTAAATTGCGCGCCTAATGCGTGGAAAGGCTTGTGATGCTTGCGAAACTGAACTGGTCATCAGAACGGATGAACGTGTTGATCGTCGACGATGACGAGGATGACGTTTTTCTGATGTGCAGCGCCATCGATACGCGAGTG
>CALDSI010000091.1 GCA_937911395.1 uncultured Labrenzia sp.
AAGTCAGGCTCAGCGGGAAATGATCGAGCAGATTGATCGCATGGGCGGCAGGAATATTGTGATCAGCACGGACCAGCGCGTTAAACGAGATGGCACGTTGTATGCGCGGGACTTGGGCCGCACCCCTGATGCTCCCGGTGTTGCGGTCTATTTCGAGCGCAAAGGAACTCGGATCTGCTTTTGCTGTGACCGGTATCAACGGATCTGGGAGAACATGCGAGCGATAGGCAAGACCATCGAAGCCATGCGTGGCATCGAACGCTGGGGCTCAACTGAAATGCTGGATCAGGCGTTTACCGGTTTTGCAGCGTTGCCAGCCCCCGGTCAGACCACCAAACGACATTGGTCATCTGTTCTAAGGGTTCCAAGAGATGCGAGCACAGAGGCCATTAAACGAGCCTTCCGTGAACTTGCCCGGGAATACCACCCAGACAATGGCGGATCTGATGAGTTGATGGCTGAGCTGAACCTTGCTCGCCAAGAAGCATTGGAGGGTCTGTGATTTCAATGATCGACAATCCGTTGGGAGGCAGAGACGTTCAGGAGTGGGTCGGAAAAACCGCGAACACTGCCGCGCCTCAACGGGTTAAGGAGCGTGTTTTCCTGCGCCACAAGGGCCGTTGCCACCACTCAGGCCGCAAGATCCATGCTGGCGACAAGTGGGACGTGGATCACGTCAAACCGCTCGGCTTGGGCGGCGAGAACCGGGAAAGCAACCTTGCCCCGATCCTCCGGGAAGAACCGCACAAGGAGAAGACCGCCGAAGAAGTCAAAATGATGCGCAAGGCGGAGCGGATGCGCCGCAAGCACAACGGAACCTGGCCGAAATCAAGGGCCACGATCCAAAGCCGCGGCGTCGCGAAAACGAGGGACATCTGATGAAGATCTTCGGCCAGTCCTGCATCGAAGCCGCCAAGAAGATTGATGTCCTGCAATCGGCCGGCACAGGCGCCCCTCTGACCGATGAGCAGAAAGCCCTGCTGATGGATATGGCAGACGACTACAGGCCTTTGGTGGATCTCGGAACCGGTAAGCCGGTGATGAAGCACCACTGCATTGAAGCCTTCCGGCTCCTGAAGGTCGAAGTCCGAGTGATGGTGGGAGAGAACCGGCGTCGACTGATCGCCTTGCTCCATGACGTCAAGGCCCGAGGTTTCGAACATGCGTCTGTGCTTCAGGTCGAAGATCCAAGTGACCCCCGCTTCATCCTAGAGGCTGGCCAGGACGTCACGCCTCAGGAAATAGCCGATGTGATCAATGGCTGATCACAGGAGTTTTTAGAAATGCAAATTGAGTTTCTGAAACAGGTCAGAGGCTCGCTAAATCAACGGTTTTCCGAAGTTTGCCGCGACCGGTTGAATGGCGGAAAATATGAGAGAAAGGACGCCCCATGACCGTGACCACGCTCAAGATTCCCGAAGAAGCGACCGGCCTTCGCCTCTGCAAAATTGTTGGCGAAAACCTTGTCAACTGCGAAGAGGTGCAGTTCACCAAGGGCCATTCAGCAGTCGTAACAACCCTGCTCCGGGCAAGGATATCCGGTGCAGTCGGCCCTGTAGGTGAGACCGGCGACTATTGGGCCGACATCCTAAACAAAGATGACGATTGGTTTGAAACAATCGCCTTGGATCGCGGGTCTTGGAACTCTCTCAAGAATCGTTGGATGCGCTGCCGTGTGGCTGCGTAATCAGAAAGGCCTGCACGTTGCCAAACCGGATCAAACACTATCGGGAAAGCATGGGAATGACCCTGCAAGGGCTGGCTGACTCGGTTGGTTCCAGCAAGGCGTATATGTGGTCAATTGAGAACAAGGAAAACCCGAAGCCAACAGTGCAGATGGGCATCAGACTAGCCCGCACATTCGGGATCTCAGTTGAACAGCTATTTCGAGACTAAGGAAGGCCACCAAATGAACAAACCATTCACACCCGATCCTCGCGTTGAAACGCTTCGCGAAGCGATCACAGAGGCCAACAGGTTCATCCGTTCGGCAACCAAGGCCAAAGACAGCCTCAGCAGTGAGCCCGAAGGCGGCAACGGAAATAAGGCCTATGCAGCGGCCAAGCGATCGAGCATGGACCTCACGAACGCCCTTGTTGCCGTCAGGAACCCGAACGGGACACGATAGGAGAAACGTCTGTGACCGCGCTCCCAAAGATCCTGCAGCATGGAAAAACCCCTGAAGAATGGGTTGCACAATTCGCTGAACGTGGCGTTCAATTATCGCCCCGCACGCTCAGGGAGAAAGCGCGTCAACTGAATGCCTTCTGTTCCCTTGGCAATGCCATGTTTCTGAAGCCCGAGCATATCGACCGAATTTTCGAGGAATCGTCATGCCACTTGAAATCTATCAACGAGGCCGAACATGGTGGATCCGTGGACGAACTGACGGCATCGACGTGTACATCAAGCGAAGCCTTAAGACATCAGAAGAAGCAGTCGCAAATACAAAGCTCCGGGAAATCGAGCGGAAAGCCCAACAACGTGCGATCCTTGGCGAAGATGCGCCAACGGAAGCAGACGAGCTAACCTTTGCCGCTGCCGTCATGATTTATGACGCCAAGCCTGCCGATGCCAATTATCTGATGAAGATCATCCCGGAAATCGGGCATATGAAGGTCAAGGACATCACCCCGAAGCTTGTCCGCGGGCTTGGCAAGAAGATCTACCCCAAGAACGCAACCGACACAAGGCGCCGGCAAGTGGTCAGCCCGATCTGCGCGGTGATCAACAACGCCCATGAGAACGTGAAGGGCGTCCCGGCAATCAGGCTGAAGGGTTACACGTCCACGGAGCGTGTTGCGCAGGACGAGGCACGAGGGAAGCAGAGCCTCCAGGAGAAGACCCCCGGCTCGTGGGAATGGCTGGACAAGTTCCAGGGAGAGGCGAACCAATACATGGGCGCGCTGGCGCTGTTCATGTTCACCACAGGGGCTCGCATCAGCCAGTCAGTGCAAGTCAAACCCGATGACCTGGACCTGAAGAATGGCCGCCTCTGGCTTCCTGCGTCGAAGGGCCATCAGGGCCAGTATGTCGAGCTGATCCCCGAAATGATCGTGACCCTGGCGAAGCTCAAGCCACGCGGTGGCCGTGTCTTCGGCTACAAGTCCCGCCATAGCGTCTATGGGCCGTGGCAAACCGCCTGCAAGAACGCCGGGATTGAGTACATCGCTCCGCATGCCGCTGGCCGTCACGGCTTCGGCACGGAGACGGTTGTAAGGCAGAATTTGAACCCGGTTGATGTGGCCAAGGCAGGCCGCTGGTCGAGCCCTAGAATCCTGCTCGATACGTACGCTCATTCGGAGGAAGGTTCAGCAAATGTTCGGGATGCGTTCACGCGCCGGAAAACGGACAGCGGGACAAAACCGGGACACATAAAAAGAGTGAAGTAGG
>CALDSI010000092.1 GCA_937911395.1 uncultured Labrenzia sp.
CAGCTTCCGCCCGCTGCGCGGCCTCTTTATGGCAAACGGTCAATTGCATCCAGATAACCTTCGGCAATTTGCCGCTTGCGATCACGTCATCGACGATTTGTCCCGCCGCCTCGGAATTCCGAAAGATATCGATCATGTCCGGCGTGTCCGGCAGGACTTCCAAAGACGCGTAGACTTTCTGTCCAAGGATCTCCTTGCCTGCTTGTCCAGGATTGATAGGCCAGACAAAATAGCCTTTGGAAAGCATGTATTTCAGCACGAAGTAGGACGGGCGCACAGTATTCGCGCTCGCCCCGAGCATCGCGATGGTTTTCACCTCATCCAGAATGCCCTTGATGTAGGTGTCTGAATAGCTGTCATGGTCCATCGGTATCAGCTGTCCGTCCATTCCGGCTTACGCTTTTGCAAGAACGCATTGATGCCTTCTTCGGCGTCGCGGGCCATCATGTTCCCAACCATTGTCTCTGCCGCAAAATCGTAGGCTTCAGACAACGGCATTTCGAGTTGACGGTAGAAGGCTTCCTTCCCGATCTTCACGGTATGGGCAGACTTGGAGGCAATGCTCTCCGCGTATTTCTGAACGACCTGCTCCAGGTAGTCGCGCGGCACGATCCGATTGATCAGTCCGAAGTCCTTGGCGGTCGATGCGTCGATGCTTTCGCCGGTCAAGAGCATTTCCATTGCCTGTTTTGGAGCAACGTTCCGGCTCAGCGCGACCATTGGTGTTGAACAAAAGAGGCCGATATTGACGCCGGGTGTGCAGAAGGTGGCGGTATCTGTTGCAATAGCCAAGTCGCAGGACGCGACCAGCTGGCACCCGGCAGCGGTCGCAACACCTGTTACGACAGCAATGACCGGCTTTGGCAGCCGTACGATCTGTTGCATGAGGTCCGAACACTGGCGCATTATCCGCTCGTATGTCGCCTTGCCGCCGTCAGCTTCGGCCCGCGCGCTTGTCAGTTCCTTCAAATCATGGCCCGCGCAAAAGACCTTGCCCTCCGCGCCGAGGAGAACCACCCGCACATCCGGGTTCTCCGCAGCTTTCGTGAGTTCGGCGGACAAAGCGCTCATCATTTCGCTCGAGAGCGCGTTCATCCGTTCCGGGCGCTGCATGACGATCCGGTACACACCTTCATGAAGAAGCGTTGCCAGCATTGGTTTTTCCGCCATATCGTTTGCAGCAGCGTTGGTCATTGAAAACTCCCTGAAGGTCTCTGGTTCGATGCCTTATAACTGATCTGCAGTTCGTCGGCGAGTACCCGATAGGCTGCAGTCAATATTGGTTCCTGACGATCATTTGACACAAAGCGGAGGATTTCCTCTGGTCGGCGGGCCGGACTGCATTATTCTCAGTTCTATGAAGAGCCTCGTCTCAACCCTAATCGCCGCGATTGCTTTGCTAGCGGGGCTATTTGATGCAGCTAACGTCAAAGCGGCTCAACCCGTCGACGTCGCTCTTGTATTGGCCGTTGATGTCTCACGGTCCATGTCCGCGGAAGAATTGGCCATTCAACGGGACGGATATGCCGCTGCGATTGCGCATCCGTCAGTCATTCGTGCTGTGGAGCAGGGGCTTCATGGCCGGATTGCAATGACCATGTTCGAATGGGCCAATGATGCGCATGTTCGCGAGATCGTTCCCTGGACCATCATTGAAACGCCGCAAGATGCAGAGAATGTATCCACCATCATTCGCGAAGATCAGACCATTGGTCAGCGCAGAACCTCGATATCCGGCGCGATACGGTATGCGTCGAAGTTGCTGCTGGATGTCCCTTATCAGGCGGATCGGCTGGTCATCGACATATCCGGCGATGGGCCCAACAATCAGGGCGCTGCGGTGACACGCGCTCGGGACTTGGCAGTTGAGGCCGGTTTCGTGATCAACGGTTTGCCGCTGATGACTACGGGCGGATTTGGCGGCCAGTTCAACATCCCGGATCTCGATGAATACTACCGTCGCTGCGTGATTGGCGGGCCGGGCAGTTTTGTGATTCCGGTAAATGATTGGGCCCAGTTTCCAGAAGCAGTTCGCCGGAAACTGGTCCTGGAAATCGGTGGCCGGGTTCCCGAAGAACCTGCACGCGTC
The DNA here is from genome assembly GCA_937911395.1 of uncultured Labrenzia sp. Classification (GTDB taxonomy): domain Bacteria; phylum Pseudomonadota; class Alphaproteobacteria; order Rhizobiales; family Stappiaceae; genus Roseibium. The sequence continues at coordinate 2,090 of CALDSI010000092.1, forward strand.
TATCGGGCACAGATCACGTTCGGCCAACCTTATGACTGTATGATCGGCGAGAAAATGTGGCGCAACTTGCGCGAAAGATTTTTTCTCGATCCCTAAGTGTGTGACCTTCAGCTTCGTGGCCGACTTTCCCTGATCGCACGCTTCTCGCCGTATGCTTGTACAGTGTACGCAGCGGACATCGCCATTAGAGCCGCAGCCAGTCCGATGGTGACATCAACGGCCCCGGAAAAGGGCAGCCTGAACGCGTAGATGAAAATCTCGATGTAGCTGACCGTGAAGCCAATCACGAGACCTATTGCAAGCAAGATAGAAATGCGGTCGCTTCCCCATCCATTCTGATCGCGGGTCTCGCTCTGGAAGTGTCCGGAAACGCGGAAGTATGCCCAAATGATAAACCCGAAGACTGCGGCCGAAAGGGCCATGACCGCAGCGGGTTGGATGATTTCCATTTTGTCTGGATCCCAGTTTAGGAATGCTGTCCGGGCGGGGCCGTCCGGGTATTAGGGCGACATGGGAATCAATTGCGGCAACAGCAAGAGGCTGTCCAAATTTTCGGTTCTGGTGTCATTTGGTGTTTGTGCCCATTGCAAGGAAGTCGTGGTCAACCTGTATCCGGCTCAGATCGTTGCTGGACCCGCCATTGGCGCAGCCATAGGATCGAATCCATGACGCGCATTTTGGAAACCGAGCTCTATGAGCCGGTTAAGGCATTCTTGGAAAATCAGGGTTACGAGGTGAAGGCCGAAGTTGGGCCGGCCGACATTGTGGCTTGCCGGGGTGACGATGATCCGGTGATCGTGGAACTGAAGACAGGTTTTACGCTCAGCCTGTTTCATCAGGCTGTTGACCGGCAAGGGGTGACCGACTCGGTTTACATCGCCGTTGCGCGCGGCAGCGGGCGCCGGTTTCAAGCCGCGCTGAAAAGCAATCTCAAGCTGGCGCGCAGGCTGGGGCTTGGACTTATTACGGTCCGGCTCGCAGATCAGCTGGTCGAAGTGCACACTGATCCAGCGCCCTTTACACCGCGAAAGGCGAAACCGCGAAAAGATCGGCTTCTGCGTGAATTTGCCCGCCGTGTCGGAGATCCGAACACCGGCGGCTCCACGCGCGTCACGCTCATCACTGCCTACCGGCAAGATGCTACTAGATGCGCTCAGTATTTGCAGGAAAACGGTCCGAGCCGGGGTGCAGAGGTGGCCAAAGCAACCGGCGTTGACCGGGCCACTAGGATGATGGCGGACGATCACTACGGGTGGTTCGAGCGGGTGGAACGCGGTATTTACAGTTTGACCCCGAAAGGCGCAAAAGCGACGGGAAACAAGAAAACAGAAGCGGCTCAAAGCAAAAAAACTTGAGGTTCAACTCGATTTTAAATTTTTAAAACAAGGGGTTTGATGGAAAGCGTACAGAATCTCCGGGAACGGGATGTCCAATCAGAAAACCCTGGCCGAATGCCACACCGAGACCTTGAAGTACAGCTAGCTGTTCCTGAGTTTCAATCCCTTCAGCAACAATTTGCTTTCCGAGCTTGGCTGCGAGCTTCGTGATTGTCTCAACGATTGCCATATCGACATCGGATGTCAGCATCGAGCGAACAAACGACACATCAAGTTTCACCAGGTCAAATTCGGTTTCTTTCAGGTGCAGCAAAGAGGCATGTCCGGTTCCAAAATCATCCAGCGCGACGGTAATGCCGTTTTCTCGAAGGTGGCGAAGTATTCCGGAGACGTTTTCACGCTTTCGGGTGAGAAGAACATCTTCGGTGACTTCCACTTGGATGTGGCTTGGTTTTAACCCCGCGTTGGAAATGGCCTCGATCAATCGATCGACGAATTGAGGTTCACGCTGATAGGCCTGAAACTCTGGCGGCGACATGTTGAATGCGATATGGCCAAAATCATGTCCCGCTTCGAGCCATGATGAAGCTTGTTCGATGGCACTCAAACGCACCATCTCTCCGATACGGCACGCGAGCACACTGTCCTCGAACACCTCGGCGTAGTTGCTTGGCGGAACCAGCGTGCCGTCCTTGTTGCTCAGTCGCAGCAATGCCTCGAATCCCGCCAGCTTTTGTGACTGCAAGTCTGCTTTCGGCTGAAAACACAACACAAAGCGTTCGTCGGTTAGGGCACGCCGTGCGGAGTTTAGGGTATTCGTCCGGTTCAGGGCTGCTTTGAGAAGCGCCTCCGAATAACAACGCACGGCATTTCCGCCCGCCGCCTTTGCGTCATAGACAGCAAGGTCGGCTTGCTGAAGCAGGTCGTTTACATCTGAACCGTTGGCTTGTGTTTTCTCTGCAAGTCCAAGTGATGCTGAGCACTCGAACAAAAAACCTTTCCAGGCTATTGGTTTTGAAATTTCTTCAAGCAAGCGTTTGAAGTACTGAACCGTCTCCATCCAGCGCAAATGAGTAGAAAAAACGACTGCAAATTCGTCTCCGCCCAGCCGGATAACAATCCCAGTATCACCTATGTATTCGACGAGCCTTTCGGCCAAGATGATGAGCGCGCTGTCACCGGCAGGGTGGCCGTGGCAATCGTTGATCTCCTTGAAGTCGTCAAGGTCGATGATCGCGACCCCGCAGGATCGGCAAGAAGGGGAGCTTTTGTGCAGCAGATCGTCCGCAATTCGCATGAAGTAGTGGCGATTATAAAGCCCGGTTAGCTGATCGCGTTCCGCATAGTACTGTGCAGTGTCCAGAAGTTTCCGATATTCGGTAATGTCACTGATCGTTCCGCCCATCTTGGTCGCGCGATTTTCTTTGTTCCAAACGGCATGTCCTCGTGCGCGTACCCAGATTTGCTCGCCGCTTTTATGCAAAAGCCTCAACGACACATCGAATGGCGCGCGGTCTTTAAGGTGCGCCTGGAACGCTTGTTCAACACTTGAACGATCATCAGCGTGAACGATTTTGATGAAGAGGCCGGGTGCATTTGGAAGGTCTTGATCAGTGTAGCCGAGCAGCAGTTTCCACTGTTCTGACAAGTAGTTGTGCTCGTCGTTCAGGTCCCATTCCCAAACGCCCTGGCTGGCCCCTGAAATAGCAAAAGCGTATCGCTCTTCACTGAGCCTCAAGGCCTTGGTGCGTTGTTCCAGTATCTCTTCTTGGCGATGGTGCAAGTCGCGGAGTGCAACTTCGGCTGACTTCAGCGATGTGATATCCAGGATGAATCCGTAGGATCGAAGATGTGTACCGTCTGCATCAACAACTGCGACACCGCGTTCCCGCACAAAGATCTCTCCACCGCCGGTTTGGATGATGCGGTATTCGAGTTCGACAATACTCTTTGTTTGCCGCAACCGAAGCGTCTGTGTCCTGTAGTGCTCCCGGTCATCTGGATGCACCCATTCCAGATCGGCATCCATTGAGGTCGCGCGGCGCATGAATTCTTCAACGGTGACCCCATGCATGCGAGCAAGCTGCTCGGAACAATAGGTGCAATTGTCACCAATCTCGTCCCATTCCCAATAGCCGATGCCGGCCAGCGCCTCGACTTCTTCAAACAGCTCTCCCGGTCGCCTTAGTGATTGAACCGGGTAGACATTGCTGACCTTGTTGTTCATCGAAGCTTGCGCTCACTGCAATTTTAAAACCCGAAAACAGTGACCGGATAATAGAAGCTTTTTGCTTCCAAATGCTTTGCTTTTTGTCAATTTCATTAAATATGAAAATTGACTGATACTTATAACGATTGTCTTGGTGAAAATTGACCTAGATAATCAGCAATTATTACTATTTCTTTTTGCTGCTCATGGGGAGCGAGCCGACAGCGTGTTGTTTTCGGAACCCTGCACGGTTTGCCTCTTGTTGACATCCATGACAACAACCAGATGCAGATCTTGGTCTTCTCGGGGTCATGGAGCTCCAGGTGTTTGAAATTGCGATGCCGCTGATCGGCGGTTTGGTTCTTCTGATCGTAGGTGGCGAGTTTTTGGTGCGCGGGGCCGTGAATGCCGCGACACATCTGGGGGTGTCGCCACTTGTGATCGGCTTGACCCTGGTCGGGTTCGGCACTTCGACACCAGAACTTGTCACTTCTGTGCATGCCGCACTTGTTGGCGCGCCCGGCATTGCCTACGGCAATGTTGTCGGGTCGAACATTGCCAATATCTTACTGATCGGCGGTGTCGCGGCGCTGTTGTTTCCGATCGCCGTGTCGTCCACGGCGCTGAAACGCGATGCTGCGGTGATGCTGGCTGCCACCCTGGTCTTTGCCGGCCTTGTCACCGTCATGGAAGCCAGCCGGGTGATCGGTGGAGTCTTCCTTGTAGCTCTATGTACTTATATTTACATGGCCATCCGGCAGGAGCGGGCAGCCGTCCAGGAAAATCGTGGTGCAGTACATGGGAAGAGTACCGCGTTGATCGAGGCGGATCCGGTTTTGGACAATCCAGCCCAACCGAAAGGCGGTCTGCTGGCCGCGCTGCTGCTCGCGCTGGGCGGTTTGGCGCTTGTGGTGTTCGGCGGCAAGTTTCTGGTGGAGGGCGCTGTCAGCCTGGCACGCGGTTTTGGAATTTCCGAAACAGTCATTGGCCTGACGATTGTCGCGATCGGCACCTCCATGCCGGAACTGGTGACATCAGTCATTGCCGGCCTGAAACGTCAGACAGACGTTGCGTTCGGCAACATCATCGGGTCGAACATCTACAATATTCTGGGGATCGGTGGTGCAACGGCCCTGATCGCGCCAAGCCAAGTCCCGGCCCAGATCGTCAACTTCGACAATCTGGTCATGATTGGCGTGTCGGTAATCTTCGTGGTTTTCGCGGCGACTGGCCTTCGGATCGGCCGGCGCGAGGGCGCCGTGCTGCTTGGCGGATATCTTGTCTACCTTTATGCCCTTTGGCCGTCTTAAATCTCTGAATAACGATAAGGCAGTTCATTGTCAGATGATCGCCTTCCGGCTGAGGTATACGGATTGCGTCACTTCGCGTCCGTCCTGAAGCGGGTTTTCGAACACCACCGGCTCAGCCCATGCTTCATCAAACGCTTCTGCAAGTTTGGCGGTGATGGCAGTATCCGGAGCTTCGTCCGACCACAGGCCAACGACGCCATCGGGTTTCAGGAAACGTTGCACAGCAGTGAAGCCTTCCTGGGTGTAGAAGCCCTTGGACCCTGAATGCAGCAACCGCTCGGGCGTGTGGTCGATATCGATCAAAATGGCATCGTATTGGCGCTTCGGCCGGGTGGCGTCGAAACCATCTTCAGAGGCTGAGAGGGCAAAGAAGTCGCCCTGGACCAAGCGGCAGCGTGGATCGTCCGCCAATTCGGTTTGCATCGGGACGAGGCCTTCTTCATGCCAGCGGATGACCGGTTCCAGAAGATCGACGACGGTAAGGCTGGAGACCGTGTCATGGGCCAAAACCGCCTGTGCGGTGTATCCAAGGCCGAGCCCGCCGACCAAAACCTCCAACCCATCGCCTGACAGGGCATCCACACCGAGAACCGCCAGCGCCAACTCGGAGGCGGAGGACAGGCTCGACAACAGAAGAACATCTCCAAGGACAAAATCGAAGACGACGGATTTCAGCGCCAGGAGATGCCGGCGGCGGAGAGACACGGCCCCGATCGGTGTCGGGGCATAATCCAATTCTTCAAACATCGTACTCATGCCGCACCATGACGGTTGGTTGGTGATTTGGGAAGGGGGATGAGTGAGGTGTTGAGAATAGCGCAGGATATTCTGACCCGGTTATCCCGGCCGGCAAACCGGGATCTACTCGCTTATCCGCTTGCCGCAGAAGTTGTGCATTTTGTTGAGCCTCTGCGAACGAGTGGATCCTGGATCTCCGCTTGCGCTGCGTCCGGGATGACAGTCCGTTATTGCGGGCAAGGCTTCTCCTCTCACGATGTCATCCTCGGGCTTGACCCGAAGATCCATTCCGTTGCTACTCCTACCAGCACGGCCCTGATTGTGGCACTGACACGGGATGGTTTCCCTCCCCGATCATGCCGGGGACAGGCTCTTCAAGCCGGGTAATGACGACGGTGCGTGTGGCAGTGGCTTGCCATCCCCTTCGCCGTCATCAAAGC
>CALDSI010000093.1 GCA_937911395.1 uncultured Labrenzia sp.
GCAAAACGATTTTCGCATCGGCCGGTAGTGCATAAATGCTGGACAGCTCGACCGGTTTGCGGTCGTCCCGGGTCCACACGTCCGCATGGCTGGTGTAGGTCGGGGCCGCGAGCGCAACAGGGCCCTGAGGCAGGAGCTGCGGCAACACTGACAAGAGCAGCTGGGTGCCGGGACCTGCGGCAAGTCCAAGATGTTCCGGCACTGCATAGGCCTGTCGTGCGGCGCCAATAAGCTGATCTTGGGCTGACTGTGCGGGCAGGGACGTCCAGGCCTTGTCTGAAAATCGGTCCGGGACTGGATAGGCATGGGGATTGATGCCGGTCGACAAGTCGAGCCACTGGTCAGGTGTTCCGCCAAAGCGCTCGATTGCTTCGCTCAAATCTCCGCCGTGCTTCATGACCCGGTCAGTCCTGTGTGATGCGCATGCCGCATGGTTGTCCAAGGCTGCTATCTAGCGGATTTCAATGGTAAAAGTATAGACGGATCACGACCTGCGCTGCGCAAATAACGGCACTCGGGACAACGCTGCAATTTCCTGTTCCGGAAAAAGACATTGTCGATTTGGCCAAGTCGCCAAGGCCTGCAGATCAAGCTACCAATTCTCGTGTGTGTTTTGCCAATTGGGTTCCAGTCAAGGGAGACGCAATGTTCAGATCACGTGCTGTGCTGGTCTTGGTCCTGATGACCTGGATAACTGCAAGTGCGGGTGTTCAGGCACAGCAGGTCGTGCGGCTTGGGATCGAACATTATGATGATGGCGAAGACCGGTATGAAGTCTCCTTGCTAAAACTGGCCTTGGAGCATTCCGGAGTGGATGCCGTCCTTGAGGTGGTCTCCCTCGGCGACACCACCCAGGAGCGGGTCTTGATCGAGTTCGAGCAGGGTCGCTCTAACTTCGATGTTTTTTACAGCGGCGGCTCGCCGGAACGCGAACAGCGCTTTGAGCAGATCGACATCCCCTTGAGCCGCGGCTTGCTCGGACACCGGATTTTTGTGACCCGCAAAGATCAGCTGGATCGCCTGGCGCAGATCAAGACCCTCAACGAGTTTCGCGACTATGCCGTAATTGGCTCAGGCTTTGGCTGGCCGGACACGGATATTTTCAGGGTAGCCGGGTTTAAGGTTCTGCCGGCAGAGTGGAAAAACATCTGGCGGATGTTGTCGGTTGGCCGCACGAACGTCTTTAATCTCGGTGTCCATGAAGCTCATGCGGAAAGAGCGAATTTCGATGCCATCTATCCAAACCTCATCGTCGATAACAATCTGCTGGTGAAATACCGCTTCGGGTTTTTCTTCTACGTACAAAAAGACAACCGTGCTCTGGCCGATTTGATCGAACGCGGACTTGAGCGGGCTTACGAGACCGGTGCATTCATGCAGCTTTTCGAGCACCATCCACGCATAAAGCGGGCTTTGGACCATATCCGGCAAAACGATCTGACCGTTCTGGAGATCCCCAATCCCTATTTGTCTGACCGGCACAGAGCGATCCCGGACCGGTATTGGCATGAGGTAAAATAGCTTTGCTTTATGTTGACACGCGGCGGTGATTGACTGAAAATAGAACAAAATAAGAACATTTGACTGTGCGCAGGATTGAATTGACCATGTCTCACCCAAGGCGAACCCGGTCTCCATTGGATTTTGACCGGAATAAGTTATTGCAATCATTGGGAAGTGCCCGTGCGGCGCTTATCGAGGCGCATCGGAGCATGAAACCGAAGTCAGGCCTTGCGCGCTCCGCAGATGCAGTCGTGTCTGAAATTGATGAATTTGCCTTGGTTCTGACCGGATCGCGTGACTTTTTTCATCTGAAAGCGCACGGCACACCGCCATCCCGCAATGAGCAGAGTTAAGGCTTCAGGTCACGGGAGATCAGATCAGAGTTATCCAACTTTGGCTGACACAGGAACGTCAGCGAGGCCATGCTGGGTTTCATGAACCAGCTGATCTACAACGGCCTCCAGTTTCGATCGGTCGATCAGGCCGTCTTCAGTGATGTCTCCTGCAAGTGCCAGCTGACGATCAGCTGATGTACCGCGCTCTGCAATCGTCCGGATGTGGGCGATTTCCGCTTCACAGCCAAAAAACGCGGCATCTGGCGCCACCAGCTCGCTGATTTCGTCTACCAGATCCTTGAATGCGATGGATTTCTTCTGGCCGAAGTCGATCAGATTGGCGGCCGAGCCATGCCTCTGCGCCTGCCAGCGGTTTTCCGCGAGCAGGAACCTGGAATAGTGCCGCCATCCCTGATTGGCGCGACGCAACCGGTAGAGCATCCGGCACAGGCACCGGAAGAGCGCTGCAATGGCAACCGCATCCTCAACGCACGGGCAGACATCCGTCACCCGCATTTCAAGGGTTGGAAACCGGTCGGAGGGTCGAAGGTCCCACCAGATCTTGGTCGCATCCTCGATGACGCCGGCTTGAACCAGCATGTCGATGGTGTGGCTGTAGTCTTCGTGGCTCTCAAATCGGGGCGGCAATCCGGTGCGGGGCAATTCATTGAACACTGACAACCGGTAGGATTTTAGTCCCGTGTTCCGGCCGCGCCAAAAGGGAGAGGATGCGCTGAGTGCCAGAAGATGGGGCAGGAAATAGGTCAGCTGATTGAAAAGATCGACGCGCAGCTCTGCATCTTCAATACCGATGTGAACATGCATACCGCAGATCAAAAGGCGTTTGGCGACAACCTGCATGACCCTGGCCAGATCGTTGTAGCGTTCCTTGTCGGTGTGCGGCTGCTCTGTCCATTCTGCAAAGGGATGGGTTGAGGCGGCAATGGGAGCCAGGCCATGACGGGCGGCCTCATCGGCTATGGTTTTGCGGAAGTAAGCAAGCTCTGCCTTTACCTCGCCAAGCGTCATGCAAACCGGGGTGCCAACTTCGATCTGGCATTGAAGAAATTCGGGACTGACCCGTCCTTCCAGTGCGGTTTCGCAGGCAGAAAACAAGTCGGATGGCGGAGAGCTCGCGATCTTGCGGCTGGCGCGGTCGACCAGAAGATACTCTTCCTCAACCCCGATGCTGAAGCTGGGTTCTTTCATTCAAGCAGCTTGCGTGAGCAGGCTTTGCAGGGTCAAGCACGAAGTATTGCGTAGTGCACCATCGATATTTGCGGAGAGAGTCCCCTTGTGGCTCCGGCGCGCTGAGGTAGACCGGATGGCGAAAACTCAAAACAACAGTGCAGATACCGCGCGGATCTGGCGCTCGGTTACCGAGACCGGCCTGAGAATTTGAAAATTTCGGAGAAAAATGGAGGCCCCGACCGGAATCGAACCGGTGTACACGGATTTGCAATCCGCTGCGTCACCACTCCGCCACAGGGCCCCTTGATGGTGTGCCGCGCCTTATCAAACACTTGGCGCGGCAGGTCAAGCCCTGATTGATTGGCTGATGACATTTCCACGGTGACGCATTTTCAAAGGCTTGAATGACTGATTATCAACGATGAAAGATCTCTCAGATTTCAAGGGGGTTGGTGATAGATCCGCATCTGGTGCTTGTCAGGGCGGGTTTGCCTCGGTATGGAACCAATCGAAGAGGTGCCGGGACGCCGGTAATTCAAGTGAGGGCCGATATGACGGACTTTAACCAGTCCCGCCGCAAAATGGTGGACAACCAGTTGCGCACCAACGATGTAACGGATCACCAAATCCTGGATGCAATGGAGGTGGTTCCGCGCGAACGGTTCGTTCCCGCATCCAAGCGGGCAGTGGCCTACATCGATGAAGATCTGCCCATTGGCGCCTCCGGGTCAGGCCGGTACTTGATGAAGCCGCATATCTTCGGAAAGCTGATCCAGCTGGCGCAGATCAGTCCGGACGATATTGTGCTCGTGATTGGAGCCGGCAGCGGCTACAGCACGGCGGTCGCAGCGAAACTGGCGGCATCTGTCGTCGCTCTGGAAGAAAACGCGGAATTGGCTCGCGATGCTGGAGACCTGCTCGTGGATCTCGGAACAGAAAACGCAGTTGTCGTGGAAGGTCCGCTGGTCGAGGGGTACGCGGCAGAAGGCCCATATGACGTTATTCTGATTGATGGTGCGGTTGAGGTTCTGCCCGAGGCTTTGCTGAACCAGTTGAAATCCGACGGCCGCCTTGTCGTCATCGAAGGCCAGGGTGGAGCAGGGGTGGCCAAGCTTTATCAGAAATCGGGCGAAGCGGTGAGCGGGCGATTTGCGTTCAATGCATCGGCAGCTCTGCTTCCCGGTTTTGCTCAAGCTGCAGAATTTACCTTTTAAAGGTTTGTAATAAGAGTTGTTTCCGGTCTGATTTGAAGACCGAGGCTGATCGGCCAGTGTCACGTGTTGTGTTACGCAGCGTGCTCCGTTGGAGCCTGTTGCCTTAAAGCCGCACTGGAAGATTTTCATTAAATCTGAGCTCGTGCCGGTTGAAGATGGACACCGGTGAGTTTACTCAGGTTCCAAGTGTATGTGGGTGAGCCGGAAGGAGTGTGGAGTGTCTGGTCGTTCAAGGGTGAAAGCAATGGCACTATCGAAAGGACTGATGAGCGGGGTTGCCTCTGTCGTCTTGTCCGGCTTCATTGCGTCCTCGGCCAGTGCCGATACGATCCGCGACGCGCTGTCTCTGGCTTATGCAAACAACCCGACACTGAACGCTGCGCGCGCCCAGTTGCGCGGCGTCAACGAAAACGTACCGCAAGCTTTGGCAGGTTGGCGGCCAACAGCTTCTGCGGCGCTGGCGGCTGGCGCTGTTCGTTCCTCAACCAACGGTCGGCAGGCCTATCGCAACAACGCAGCGATCTCACTGACCTTGAGTCAGGCTGTGTTTCGCGGTTTCCGGACTGTGAACTCCACGCGCCAGGCTGAAGCGGTTGTTCGTGCCCAGCGCGAAAGCCTGATGTCGAGCGAGCAGGACACACTTCTGAGTGCAGCGACCGCCTACGTCGATGTGATTCGCGATACCGCACTCGTTTCGCTTCAGCGCAGTGACCTCGCGTTCCTCCAGGAGCAGGTACGCGCGGCCCGCGATCGGTTTGACGTGGGTGAGGGAACCAGGACGGACGTTTCCCAGGCAGAAGCGCGTGCCGCGGAAGCTCAGGCATCGTTGAACACGGCGCTTGCCAATTTGAACACCAGCCGGGCGATCTACCGTCAGGTGATTGGTGTTGACCCAAAAAGCCTTTCGGCAGACACATCCATTACCCGTCAGGTTCCCAAGTCCCTGGATGTTGCGCTTCAGACCAGCGAAGAGAAACAACCTCTGATCCAACAGGCGTTGCACCTTGTTGATGCTGCCATCTTCAATGTGAAGGCCATTGAAGGTGAGTTGCTGCCGACTGTAACAGTAGACGCTAGCGTTGGTCGGAGCTGGAACCCGTCCAACACGGTTGATCTCAACAACAATGCGCAGATCTTCGGCAATGTCAGCATTCCGATTTACCAGGGCGGCGGTGTTTATTCACGCGTACGTCAGGCCAAGGAAGAGCTGGGTCAGACCCGTCTCCAGCTCGATGTTGCCCGCGACCAGGTCCGGGCAAACGTGATCACTGCTTGGGGGATCTTCCAGGCGGCCGAAGCGTCAATCGTTGCCGCGCGTGCGGCGGTCGAAGCGCAGCAGCTGGCTCTTGAAGGTGTGATCGAAGAGCAGCGCGTTGGCCAGCGGACGACCTTGGACGTCTTGGATGCGCAGCGCGAATTGGTGATACAACAGTCTAATCTGGTGACTGCGCAGCGGAACCGGATCGTCGGTGGTTACCAACTCGTGGCAGCAGTCGGTCACCTGGATGCGCAAACGCTCGGGCTGAACGTCAATGTTTACAATCCTGAACAGCACTACAAGTCTGTGCGGGGCAAGTGGATTGGCCTGCGGACACCGGATGGCCGCTGAGACCGGCCATTAAGCCTATCGCAAATACACACTGATCTATGAAACCGGCTTTGGCCGGTTTCATCGTTTTTGGCGTTCGCGCGGAGCGATTCGGTTTGTATTTACCCAAAAGTTTACAAAAAGTGGACTTAAAAGGGGAAAAGCCTATCTCCGGCCGTGCGGTTGCTTTGCGCGTTTCCAGATGATCCGCATAATTTCCCTAACGAATCATCCGGGGACTTCTGGTTGGAGCGTAGAGTAGCCAACAAGTACGGGGGACGTCATGGCACAGGCGAGCAAGGCTGAAGAGCCGTCGATGGAGGAGATCCTCGCATCGATACGCCGGATCATATCTGATGAAGACTCCCAGAGTGCGGACTCCGGCAATGAACAAGCAGATGAAACCCCAGTAGAAGCAAAGGCGGAGGATGATATGGGTGATGCCTCCGAGATGTCACAAGACGACCTCGACAAGCTGTTCGATATGGACGGCGATGACGACGTCGCAGAAGACGAAGGCACGGATGACATGGCTGCGGCCATGATGGCCGACGCAGCGGAAGATGAAAGCGATGCAGGGGACGACGATGTCCTTGAGCTGACGGAAGAACTTGCGGTCGAATCCACCGACGATCTGGATATGGTCGATGGACTTGCAGAAGATCTCGACAATGTAGACGGTGACGTTTCCTTTGCGCCGGATCCAGAGCCTGCGGAAGACCTAATGGCGCCGCCAGAGCCAGAAACGTTGTTCGAGCCAGAAGAATCGGTGATCCAGTCAAAGCCTATTCCGGATGATCTGCCCGATGTGGCTCCTGAAGACTATCTGACATCCGCTGCGACGGGGCAGGCGGTCCACGCAGCGCTGGACAATTTTTCTGACATGTTGATCAGCACGAAAGCGCAGACCATTGAAGAGATGGTTCGTGAAATGCTGCGCCCTATGATCAAGGCCTGGCTGGACCAGAATCTGCCGCCCATGGTGGAACAGATGGTCAAGAAGGAAGTCCAGCGGGTGATCCGCCGGCGCGACTGATCCTGCAGATACATCGGATATATCGGAGTTTACAGGGGTTGCCGGAGACGGCAGCCCCTGAAGTTTGTTTGGGCAATGCCTGTACAAAGTTCGTACCACTCGCAGCCTTCACATGCCTGTCGAATGTTTCCGTTCTGAAAAGCTGAACGTAGTGTTGCAATGTCTTCGCCGGTGAGACGGAGAGGGCCAATCGATAGCGGTTTGCCAGAGAGCAGCAACCCGATGTCGCGAGCGGCCAATCGATCCCGCTCGCGCACACTTTCATTGTGACAGTGGCAAGTAATGTCGTTGAGCATCGGCATGCAAATGTCGTCCGGGCCGTCGACTAGTTCTATGGCCGCACCGCCATTGAGGCGTTTGACAATGGCTTTGTAAGATTTCACGAAGGCAGGTGTGTAGCCCTTTCCGGCGAAGGTCAGCATGCATAGCAAATGGTGCGCGCGGAGGCGGAGTGTCATGAGAACAGTCGTCTTACTGGCTTGTTGTTTGGTTTTGCCGAGGATTGCAGGTTACTCGGATTCACCGGTGAACTTATGCCAGTAATAATCGGGAAGTGCAGCCGTCTCCGGGGTCAGATTGGGGTTGTCGAAACGGATTGGCCGACGACTATCGAGATGGAGATCCGAGAAAATCTCCCGGATCATCGGGTGCGTTCGGAAGTATTGGATGAAACTGCCGTCCTCATACGCGGTTACCAGGCCCGTTTCGATGATCTCCGCAAGATCCCCGTTGTGTTTGCCTGTGAAAAAATAGAACGGAAACCGGTCATAGATCAGGACGACTTCCTGCTCGATGTCATAGTCCAGGTGGCTGTATTCCGCCCGCTCGCTTAGGATTTCTACCGAAGCCCGTGGAAATGCGTCGGCGTCCGCCGAAGCGATCATCGGATAAAGATGGCTTTTCCTTGCGGTCTTTACCGTCAACCCGGCGCCTTCAAGGATCGCAATGTCTCCCCAGTCGATGCCTTGAAGGAATGTCATGTTCTGGAGGTCGCCCCCCGTGTTGACCGACAAAAACCTGTCCTGACTGCCTATTGGACTCGCGTTGATCCGCGCACCAATCAGGCCGCGGCCCAGTGGGACGCGGATCGGTAGAGCAATCTCTTCGTAGTGCTTTGAAGTGCCCGCTGCATAGAGATTGAACTCCGAACTCGTCGGGTCGGTGAGTTTTTCCATGACTTCAACGGCGGTGAGGTCTTTGGAATTTTCAGGCAATACGATCTTGAATGGGCGGTCCTGTTTGGAGAGGGCAAGCTCCAGAAGCGGGACTGTGTATTCCGGGATGGAGGCAAGCTGCGGCAGGCGTATTTCAATCGTCTGGTCGGCTGTTGACGGCCCTGCGAAAAACAGTGTGGCCATCAAACCGATGATACCGCATCTGGGTATCGTCATTCGAAGCTCCTTTCCGGTGTGCAGCTGGCGCAGGTGTCATAGACCAGATTAGACGACGAAATTTCTACTCAAAGCCTAATTCCAGCTGAGAAACCGAGCAAGCAACCTTGGGTAATGCGGTATGAGAACCTCGTACCGAGCATCTATGGGGCCCAGCAACACAATGGGTAATGGCATTGGACGGGATAGAAGCGCCGTACCATCCCTCTTAGGCGGTTGACTTGCGCGGCGGCTTCCGATTTACACGGGAACTCACGATTTTCTGGACAACTTCCCCATTGAGTGACCCTGATGCTGGATAAGACCTACGATGCGGCCAGCGTTGAGCCGCGGATTTACGAAACCTGGGAAAAGGCGGAGGCCTTCAAGGCTGGAGCCGGTGCCAAGGATGGTGCCGATGCCTTTACCATCGTAATTCCGCCGCCGAACGTGACAGGCTCCCTGCACATGGGCCATGCACTGAACAACACCTTGCAGGATATTCTGGTCCGCTGGAAGCGCATGCAGGGATATGACGTCCTGTGGCAGCCGGGAACCGACCACGCGGGCATTGCAACCCAGATGGTTGTCGAGCGTGAGCTCGCCGCGGATAACAAACCAAGCCGCCGCGACATGGGCCGGGAAGCGTTCATCGAGCGTGTCTGGGAGCAGAAGCGCAAGTCGGAAGGTACGATCCTTGGACAGCTGAAGCGTCTTGGCGCGTCCTGTGACTGGAGCCGCACCGAGTTCACCATGTCGCCGAACCTGTCGGACGCTGTCCTAAAGGTCTTTGTCGATCTCTACAAGGAAGGCTTGATCTACAAGTCCAAGCGGCTGGTCAACTGGGATCCTAAGTTCGAGACAGCGATTTCCGATCTGGAAGTCGAGAACATCGAAACCGACGGCCACATGTGGCACTTCAAGTACCCGCTGGCTGGTGGGGAAACCTATGAGTATGTCGAGAAGGATGAGGACGGGAACGTCACCCTGCGCGAGACGCGGGACTACATTTCGATCGCGACGACCCGCCCGGAAACCATGCTAGGCGACGGCGCGGTTGCCGTGCACCCGGGTGACGAGCGCTACAAGCCGATCATTGGCAAGCTCTGCGAAATTCCGGTTGGTCCAAAGGAGCACCGGCGCCTGATCCCGATCATCACAGATGAGTATCCGGATCCCGATTTCGGGTCCGGCGCGGTGAAGATCACCGGTGCACACGATTTCAACGACTATCAGGTCGCCCTGCGCGGCAAGATCCCGATGTACCGGCTGATGGACACGCAAGGGGCAATGCGGGCCGATGGCGCGCCGTATACTGAGGAAGCGAAAAAGGCGCAGGCGATCATCGACGGCGCCGAGATGACAATCAACGAGATCGACGAAATCAACATCGTTCCCGATGAGCTGCGCGGTTTGGACCGCTTCGCCGCCCGTAAGCATGTGATAGATCAGATCACTGCGGAAGGCCTCGCTGTTATGGTTTCGGCTGACCATCCGGACGTTGCCTGGATGAAGGGCAAAGCTCCGCTTTGGGATGAAACTGGCAAGGCGAAAATCCAAAAGCTTGGCGAGGACGAGGATGGCCCGGCCGAGCTGCCGATGGTCGAATCCAAGAAGATCATGCAGCCGTTCGGCGACCGCTCCAAGGTCGTCATCGAGCCGATGCTGACAGATCAGTGGTTCGTGGATGCCAAGACGCTGGCAGAACCGGCGCTGAAGGCGGTTCAGGACGGCGACACCAAGTTCGTTCCGGGGAACTGGGACAAGACCTATTTCAACTGGCTGAACGACATTCAGCCCTGGTGTATTTCGCGCCAACTCTGGTGGGGGCACCAGATCCCGGTCTGGTACGACGCAGAAGGCAACGAATACTGCGCGATGAGCGAGGAGGAAGCCGTCAAAATGTCAGGCGGCAAGACCTTGAAGCGCGACGAAGACGTGCTCGACACATGGTTCT
>CALDSI010000094.1 GCA_937911395.1 uncultured Labrenzia sp.
CGCTGCCAGGCATCCTCGATCAGATCTGCTAATGCCGTGTCTTTCGGGTTTCGGCCGACTTCGAGCACGGCATCAGTACCGCCTTTCAGCTGCAGATAAAGCAGTTCACCGACCGGGTCACCAGCTGGCACGTCCTTGAACCCGCCGCGCTGGATCATCGCCGCTTCCAGTGGCAGCTGTGGGGACAACAAAGCATCCACCTGTTTCTGGGACGGCACCTGGCCAGTCTTGTAGTCAATGACCGAAAGAGAGCCGGAGTTCATCAGGTCAATTCGGTCCGCCCGTCCGCGCAGGCGGAAATCCAGACCCGGCAGCTTCAACTCAACCCCGCCGCCAATCTCCAGGAACCGTTTTTCGACGTCCAAAGACCTCTTAGCCTCAAACGCGACAAAGCCTTCGGCGATCCGCTGGAACCGTGGCCACCAGAGTGCCCGGATTGCCGGGAATGCGTCCAACGGTTCGAACAACTCTTCGCCAATCTCAAGCAAAGCCGTCACCGCTGTTTCGTCGAACGGCCCGGTCCAGGTCGACAAGAACTCTGCAAGTGCATCGTGAATGAGATTGCCCTTATCGGCGGCTCCGGGCTCTCCACCGATCGGATCAACCGGCTGCAGCGCCAAAGAATGCCGCGCAAAGATCGCATAAGGATCCCGCACCAGCCGTTCGATTTCCGTCACCGACAGCGTTTTTGGCCGCGCTGCCAAAGGAGGTTTCGGTGCGGGCCGGTCCGCAGGACGCACATCACCTGCCTGGCGATCCAAAAGCGCTGCAAGCTGCGAGTAGCGACCTCCGCGCATGTCCATCGCAGCCGTGATGTCCGGTCCGGCCAGTGTGGTCAGACGTTGCAGCCATCTTGATGCAACGGTTGGCGCCCCGTCAGCCCGTGCAGCTCGGGACAAAAGAACCCGCTTGGCGCCCATCCCTTGCGCAAAATCATGAGCAGCCGCTCCCAAGCGCCGCTCAGGGGGTTCCAGCCCCATATCCCGTTTCATTGGCCGGTTGAGCCAGGGATCGTTGCGGGTACGCTGCGGCCACGTGCCCTCGTTGAGCCCGCCGAGAATGACAAAATCGAACGCCTGCAGGCGCGCTTCCATCGGCCCGAGGATTTGCACCCTCGGATCCCCCGGCAAGCGCCGGCGCACGGCTTCGCCGGACATCAATGCCGACAGAACGGATGGCCACTCGTGCGGCGGCACAGAAAGACCGCTGGCCTCTGCTTCCAACAGCCCGGACCAGAACGCCGCAAGCGCCTCACCAGCCTCGGCCGCATTAAGCTCATCTGCGGATCCTGTCTCATCTGCTGAGATCGCCTGCATGACATCGACATGCGCCTGACCGAGGTGTTCCACCGGTACCGGGTCCCGATCTCCGGCTATGCTTTCCAGCTGCGTGAGAGCTTGCTGCAAGCGTGCCGCAAGGTCTGCGATCACATCCCAGTCGCCCTGGTGCACCTTCTTCCAGCGCGGCGTGTGTGCATTCTCGGCCGCGGCTCGGCAGGCCGCTACGGCCATGATCAAACCATCGGTACCAGGGCGGGGCCGCTCGCCGCGGATCACCCCGCGTTCCAAGGCTCGAGCCGCTGCGCGGATGTTCTTGATGGGTAGACCCAGCCTCGCCAGCGGATGTTTCAGAAGCGCCAGAAGATCAATCGGTTCACAGCCATTGAGCGCAAGCTTGGCGGCCAGGATCGCCAGGATGGCGGGCGCGGTCTGATCGAGCGGGCGACCGGCACTGTCGTCGGATTGAATATTCCAGCGCGCAAGCTCTGCCGCCACGCGGCGAGTGAGCATCCGGTCCGGGGAGATCAGTGCTGCGGTCTCGCCGAGTTCGATTGCCTCCCGCAAGGCAATCGCCAGGCTCAACGCTTCGTCTGCCTCGTTGCGGGCCGTCATGAGAGCGACATTGTCGAGTGCAGCCGCTCGGACTTCGATCGGGGTCGCATCCAGATACCTTGTCCAACCGTCTGAGGTGTCCGCAGGGCGCAATGCCTCCGAAACCAGTTTCTGACGTTGGCGCTGCACATCATCAGCTTCACCAAGCTCGCAAACATCCGTCCGCGTGACGCCAAGCCGATCAAGCAGCTGTTTCAGGGAATACTGCGGATGAGAGGACAAGGGCGTTGGTGTTTTTGTCCCGCTTCCAAGCTGGGTGCCGGGTATATACCGCTGGCCAAGCGCCTCCCAGGACCGTTCATCGAGATCCAGATCGAGCCCGGGCAATACAATAACACCCTGCTCCAACCCGGCCACGGCTTTCAGAAGTGCAGCCGTTGCCGGCACCGAGCCGGTTACGCCTGCCACAATGACCGGACCTTTTGGCGGCGTCGCGGTTATGCGTAGGGCTTCCCACCGGATCAGCGCGGACCGGCGAGCCTTTGGGTCCATCTTGCCGAGTTCCGCCAAATGCGCCGGCCAGGCTTCCTGAACAATCTTCAGGAAGTCCAGCGTGATCTGCCAATAGCGAGCATGATCGTCCGGCACCAGCCCGGCAAGCTCGCTCCAGTCCGCCTCTTCCGTTTCCACTTCATCCATGAGGGTCAGGAGATCACCAGCCAGCCAGGCCGCATCTGCGGTCGAAGCGGGAAGCCCAAGCGGCTCATCGGACCGCAGAGCCAGAGCTTCGCGCCGCAAAGCACCTTTCCAGGCCATAACCAACCGGGTCATTGCGAGATGCCGGTCGATCAGCGGCATTGCCGCCGGCAGCGGTTCGAGGTCCGGGCCAGAACTCAGCGACTGGATATCCTCATCGGCATCACCGACCGGTCGGATGATTGGCAGAAGCACAGGCTTGCCGTCAAAAGCCTTCTGGAACAGGTCTGGCAGCAGGCGCGCGGCGCGGCGCGTCGGGAGGTAGAGCGTTGCTGACGACAACAGCAATGGATCATCCAGCGGCCGGAACCCTGGAACGAGTTGCCCATCAACAAGCTTGTCTACAAAGGTCTCAAGAAAGGATACGGCGGGCGGAATTGTGAAAAGACGGGGCTGGTCCGGCATCTCTTAGGCAGCGCTTTCGCGAACTGCATATTCGGCGGCCCGGATTGCTTCCGGCGTGCCAATATGCAGCCAGACACCTTCCATCTGGACACCAAACAACCGGCCACTTTCGATTGCACGGTCGAACAAGACGTTCATCGAGAATGGACCATCCGGCGCGTCTTCAAACAAACGCGGATGCAGGATCGCTGCACCTGCGTAAGCAAATGGAGTGACGCCTTTTTCCGGCCGCCGGTTGAGCGATCCATCGCGTGCCATTTCGAAATCACCCCGGCCTGCATAGGCGACGGCCTTCACCGTTTCGGCCACAAGGAGCAGAGCGTCCATGCGGCTGTCGTCCCAGGCATCGATCATATGCTCCAGGTTCGGCTTGACGCCTTCGATCCAGTAACAGGTGTCCGAATTCAGCTGAAAAAAAGGAGCGCTCCCGAGCAGCGGCAGAGCATTCTTGATCCCTCCACCGGTTTCCAGAAGCTGTGCACGCTCATCGGAAACCACGATGTCCATGTCCTGCCGCCGCCGGACATGAACCTCAACAAGATCGGCCAGGTAATGAACGTTGACCACGCATTTCTTCACGCCAGCGGCCGCCAGCCGGTCCATCCCATGATCGACCAGAGCTTGACCGTTTACCTCGATCAGCGGCTTGGGTGTGGTTGCGGTCAGCGGGCGCATCCGCTTGCCAAGGCCGGCGGCCAGGATCATGGC
>CALDSI010000095.1 GCA_937911395.1 uncultured Labrenzia sp.
CAAGGCTCCCTCCCGCCACGTCCCGTATGCTCACGACGCCGATCACGGCGCAATCCGAATTCACCACACAAAGCGAGGAGACATGGTTCTCGCGCATTCGTGTTGCGGCCAATTGAACGGTGTCATCCGCCGCGCATGTGATTGGCTTGCCCGCCATAAAGGTCGATACCTGCGTGGTTGCCAGGTCTCTTTCCCGCGCTTGCGGTTTCCGGCTCCTGTCGAAAAAGCGGGCGAAGGGTTGGTGGTCCCGAATGAGATCTTTGAACAGCTTGGAAGGAACGACCAACAAGGTCGCTGCAGTGTCTGCGGTCGCGGTTGTCACCGCAAGTCCGTCTTTCAAGAGCCCGCGCTCGCCGAAGGAGTTTCGCGATCCAAGGTAACTGAGAACAGCACCCTGCTCGTCCCGTACTTCGATCGCACCGTCGTAGATTATAAAGAGGCCCGGAATGCTGCTTCCGAATTCGTAGACGGAAGTGCCCGGCTCTAGATCCCGAACATCGACTTGCCCCACGATGGCACTTTGCACATCGGCAGGCAGGGCATCATAAGGATGCACCGATCTTAGGAACTGCAGGATCTGATCGGATGTCAGCGACATGGCACAGCCTTTTGAACCGGTAATAAAAAGTCCTGCCCAGTAGGAACCGGGCAGGACAAGATCGGAACTGAACGGGCCGCCGCAAGCAGCGGCCCGGACAGGGTTAGTGATCCTGAGCTGCAGCGGCTCCGCGCGGGATCCGAACGCTCTGAACGAGCTCTTCGATTTCCGTCGGGATCGGGTCCGAGGCCTTGGAGACAAAGTAGGCAACGGCGAAGTTCACCATGGCACCAATTGTACCGAAAGACGTGGACTTGATCGGACCGAGCAGCGGATCAGCATCTGTGAAGGAGTTGGTGCCCGGAATGAACAGCCAGCCCTTGTGCAGGAAGATGTAGATCAGCGTGACGGAGATACCTGCGATCATCCCGGCAACCGCGCCGCGGCTGTTCACATTGGTGAAGATGCCCATCATCAGCGCCGGGAAGATCGAGGCCGCCGCAAGTCCGAAGGCCAAGGCCACCGTTTGCGCTGCGAACCCGGGTGGATTCAAGCCCAAATAAGTTGCCACAACAATCGCGACCGCCATGGCTATTCGTGCCGATAACAGTTCGCCCTTCTCCGAGATATTTGGATTGTAGGCCCCTTTGATCAAGTCATGCGAGACCGCTGACGAGATCGCGAGCAACAATCCGGCCGCCGTCGAGAGCGCTGCTGCCAGACCACCCGCGGCCACCAGACCAATCACCCAACTCGGAAGGTTGGCGATCTCCGGATTTGCCAGAACAAGGATGTCGCGGTTGAACTTGGTCAGCTCGTTGCCTTCCCAGCCCTTTTCCGCAGCAACTGCTTGCAGATCAGCATTCTTGTCGTTGTAGTACTGGATCTTGCCGTCGCCGTTCTTGTCTTCCCAGTCCAGAAGACCGGTTTTCTGCCACGTCGACATCCAGTCGTACTTCGAGTCGTTTTCGATCTGCTCCACAGCAACAGCGCCGCCGTTGATACCGCCATTCGGCCACATCATTTCGGTGATGTTGAGACGTGCCATCGCGCCAACAGCCGGAGCCGTCAGATAAAGAAGCGCAATGAACACAAGTGTCCAGCCGGCAGACCAGCGCGCATCGGAAACCTTTGGAACCGTGAAGAAGCGCATGATCACATGCGGGAGGCCCGCAGTACCGATCATCAGGGACAGGGTGAAGAGAACCATGTTCAGCGTGTTGGCATGGTGAGCCGTGTAGGACGCAAAGCCGAGTTCCGTAACCACCTGGTCCAGCTTGGCAAGCAGCGGCACACCGCTGGCAACATCATTGCCGAAGAGACCCAGGCCCGGGATCGGGTTGCCGGTCAGCTGCAGCGAAATGAAGATCGCCGGTATGGTGTAAGCCGTGATCAGAACGCAATACTGAGCGACCTGCGTGTAGGTCACGCCCTTCATGCCCCCGAAAACCGCGTAAGCGAAAACGACACACGCGCCGATCAGAAGACCGGTTGTGTTGTCAACTTCCAAGAAGCGGCCAAAGGCAACCCCAACGCCGGTCATCTGACCGATAACGTAGGTTGTCGAGGCAACGATCAGGCAGACAACGGCAACGATACGGGCCGTCTGGCTGTAGAACCGATCCCCGATGAATTCGGACACCGTGAACTTGCCGAACTTGCGAAGGTAAGGCGCAAGCAGCAACGCCAGCAGCACGTAACCGCCGGTCCAACCCATCAGGAACGAGGAGTTGTCGTAGCCGGTGAAGGCGATGAGGCCAGCCATGGAAATGAACGAAGCAGCTGACATCCAGTCCGCTGCGGTCGCCATTCCGTTGGTGACCGGGTGAACACCGCGGCCAGCGGCGTAAAATTCAGATGTAGACCCTGCGCGGGCCCAGATCGCGATGCCGATGTAGAGGGCGAAAGAGCCACCCACAAACAGCAGATTTATCGTAAACTGATCCATATCTCAGGCCGCCCTTATTCTTCGTCCACACCATGCTCGCGATCGAGCTGGTTCATGCGCCAGGCGTAAAAGAAGATCAGCCCGAGGAACACGAGGATGGAACCCTGCTGGG
>CALDSI010000096.1 GCA_937911395.1 uncultured Labrenzia sp.
CAACTGTTGCTGCGTAAGTCATATTTGTTGAAACCTCAGTCTTGATTTTGTAGCTGATGGGAAGGGCATTGCGTGACGTGAAACTGCTCATGCGCAGAACGCTTGCGTGCCTTGGCTAAAACTCTGACGCAATCACCCAATCCCGATTTCTGGGGGCAGAAAAATTGTTCGGGACAACCGAAACCAATTTCCACATTTTCGACATGATATGATATAACATAACAATTCTTGAAGGAAATGGGCTTCATCAAATTTCGCCGCGCTTGCACGCTCAATTACTCTCACAGTTCAGTGTTTAGAACATTCTAGGCTCAGGACCCAGGCTGTGCTTCTGGCCACGTAAGAGGTAAAACTTGATACCTAATCCAACGGAGATGTCTGCGGACTTGGATGATCCAAGCGTCTTGGGAGCCTACGCGACGCTGACAAAATGGACGAAAGCAGTTGCGACTGGGCGTATTGAAGATGTCTTGAAGCTTTATGCTGATGACGCGATCCTCGTACCGACACTCTCAGACGACATCGTTTTTTCCGAAGACGGCAGACGTCGTTATTTTGAGTTTTTTCTCGCTGACAGCGCACCCACATGCGTTGTGGACCAAGAGAAGCTGCGAGTGAATGCACACAACGGGACCATCGCAATTGGCGGGATCTACACGTTCTGCTTTCAAAGAGAAACAGTCGCAGAGACAGTCGCTGCCCGGTTCCTGTTTGTCTTTGAAAAGTCTTGTTCTGATTGGCTCATTACTGGTCACCATTCTTCCCGATGTATGTAACTCAGCCGCAGAAGCTTAAAGACCAAATGAGTGAACAAAAATGAACCTTCCTGATCGCATTCCGGTTTTTTTGCTAAGCGGTTTCCTCGGCTCGGGAAAGTCGACTCTGCTCAATGCCTATTTGACTGAGAGTGAAGGCAAAGACACGGCTATCATCATCAACGAGTTTGGGGATGTGCCTGTTGATCACCTGCTTGTTCGCAAGGGTGAAACGACAATTAGCAAGGTCTCAACCGGATGCTTGTGCTGTTCAGACACGACCGACCTCGCCCAAACGCTTGAAGACCTGCGCAACGCAGCATTGGACGGCCAGACAGGAAGTTTTTCGCGCGTCATAGTCGAGATGAGTGGTCTTGGCGATCCTGCCCCTTTGGTCAACGCGCTGACCGTAGCAAAAACGGCTGATCGGCAAATTGAAAACAGCTGCAAACAAATCGAGTTTTACCTCGCCGGCGTGGTGACACTGTTCGATACGCTCGCGGGTGCTGTTTCTGTCGAAAACCACTTCGAGGCCATAAAACAGATCGCCTTTGCGGATCAAATCGTACTCACCAAGACCGATCTGGCTGAAGCCAAAGCCGATGCGCCTAATTTGGCTGCGATATGGGCTGAACTGCGGGAACTCAATGCAAGTGCCGCTATTCTTGACCGCCAGAACTCTAAACCGTCAGATCTGTTTTCTCCAAGAGCCTATGCTGTGGTCGATCGCGGAGAAGATGTCGCCGGATGGCTAGCGCTGGAAGCTGCCCTGGCCTGTGAGGCAACCCATGCCTCGCAGGGAGGAGAAAAAGACAATACCCTAAGACACAGCGCTGGGATCAGAACGTTTACAATCACTTGCGACCAGCCTGTGCCTTCGCAGAGGTTTGATCAATTTCTGTCTCTATTGCAAAGATCCTCAGGACAGCGGCTGCTTCGTGTGAAAGGCATACTGGCAACAGAAGACGCGCCAGCGGAGCCGCTCATCATTCACGCTGTGCAGCACACCGTTTCCAAGCCCGTCCGCTTACCGGCATGGCCGGATGAAGATCATCGGACACGGCTGGTCTTCATAACGGAGGGTGTCGATCCCGAACCGGTTCGCGAGTTGTTTGAGGCCGTGATCCATGCCGCTCCGTTTTCGTTTACGGGGTTCATTAAGGGCATAGGCCGTGCCTTAAGGGTTCCGTTTCTTCCAAATTTCTCAAGTTTCACAAGCATTTCGCGGAGGTCGCAATGACTGCTCTTGATAGAATCCCTGTCACCGTCCTCACCGGGTATCTCGGTGCAGGGAAAACAACGTTGCTCAATCGGATCCTCTCTGAAAATCATGGCAAGAAATATGCGGTGATCGTCAACGAATTTGGTGAAGTGGGCATCGATAACGATCTTGTCGTCGACGCTGACGAAGAAGTCTTTCAAATGAACAATGGATGCATCTGCTGCACTGTGCGCAGTGATCTCATCCGGATCATCGATGATTTGATGAAGCGGCGAGACCAGTTCGATGCGATACTTATCGAAACAACCGGATTGGCAGATCCGGGGCCTGTAGCCCAGACGTTCTTCGTTGACGAAGATGTACAATCCAAGACCAAGCTGGATGCTATTGTCACGGTTGCAGATGCCAAGCATGTGCTGAACGAGATTGATCAGGCTCATGAAGCGCAAGAGCAGTTGGCCCTCGCCGATATCATCTTGCTCAACAAGACCGACCTGGTAAGTGAAGATGAATTGGCGGAAGTAGAGCAGCGAATCCGCAGGATTAATCCGACCGCCCAAATCCATGCCAGTGAACGGTGCAAAATTGCCCTGGAAGAAATTCTAGGGCGCAATGCTTTCGATCTTGATCGGGTGCTTGAGATCGAACCTGAATTTCTGAAACACTTCCACCATCACCATCATGATGACCACGTCACGAGTTTTTCCTTATTGAGCGACGCTCCACTGGATCCGCAACGGTTTTTACAGTGGATACAGACCGTCTCCCAAAATCACGGTCCGGACATGTTGCGGATGAAAGGGATCATTGCATTTGAAAACGATGACGACCGCTTTGTGGTCCAAGGCGTGCATATGTTGTTGGAAGGCACTCATCAGCGCCCCTGGAAACCCGATGAACAGCGCACAACACGGCTTGTTTTCATAGGGCGCGGCCTCCCGAAGGAGGAGATTGAACAAGGTTTTCGGGAGTGTTTTGTTCAAGAAGGGATTGCTGCTGAATGAGCGCGTTCCACAACCCGCTGGCGCCTAAGTTTGGCCGGTTCAAGGCCAAATCCGCCGAAATAAAAGGATGGGTCCGTGAGCTGCTGGAATTGCACGAGGACACGTCCTTGACGGTCGCCGAACTGGCCTGCCGTGATGAAGGCTGCCCTGATATTGAAACAGTGATTGGCATTCTTGAGCCAAGCAAACCCATTATCACCATCCGGGTCCATTCCATGATGGCAGAAGTGACAAAACTCGATGTTGCTGAGGCCGCTCAAAAGGCACGTGCGGCTTAAGCACCCCGATCAAACAAATGCTCCGTGTTGATACTTGTTTGCTGTGTTCAAGAGTTCTATTCCACTCCCAAAAAGCGCCGCTATCCGTTGTTCGGCGTTTTTAAGTTTTTATCTGATCGTAACACCGCAGAAATCCTTGTGAGACCGCAGTTGTCCCCACTGAATTCGGCGGCTGCCGCATACTTCATGTTGACGACACGCTCCTTTCGCATACCCTATCTAGTGTTCAGGGTCTGGCGATTCTTTCGGATCGCCGGCTAAGAGGGAAACCGGTGCGTTTGGCGTCAAACAAATCTGGTGCTGCCCCCGCAACTGTGAACGGCGAGCTGCGATCCGAAAAGCCACTGGGAGCCCCCGGGAAGGTGGATCACAACAGCGCTGAACCGTGAGCCAGGAGACCTGCCTTGAGCGACAAAACGTCAACGGACGGAGGGTCTGTGGGGCGGGGCTAAACTGCGTCATTCGCACAGCCTCTTGCGCTTATCTTCCGTTCATCAACAAAACCGTTCTTCGGGGTGCAAGAGAAGACATGACCGTTACCGTTTACAGCAAACCCTCCTGCGTTCAGTGCAATGCGACCTACCGCGCACTTGAGCAAAAGGGCGTCGACTTCATCGTGGTTGATCTCAGCAAAGACGACGAAGCTTTTGACCACGTTCAAGCGCTTGGCTATCAGCAGGTTCCGGTGGTTGAAGTGAGTGGAGATCATTGGGCGGGCTTCCGCCCGGACAAGATCGCAGCGCTCAGCTGACCGTTGGGCGGGCTCGTCTACTTTTCGAGCGCATCAGAAAACACACACCGGTTCATTGAGAGACTTGGACATCCGGCGCTCCGTATTCCGCGCAACAAGTCGGAACGGCTCCCGTCTGTGCAATCGCCCTTTATTCTGGTCCTGCCGACCTTTGCGGACGGCAGTGGCCGAGGAGCGGTCCCAAAACAGGTGATCCGGTTTTTGAATGATGCGCCTACGCGTGCGCTCCTGAAGGGCGTGATTGCCTCGGGCAACCGCAACTTCGGAGAACATTTCGCCCTCGCCGGAGACATTGTCGCGAAAAAGTGCGGCGTTCCGCTGCTCTACAAATTTGAGCTCTCCGGAACTGACAGTGACCTTCAAAGGGTCCAACACGGGATAACAGAATTTTGGAAACGTCAGTCCTAGACCGCCCGGCAGCACAGGCGGAAACACTCGATTATCACGCCCTCAACGCAATGTTGAACCTTTATGATGCGGACGGAAAAATCCAGCTTGATGTCGATCGCCGTGCTGCTCGCCAGTACTTCCTTCAGCATGTCAACCAGAATACCGTTTTCTTTCATTCGCTGGAAGAAAAGCTCGGGTATCTCGTTCGCGAGGGCTACTATGAGCCGGAGGTTCTGGAGCAATATGACTCCGCCTTTGTGAAATCGATTTTCGAGGCGGCATATGCCCGAAAGTTTCGTTTCCCAACATTCCTTGGCGCGTTCAAATACTACACCAGCTACACGCTGAAAACCTTCGATGGGAAACGCTACCTGGAGCGGTTTGAGGACCGTGTCGTGATGGTGGCACTGACCCTTGCCGCCGGCGATGAAGACCTTGCGATGCGTCTGATGGACGAGGTCATTTCCGGCTGTTTCCAACCCGCAACGCCGACCTTTCTGAACGCTGGAAAGAAACAACGCGGTGAGCTGATCTCCTGCTTCCTGCTGCGGCTTGAAGACAACATGGAATCCATTGGAAGGGGCATCAACTCCGCCCTACAACTCTCCAAACGCGGCGGCGGTGTGGCGCTGCTTTTGACCAACATTCGCGAGGCGGGTGCTCCGATCAAGGGTATTGAAAACCAGTCCTCCGGTGTCATCCCGGTGATGAAGCTTTTGGAAGACAGCTTTTCCTATGCCAACCAGCTGGGGGCCCGGCAAGGTGCCGGCGCGGTTTATCTCAACGGGCATCACCCGGACATCTTAAGCTTCCTCGATACAAAGCGGGAAAACGCGGACGAGAAGATACGGATCAAGACCCTTTCGCTCGGCGTGGTGATCCCGGACATTACCTTCGAACTCGCCAAACAGGATGAGGAGATGTACCTCTTCTCACCCCATGATGTGGAGCGGGTCTACGGCGTGCCGATGTCCCAAATCTCGATCACGGAAAAATACCGTGAGATGGTCGACGATCCGCGCATCCGCAAGAAGAAGATCCGGGCAAGAGCCTTCTTCCAAACCATAGCAGAAATCCAGTTTGAGAGTGGATACCCTTACATCCTGTTCGAGGATACCGCGAACCGGGCGAACCCGGTGGACGGGCGGATCAATATGTCGAACCTGTGTTCGGAGATCCTGCAGGTCAACGAGGCGTCGAAGTTCAATGATGACTTGTCCTATGAGCACCTCGGCACCGACATTTCCTGTAATCTCGGCTCGCTGAACATTGCACGGGCCATGGATGGTGGGGACTTGGGTGCAACGGTCGAAACCGCCGTTCGGGCCCTGACTGCCGTCTCTGTGATGAGTGCCATCGACAGTGTGCCGTCTGTCCGCCGGGGCAATGACGAAAGCCATGCTATTGGGCTCGGGCAGATGAACCTTCATGGGTTTCTGGCCCGCGAACGGATTTATTATGGCTCAACGGAAGGCGTCGAGTTCACCAGCCTTTACTTCTACGCGGTCGCCTATTACTGCCTGCGCGCCTCCAACAAAATCGCTCGGGAACGCGGGCAGAGCTTCAAGGGTTTTGAAAAAAGCCGCTATGCGGACGGCACCTTCTTCGACAAATATCTGGACAAGGTCTGGGAGCCAAAATCGGACCGGATCCGGGATCTGTTCGAGACCTTTGGCATCACTTTGCCAACACAGGCGGATTGGCAGGATCTGAAGGAGGCCGTTATGGCCGATGGGCTCTACAATCGCAATCTTCAAGCCGTGCCGCCGACCGGTTCAATCAGCTACATCAACCATGCAACCTCTTCGATCCACCCGATCGTTTCAAAAATCGAGATCCGCAAGGAGGGCAAGATCGGCCGCGTCTACTATCCGGCCCCGTTCATGACGAACGACAATCTGGACTATTACCAGGATGCCTATGAAATCGGAGCGGAAAAGATAATCGACACTTATGCGGCGGCGACAGAACATGTCGATCAGGGACTGTCACTGACGCTGTTCTTCCGCGATGACGCGACCACAAGAGATGTCAACCGCGCCCAGATCTACGCTTGGAAGAAGGGCATCAAGACCATCTATTACATCCGCTTGCGCCAAATGGCCCTTGAAGGGACCGAAGTGCAAGGCTGCGTGTCCTGCTCGCTCTAAAGGAGACACTCATGACCATTCACACACCCGTCTCCGGCCTGACACGCGCCGTTCCAAAAGAGGTCAACTGGAACCGCCTTCAGGACGACAAGGATCTGGAAATCTGGAACCGCCTGACGGTGAACTTCTGGCTTCCGGAAAAGGTTCCGCTGTCGAACGACATTCAAAGCTGGGCAACCTTGCATGCGGATGAACGGCAACTGACCATAAGGGTCTTCACCGGTCTGACGCTGCTGGACACGATACAGAATACGGTCGGCGCCCCTGCCCTGATGCCCGACGCTCTCACCCCGCATGAAGAGGCGGTTCTGACCAACATCGCGTTCATGGAAGCGGTCCATGCGCGCAGTTATTCATCGGTCTTTTCTACCTTGTGTCAAACGGCTGAAGTGGATGATGCTTTCCGTTGGTCGGAAGACAACGAGTTTCTTCAGGCAAAGTCGCAGCTGATTTTGAACGAATATGACGCGGCCTCATCGCCGCTCAAAAAGAAAGTCGCCAGCGTCTTCCTGGAAAGCTTCCTGTTCTATTCGGGCTTTTATCTGCCCATGCACTGGTCCAGCCGGGCAAAGCTGACCAACACGGCCGATCTGATCCGCTTGATCATTCGCGACGAGGCAGTGCACGGCTACTACATCGGCTACAAGTTCCAGCGCATGCTGGAGGTGCTGACGGAAGCCGAGCGCCAGGAGATCAAGGACTTTGCCTTTGCGCTGATGTTCGATCTTTACGAGATCGAGGGCAAATATACCGAAAGCCTCTATGACGGTGTTGGCCTCACCGAGGATGTAAAACACTTCTTGCATTACAACGCCAACAAGGCGCTGATGAACCTCGGTTATGAGGCCCTGTTCCCGGACAGTGTCTGTCAGGTCAATCCGGCCATCATGGCGGCGCTTTCTCCGCACGCCGACGAGAATCATGACTTCTTCTCCGGCTCCGGCTCGTCCTACGTCATCGGCAAGGCGGTCGCGACCGAAGACGAGGACTGGGATTTTTGATGCGCATTCGCAAGTAGTGCCTTTGAGCCCAGTTTTGAGAACTGCACAGAAACAAAACTGATTTTGTGTGAAGGCGACTGATTGCGAAGCAGACGGACATACGGGCGATTGAATCCCTTGATAATTGTCTTCATGAGCTGCTCGTAGAAAAAGGAAAGCTAAACAAATTGAAGGATTTGTTTAGCTTTCGAAGACGCCACGTTTATCTTCAACGAAAAGAGTGACCACAAACGAGCTGTATTCATCCGGAAATAAAATTGCTGAGCACAGCTCTACAACTCACGAAAACGGTTGGTTGTAGGGTTTCATACCAAACAAAAATCAGCCGCCCAGTACCAGTTGACCGCTTCTTTACCTGTATCCCCGATGCCTCAGCAATGCTGCAGCCCGGTCCACTGCGTTCCCAAGCGCATTCGGTTTTGCCGGCCAATAGCGGGAGCGGCGAAGGTCTTCGGAGACAATCCGATTGAGATGCCCGAGCAATTCCGTAACGGTCCCTCCAACGCATTGGTTCGGTGCTCTTCCTGAATGAATTTCAGAATGGCGACAGAGACCGGATCAAATTCGAACGCCGCCGCCTTTGTGGCTTGCCGGTTGGCCGTGTGTGCCAACATGAACGCACCCATTCCCAGCCAAAGCCAGATTAGGCAGACGAACCTCTCGGGGAAACAGTTTTATTGCTCAAGCTGGTCGCAATCCTTCACCAATCACTGGTCAATCAAGTTGATTGCATTAAGCTACTTTGCAAACAAAACGGGATTTTTGACAACACGGTGATCGATCATGACCAACCTCAGATCTGAATTGGATCCAATTATCTTCAAACGTGCCTGGGGTACTCTAGACAATACTTTCACTGACTATGGTTTGACCCTTCAACGGGGTTATGACTTTGACCTTATTGATACACTAGCCCTAAAAAGCGGCATCAAACCACTTGAAGCCCAGTTCTCGACAAAGATGCATAGCCACACCTCCGGCCGATCATTCTGGCTTGGAGTGTTTGATACTGAAGGCCTTCTTGCCGGCAGGGTCTGTGCACGCCTTGATTCACTGCGATCACCCGAAAGCCTCGTTGATTTCTGGCGCAAGCACTTTCACCGCTGCTATCCGACGGAGACGGGTGCCCAAGTAGAGCTCGCCGCCAAGCAACCAAGATTTGCGCAAAAAATTACAGGTGAAACTGTTTATCTCGGAGGAACCGAAGTGCGCTCGGATTGGCGCGGTTACGACCTTGGCGGTTTGCTGAACCGCGTGGCACAGCTTGAGGCACTCGCAGATTGGGACGCTGATTTCTATTACGGCTGGATGGAAAGAAAGGCGTTCAAGGACGGCTTCTTTCGAGCCTGCGGGTTCACAAAACTTTACGCAAACTCGATACACTGGCAAGCAGGCGGCCCTGCCCGCCTCGATAATGATCTCTATCTCGTCGCCAATCACAGGGACGATGTTCTGGACATGATTGACCAAGTCCTCGCAGAGCCCCCAAAGGCCGCAAACGGATCACCTGCAAAAACCTACGAACCTCTTGATGTTGGTGACAGCATATCATCTACCACCCAAAGCTGAGGAATGAGGACACAGCCCCAAGGTCAGGGTCAGGGTCAGGGTTACGGTCAAAGGACAATGGAGGCTTTTTTCAAAGCCCTACCCCAGGACAATAACCTTGGTGCCCAGCTCGACACGATCATAGAGATCAATGATGTCCTGATGCCACATGCGGATGCAGCCGCTGGAGGCATTGGTGCCGATGCTGCGCGGCTGATTGGTGCTGTGGATGCGGTAGAGGGTGTCCTTGTTGCCTTGCCACAGGTAAAGGCCGCGCGCGCCGATCGGATTGCTTGGCCCGCCCTCCTGGCCGTCCCGGTACCGTTCCAGATCCGGATCACGTTCGATCATTTCATCGGGCGGAAACCACTTCGGCCACTCCCGCTTGAAACGGATCACCGCCTCGCCGTTCCAGGCAAAGCCAGCCCTGCCAACCCCGATGCCATACCGGATCGCCCGCCCGCCGGGCTGGACGAGATAGAGGAACTTGTTGTTCGGATCGACCACGATTGTTCCAACCGGATGTGAGGTCGGATAATAAACCGTTTGGCGCAAATATTTCGGATCAAAGGTCTGATAATCGATCGGCGGCAGATTGAAACCACCATCGCGAACAGGAGCGTAAGCCAGCGCGTAATTTGGCGTCCCATCAGACAAAGGCGTCAGACCAGCCTCAACGGTTGCGCTTTTCTTGCTCTGGCAAGCTGCCAGAACCAGCGGAAGGCCGATGACAAAACTCCGGCGGGTAAACTTCAGCGCCATGCTCTCACATCCTTTCACCGGCACATTTCCAGTTTTCTGAAATCACCCAAAATCACGTCAGATCTGGATGCTTTTGAAAGACTGGTCGGTGGATCCAACGTTAAAATACCGAACCTGTTGCAGGAATAAATGCCAACATCATTATGGTAAACAGCCCCTTAACAGCAACGCAATCTGACAAACAAACCGGTGACACACACGCCATTTTGATCATCAGGGTTGAAATCACCGCGATCCTGCTTTCTTGCTGTACCCAACACATGCGATCCAAACATCCGGAGCCGACCCATGATTGACCTTTACACTTGGACCACCCCGAACGGCCGCAAGGTGTCGATCCTTTTGGAAGAGCTCGGCATTGATTACACGTCCCATGCAATCGACATCACCAAGGGTGATCAGATGGCACCGGAGTTTCTGGAGATCAGCCCAAACAACAAAATCCCGGCAATTGTGGATCGCGAGACTGGTCTGAAGCTTATGGAATCCGGGGCAATCATGATTTACCTCGCCGAGAAATACGGCAAGTTTCTCGCCCCGTCGGGAGAAGAACGGACCCGGACGCTGGAATGGCTGATGTGGCAAATGGGTGGGTTTGGGCCGATGCTTGGCCAGGCGCATCATTTTGTGCATTTCAATCCGGACAAGTCTGACTATGCCAAGGAGCGCTATTCCACAGAAGCGCGCCGGCTCTACGGCGTGCTCGACAAGCAGCTTCAGGCGCGCGATTTTATCGCAGGCGATTATTCGATTGCCGATATGGCCTGCTGGCCTTGGGCATCGCGCTATGAATGGCAGGGCGGCTCTCTCTCCGATTTTCCAAATGTCCAGGCCTGGTATCAGCGCATAGCTGCACGTCCGGCCGTCCAGCGCGGATATCAAGTGCCGAAAGACATGGGACCGATTCCAGCTGGGTAAAGAAGCAGAGATGGACGCCCCAAACCGCATTAAAAATCCGCTCAGCCTCAGTCAGTTGCGCGCTCTGGAAGCTGTTGTACGCCGGGGCAGTTTTTCTGCGGCCGCAAAGGAGATCGGGGTTTCTCAGCCCTCGATTTCCAACCATGTGCATGGATTGGAAAACCGCTTCAAGACCCGACTGATCGCCAAATCCGGTTACTCAGTGTCCGCAACACCTGCGCTTGAGGCGCTCTTGCCGAAGATACGGGCAATCCTCGCTCTCACCAGCGATCTGGAATCGGAACTGCTTCATCAAAAGCAGCTGGGTGCTGGTGAGCTCAGGATCGGTTATTCGACTTATCAGCTGGCGATCCCGAGAATCTCGGCCTTCATGGCGCGTCATCCGGAAATATCCATCGAAGCCCGCGCTTTGGCCACCAGCGATATTCTCGACCTGTTTGACAACGGGGACACCGACATCGGCTTTGTGACCGGCCGGGAAATCCCGGCAGGTCTTGAGGGCGAACTTCTGGTCAAGTCGCGCATCGTCATTGCCGCACGCGCCGACCATCCGCTGGCATCCAAAGGCACTGTCAGCTGGAAAGACCTGGAAACCCTTTCGTTGCTGCAGCGGGAGAGTTCATCCGGAACCCGCAAGATGTTCGAGGCAGCTGCCATTGTTGCCGGGATCAAACCCAAAACGATTCTTGCACTCGGGTCCTGGGGGTCGATCGCCACCCTGATCCGGTCCGGCATCGGTGTCGGCATTGCCATGGAAGCAGAAATCACAGACCGGGACGGCTGTGTCGCAATCCCGATCGACAGCCCTTCCCTCATCGCGAACCATTATGTTGTCTGGCAAAAAGACATGGCAGGCGTTGCTGCAATAGAGGCGTTCCGGGCCAGCTTGAACACTGCAATTTGACCCGTTTGCCAACAGCGCCAGCATCAAGTCTATAACTAATAATTATAGACAAGACTATTTCATTAAACCGTTACGCGAAGAGAGTGTTAAAGGCGCAATGGCCTTTGATGCAGTCTCGGTTATCGCACGATGACAGCAGGCGTCTTGGGCTTAGTTCGCAGTTCATTTCATGCCCCAAAGGGACCATTCATGACCCACCACCCGACGGCCTTGCCAAAACCGAAATACGGCGAGCCCTATCTTTTGACCCCGGGGCCGCTCACCACATCGATAGATGTAAAAGAAGCCATGTTGCGGGATTGGGGCAGTTGGGACGGCGATTTCAAGGCGATGACCGCCGAACTCCGGAAAAGCCTCATTTCTTTGTTGGGCGACGGCAGTGATGCCTATGACTGCGTCCCGATCCAGGGCAGCGGCACCTTTGCGGTCGAAGCCATGTTGGGCAGTTTCACGCCGAAGACCAAAAAGACCCTTATCCTGTCCAATGGCGCCTACGGCAAACGCGCAGTTGAAACGATGGCTTATCTTGGCCGCCCAGCTGAAGTGCTGGACAAGGGCGACTATCTTCCGCCGCGTGGACCGGAAGTCGCCGCCCTTCTGAAGGAGGATCCGGAGATCAGCCACGTCCTGATCGTCCATTGTGAGACAAGCTCTGGCATCCTCAACCCTTTGCAGGAAATTTCAGACGCCGTTGCCGCCGCGGGCAGAACCCTTTTGATCGATTCCATGTCAGCTTTCGGCGCCATTCCCGTCGAGCCGTCAAAGCTCCGGTTTGCAGCGTTGGTATCATCTGCAAACAAATGTATAGAAAGCGTGCCAGGGTTCGGTTTTGTTATCGCACAAAGGGCCGAGCTCGAAGCCGCAGAAGGCAACAGCCATTCCGTCAGCCTCGATGTGCATGCCCAATGGGCACATATGGAGAAAACCGGTCAGTGGCGATTCACACCGCCTACTCATGTCGTCGCGGCGTTCCTGAACGCCTTGCGGGCGCATAAAGCCGAGGGCGGCGTTGCTGCGCGAGGTGCGCGCTACCGGACAAATAGAGACGTCATGATTTCAGGAATGCGGGAGCTCGGCTTCGAAACCCTTCTGGACGCCGAATGGTTGTCGCCGATTATCGTTACTTTCTTCTGTCCAGCAGACCCCGCCTTCAGCTTCCCCCGGTTCTACGAGCTCATGAAAACACGTGGTTTTATCCTCTATCCGGGCAAACTGACTGTCGTTGACAGCTTCCGGGTCGGCTGTATCGGTCAGATGGACGAACATGTCATGCGCCGCGTCACTGCAGCCGCTTCAGACGTTTTGAAAGAAATGGGCGTTGAAAGCGCCGCCCCACCTTCAGCAGCGCTCGCAGAGCGCGCAAAACTCGCCGCTTGAGCAAACACGAGAAAGAGAACAAATGAGCAAATTCAAAGCTGTCGTTTTCGACTGGGCCGGAACCATGATCGATTTCGGATCCTTCGCACCGATGGGTGTGTTTGTGAAAGCACTCAAAAAATTCGGCATTACTGCGAGCATTGATCAGGCCCGTGGCCCAATGGGCATGCCGAAATGGGACCATATCCGGTCCATGATGAACGATCCGGACATTGCCGCACAGTGGCAGGCAAAATACGGCAGCGCCCCAACTGATGCCGATGTCGACAAGGTCTATGAAATCTTTGTACCGATGAATGAGGAAGTGGTCACGGATTATGCCGACCTCGTTCCAGGCGCTCTTGATACGATCGCTTACCTGCGATCGAACAACGTAAAAATCGGTTCCACCACCGGATACACCCGCTCCATTATGGAGCGGGTTCTTCCAAGAGCCGCCGAACAGGGCTATGCGCCAGATAATCTGGTGTGTTCTGATGACCTGCCTGAGGGCCGTCCGGGTCCGCTCGGCATGTATCAGTGCTTTGTTGATCTTGTCGCCTACCCGCCCAGCGCCGTCATCAAGGTAGATGATACGGAGCCCGGCATCGCAGAGGGCGTGGCAGCCGGTTGTATCACCGTTGGCCTCGCTCTTTCCGGTAACTTTGCCGGGAAAACCCCGGAAGAACTGGCGGCCCTGCCGGAGGCTGAGGTCGAAGAGATCCGGCAGGAAGCAACCGCCAAACTTACGGACGCTGGTGCCGACTACGTGATCGATACCGTTGCCGATCTGCCCAAGCTGATGGATCAGATGGAAGCTGCATGACATCGCGTCCGAACATCCTTCTGATAACGGCCGATCAGTGGCGGGGTGATTGCCTCGGCGCTATCGGTCATCCGGTGGTCAAGACCCCCAACCTTGATGCCTTTGCAGAGACGGCTACCGTTTTTGAGCAGCATTATGCGACGACTGCGCCCTGCTCTCCGGCCAGGGCCTCGCTCTACACCGGCCTCTATCAGATGAATCATAGGGTGATCTGGAACGGGGCTCCGCTGGACAACCGGTTCGACAATATTGCCCGCGCGGCACGAAGGGCCGGTTATGTCCCGACCTTGTTCGGTTATACGGACACGTCACCGGACCCACGGGTGCATGATCCGAACGATCCGGCCCTCTCCACTTATGAGGGGATTCTGCCTGGATTTTCTGTTCGTCAACCGCTGCCCGAAGACGACAAACCCTGGCGCTCCTGGCTGGCCACCCGCGGTCATGATGCGGCATCGTTTGACAACCTGCACCACGTTGAGCCGGAGGATGGCGAACTTATCTCCCGCAAGGCCCCGCGTTACTCCAAGGACGAAACGCAAACAGCCTTCCTAACCGACAGTTTTTTCAATTGGCTCGGTGAACAGGACCGAGGAAAGCCCTGGATGGCGCATATTTCATTTCTGCGTCCGCATCCACCGATCACTGTGCCCGAGCCGTATAATACGATGTACGATCCGGATGACGGACCTGAGTTCAAGGGCGCCGACAGCGCATGGCAAGAAGCAGCGTTCCATCCCCTTGTTTCCGCCTTGCAAGAGTACCAGCATCTTTCCAGTCACACTCCAGGCGCCAATGGCCACGTGCGCGACCTGACCCGACACGATCTAAAGCGCCTTCGTGCGCTCTACTATGGCATGATCACCGAGGTTGATGCCCAGCTTGGTCGCATTTTCACCGCCCTCGATCAGGTGGCGGACGATACACTGATCATTTTCACCTCCGATCATGCGGAAATGATGGGCGATCATTGGATGCTCGGCAAAGGCGGGTTTTACAAAGAGAGTTATCACATCCCCCTGATCATCCGGGGCCCTGGCATGGCCAAGGACAACAGGGTTTCTGCCTTTACTTCGGCCGCAGACATCTTTCCCACCCTTTTGGACGTTCTAGGTCTTGAGCCCAAACACAAACCTGACGGAAACAGCCTT
>CALDSI010000097.1 GCA_937911395.1 uncultured Labrenzia sp.
GGTAGCGCTCGATCGCCCTTGCCACATCCAGAACCGCGTCCTGGATCGTTGCGCCGTCGGCATCAGCCGGTAGAGCTGCAAGTTGCGCATCCAGTTGCTCAAGTGCCTGACGCTCAGTTTCATCTGGTGTCTTGAAGGACTTCGCGGGTTTCACAAAATCGTCGAAGTAACGGATTGCGTAGCCGACCAGTGCGTCAAGCTCCGGATGTGTCTCAGCTGTTACGCCTGGCGAATAACGGGAAATGAAGGCCCAAAGCACATCCTTGCTGTCGGCATTGGACGCGGATACCAGGTTAAGCAACATGGCAAACGGGACCGGCATGTCGATCTTCGGGATATCGCCGGAGTGAATATGCCATGCCGGGTTTTGCAGTTTCTGCTCAACCGGCATCTGTTCGTATTTCTGCGCGAACGTATAGTATTCGTCGACCGCCTTCGGGATCACATCGAAATACATCCGCTTCGCCGTGCGCGGTTTCTGGAACATGTAAAGCGCCAGGCTTTCCGTCGGGGCGTAGGTGAGCCACTCGTCGATGGACAAACCATTGCCTTTCGACTTGGAGATCTTCTCGCCCTTGTCGTCCAAAAACAGCTCATAGACGTAATGCTCCGGCGGCGTTCCGCCGAGAACCTTACAGATCTTGTCGTAGACCGCCATGTTCGGACCGTGGTCCTTGCCGAACATTTCAAAGTCGACGTCAAGCGCAGCCCAGCGCGCGCCAAAGTCCGGCTTCCACTGAAGCTTCACGTTGCCGCCAGTGACCGGTACGGTCACGTCTTGGCCGTTTTCATCCACAAAAGTGATGGTGCCATCCTTGGCATTGACCTCTTTCATCGGGACATAAAGAACCCGGCCAGAGGTCGGCGAGATCGGAAGAAACGGCGAGTAGGTCGCCCGGCGCTCTTCGCCAAGCGTTGGCAACATCACATCCATCAGCTTTTGGTAGCGTTCTGCAGCCCGCAGAAGAATGTCGTCGAACTTGCCCGACTTGTAGTAGTCGGTCGCACTCGCGAACTCATAATCAAAGCCGAAGGTGTCGAGGAACCGCCGCAGCATGGCATTGTTATGATGTCCGAAGCTCTCATAGTCGCCGCCGAACGGGTTCGGCACGACAGTGAGCGGCATCTGCAAATACGGCTCCAGCGCGGCTCTGTCCGGCACGTTTTCCGGGATTTTTCGCATGCCGTCCATGTCGTCGGAGAAGCAGATCAACCGGGTTGGGATCTTGTCTTCGGTCAGTAGGCGGAACGCGGTGCGCACCATCGTCGTGCGGGCAACTTCACCGAAAGTACCGATATGCGGCAGCCCGGACGGGCCGTAACCTGTTTCGAACAGAACCGGTTTTTGCGGATCCCGCTTCTCGATCCGTTTGACCAGTTTTCGCGCTTCTTCGAACGGCCACGCTTTGGACTTGGTGGCCGCCTCGACAAACTCTTGCGAAAGGTCAAGCGGAGGCAGGGATTGATCGGTCATGTTCTTAAGGTCGTTTCAGTTGTTCTTGAGGGAAAAGCTGGCGAAACGGGTCATTCCCCGGGGTTGGCCAGCTTGATGCGGCGCGACACTAGAAAACAGCGGAGCCGCCGTCAATCAATTGTCAAAGGGAACATGCTTGAAGCAGCGGGTTTGAGCAGTTACATCGGGGCAACAGAAATGCCCATTGGTGGCCAAGGAGAATTTAAAAGTGTCAGGACAAGACCCGATCAGCATCGAGGAAGCTCTCATCTACGTGATGGTGATTGTCGCCGCCTCGGACAATTCCATGACCGACAATGAACTGGCAACGATCGGCGACATGATCAAGACACTGCCCGTCTTCAAGGATTACAACCCGAACAATGTCATTCCGGCAGCGCAGCGCTGCGGCGACATTCTGCAGGATGAAAATGGCCTGTCGCTGGTTCTTGAACTGGTCGGCGACATTCTGCCGTCAAAACTCTATGACACCGCCTATGCGCTGGCCGTTGAAGTCGCCGCAGCCGATCTGCACGTCGAAAAGGAAGAGTTGCGGATCCTCCAGTTGCTGCGTGATCGTTTCAGCTTGGACAAACTGACCGTCGCAGCAATCGAGCGCGGCGCCATCGCCCGCCACCGCACGGCCTGATCAGAGGTCGTTGATCCTTGCGTCCCATGCTTCGACGCTGGATTTACTGGCTGACCGGATCCGTGTTTGGCGCGATCATGCTGGTCCTCGGCCTGCAGGTATTATCGGGTCTCGATGATTTTGACCTTTCGGCTTACGAGGCCCGGTCGGTTTCGTTTCGCCATCAGGACACACAAATCTCCGGGACCCTGCACCTACCCGGCGTGCAGGGCGCTCCTGTCATATTGCTGGTCCATGGCGACGGACCGCAGGACCGGTATTCGGGCGGCGGATACCTACCGCTCATAAAGGTTTTTCTTGAGAGTGGCATTGCCGTCTATTCCTGGGACAAACCAGGCATTGGCAACAGTCAAGGCAATTGGCTGGACCATTCCATGAGTGACAGGGCTGACCTTGCGAAGGCGGCCCTCCTCCGGTTGAAAACACTTCCCGACCTGTCACTGTCTTCATTTGGCTTTCTGGGGTTCTCTCAGGCCGGATGGGTGCTGCCTCACCTTGCCCAAGAAAACGAACCAACTGATTTTCTGGTCCTCGTTGGAGGTGCCGTCGATTGGCAGCGCCAAGGGCAATACTACACACGGCAAAGACTGGCTGCTAACGGCGCTTCTGAAGAGGCAATCAAAAGCGAACTGAATCGCCAAGCCTCTCAGAACGAACAGTATCTAAGCCCAGAGGCGGCTTACGCCGATTATCTTGCCGCTCAAGCCACAACCACTCCGATGCCGGAGGATCGGTATCACTTCGTCAAAAGGAACTGGCGTTCAAACTCCACAGAAATGCTGAAGACTGCCAGAAAACCGATGTTCATCATTCATGGAAACGACGACCTGAACGTTGATCCCGAATACAATTCTCAGACCTACCGGCAGATTCTGGAAAACCAACACCCGGCCAACCGGTTCGAGATTATCGACGATGCCAGTCATGGCTTGTTGCGCTCTGACTTGTTCAACTACCAGCGCCCCGACCAAATGCCTTTTTGGGTAGAATGGGCCTTTTTGGCTTTGGGGCGTGGGGCCTTTACGCCGGGAGCACTCGACCTCATCGCCAACTGGGTCCATGACCAGTCGCAATCTGCAAGTGTGACGGTGCGCTAGTTTGGGTCAAGGTTCAGGGTGTATTAAACAAACTCCACCTGGCAGCCCAAATCTTTCCAAATTGAATTAATAGCTTTACCCGCCTCTAACCGGGAGACCGCTAAGACCCGATCAGAGCCGAAAAGGCCAAGGGGCATCATGCGGAGATGGGGATGAACAAGCCTTCACAAGGCTATCAGGCGACTGTGCGCTATCCGTTAAGGCGCCATCAGCAGCAAGTCGCCCTTAGGCACCCCGCTCAAGCCCATCGTCCCAATCGGCAGGTTTCCCGCATCAAAGCTCAGAAGAAAGCCCACTGGGGTGTGCGGATGCTGATCGCCTTTGCTGGCTGGATCGTCGGCGTGACGGCCGTGTCGCTGGTGATGTTCGCCGAGTATCATTATCCGCTGGCTAAAAACCGGGACCCGGATCTTTTTGCGCTCGTCCTTGGAACTGGTTTTGCCGGACATGCGATCTATGCTGTGATGGCAATCCTGGCCGTTGCCCTGCTTACCGCATTCAACCGGCGGAAATGGATCTTGTGGGTCCTGATCGGGTTTGCGGGCGGCCTCTACAGCGTCTGAAAACGTAAGAGCCCGCTTTAGTTCAGGCTGCGGATCGTATCGGGCAGATCCAGCGAGAAGGCTGGCACTTCAACCTGGAAGGTCGTGCCGTCTGGACGCTCCATTTCGTATGATCCGGCCATGATCCCGGAATCGGTCGCAAGCGGGCAATAAGAGGAGTACTCGTAGGTCTCACCCGGCTCGATCACAGGCTGCTCACCAACCACGCCTTCACCGCGCACCTCTTCCAGCCGGCCGAGAGCGTCAGTGATCATCCAATACCGGCTCTTGAGCTGTACAGGCTTGTCACCACCATTGTGGATCTCAACAAGATAGGCCCAGATAAACTCCTGGTCTTCCGGCTTCGACTCATCGTCCAGATAATAGGGTTCTACGGAGACTTCGATATTGTCGGTTATGGCGCGGTAACTGCCAGACACGATTGTTCCTTTTATCATTCCGGCCGCGTGGCCGAGTTGCATGTGGCTTATAGGGCGATTGACGCAACCGTGAAAGAGTGTGGCTTGTGAAATCGGACCGGATTTCGCATTAACGCCCAAACATTCCTTCGTAAAGCCGCTTCTACATGTTTGATGCCCGCCTTCGACCAATGATCGATCCTCCCCTGAATGCAATCGGGGT
>CALDSI010000098.1 GCA_937911395.1 uncultured Labrenzia sp.
TCCCAGGTTTCCGATTGGTCAGAAGATCACTCCCACTCAATCGTGCCCGGAGGTTTCGACGTGATGTCGTAGGTCACGCGGTTAATGCCTTCAACCTCGTTGATGATCCGTGTGGCGGTTTCGCCGAGGAACTCATGTGTGAACGGATAATAGTCCGCAGTCATGCCGTCGACTGATGTTACGGCGCGAAGCGCGCAGGCGTAATCGTAAGTCCGACCATCGCCCATCACGCCGACCGTGCGCACCGGCAGGATTGCTACAAATGCTTGCCAGATCTCGTCGTACAGGCCGTGCTTGCGGATCTGATCGATGTAAACGGCATCTGCCTTGCGCAGGATCTCCAGCTTGTCGCGGGTGATTTCCCCCGGACAGCGGATGGCAAGGCCCGGTCCCGGGAACGGGTGACGGCCAATGAAACTTTCCGGCAGTCCAAGCTCCCGGCCAAGCGCCCTCACCTCGTCCTTAAAGAGTTCGCGCAGAGGCTCGACGAGCTTCAAGCCCATCTTTTCCGGAAGTCCGCCCACATTGTGGTGGGACTTGATCGTTACCGACGGCCCGCCTGAGAAGCTGACGCTTTCAATCACATCCGGGTATAGCGTGCCCTGAGCAAGGAATTCAGCACCGTCGATCTCATTGGCGTGTTTCTGGAATACGTCGATGAACAGCTTGCCAATGATCTTGCGTTTTGTTTCCGGATCGGACTGGCCGTCCAGTTCGCCAAGGAACAGATCACTCTCGTCAGCATGGATCAGCGGGATATTGTAGTTGTCCCGGAACATGGAGACGACTTCTTCGGCCTCGTTGAGCCGCAACAGACCGTGGTCGACGAAGACACACGTCAGCTGATCGCCGATGGCCTCATGGATCAAGACAGCGGCAACAGAGCTGTCAACGCCGCCGGACAGACCGCAGATGACTTTTTTGTCGCCAACTTGCTGACGGATCTTCTCGATCGCGTCGTCCTTGTAGGCTCCCATGGTCCAGTCACCGGTGAAACCGGCGAGCTTGACGAAATTCTCATAAAGCGTCTTGCCGTTCGGTGTGTGATGCACTTCCGGGTGGAATTGAACGGCGTAAAAGTTCCGGTCCGTGTCCGCGGTGATCGCGTAAGGCGCGTTCGGCGAAGTTCCGAAAACTTCAAATCCGGGCGCGAGCTTGGCAACGTGATCACCATGGCTCATCCAGACCTGTTCCTTGCCACCGGCAAACCAGCCGTTCAGGATCGACAGATCGGTACCGGTGGGTGTCACGAAGGCGCGGCCGAATTCTGCGGTGCCGCCACCGCCGGAAATCTTGCCGCCATGCACTTCACCGCCCAGCTGCTGCATCATCACTTGCTGGCCGTAGCAGATGCCGAGGATTGGAACACCGATGCTGTAAACGCTCTCCGGTGGCCGCGGTGAGCCTTCCCGCGTCACGGAATCCGGCCCGCCGGAGAAGATCACTGCCTTTGGCGCGAACTCAGCCAAAAACGCGTCGGTGACATTCTGATACGGGTGGATTTCGCAGTAGACATTCAGCTCGCGCAAACGGCGGGCGATCAGCTGGGTCACCTGCGAACCGAAGTCGATGATAAGGAGGCGGTCGTGATGATGTGTCATGGCGCGCTTCTACCTGCCTTTTCAACGAAATTGAACCCGATTCTTGAACCGCTACCGCTCTCGCACAAGATTTTGCCGCTTGCTGATCT
Organism: uncultured Labrenzia sp.; assembly: GCA_937911395.1. GTDB lineage: Bacteria > Pseudomonadota > Alphaproteobacteria > Rhizobiales > Stappiaceae > Roseibium. The sequence goes on from CALDSI010000098.1 coordinate 1,691, forward strand.
GCCCAAGAGCCCGGGAGAAGCTGTGTACGGTTGGATTTGGAGTTTGCTCCGGACTCCCCGCCTGCCCTAGGCTAATGAATCAATAACCAGCACAACCGAGCATCATGACCGCAGCTGCCCGCGAAATTTACGATCAGGCCCTTGGCTTTGAAGCAAATGGTGATCTCCTCAGAGCAAAGACCGGCTATTTGCGCGCCAGTGACATGCTTCCGCATGACACCGAAATTGCCTACCGGGCGGCCTCTGCATTGCTGCGGACAGGCGAATTGGAAGAAGCGCAATCCCGTTTGCGTCGGCTCATTTTTGCCGACCCCAGCCATATCAATGCCCGGTCCAGCCTCGCCAACTGCCAGTTGCTTATGAACGATTTGGAGTTGGCCGAAAGCAATTTCCGGGAGGTTCTGGATCGGGATCCGGACCATAAGAACGCGTTGTTCGGACTGTCCAACCTTCTTTTAAAACGTGAACAGGCGCGCCTTGCAGCACCCTATGCGCAGCGGTTGTCTGCACTTTTGCCCAACAGCCCCGCAGCACAGACAGTAGTGGCTGAGATTCTGGAAAAGAGCGGACAGGTTCCTCAGGCAGTGGCCGCCTACCGGAAGCTCCTCAAGAGCGCACCAAATCATATTCCCGCGCTGCTTGGCCTTGCCCGAACGGTGCTTAAATCGAAGCGCTACGATGACGTCATTTCGTTGGCGGTCCGGGCTGCCGAGCAAGACGCAGACAATTCCGATGCGTTTGACATGCTGAGCCAGGCCTTGGAAGGCCGCGGCGATCTGGAAGATGCTCTTGAGGCCGCTTCGGAAGCACTTCGCCTCGCCCCAAACAATACAGATCTACTGACCCGTCTCAGCGTCATTTGCCGCAAGCTCGGCAAATTCGGCGCAGCGCTTCGTTATGCTTTAAAGGCGGTTGACGCAAATCCGGAAAGCCGCGGGCCGGCAAATGCGCTTGGCGCGGCGCTTGCCGGGATGAAGTTCCCGAACCAAGCCCGCGTGGTTCTGACTTCGGGCAACGGCAAAGATCTGGATCCGGAAATTCGGACCTTGGTTGAAAAGCTGATCAAGGCATCGGAGAGTGCTGCAAAATCAACCAAGAGTACTTCGGCAAGTTTCGACAATTCCGGCAACAATGCAGCGCAGAGCTTGGAACCAGATCAAGAAACAGCGGAAATCAACAACGCAACAGAGACGGCCGCGAACAGCGTTTCCGTCGATGGTACAGAAGCAAAACAGACGGAATCCGGAGACAAGAGCGAAGCAAAACAGTCTTCCGGAGACGGTGAAAAACCGAAATTCGGCGCAGGTCCGGACGAACCTTTGCCGAATGTGCTCGGGCTCAGCCGCAGAGACGTGTCCTAAAGGTCTTTACGCAGTCCGCTCCAGGATCGCGATGAAGAAGCCATCCGTCTTGGTGGATGCAGGCGTCAAGGTCAGGTCACCGCGCTCGGTAGCATAGGCTGGAACTGGCTTGCCCGGCAGCATCTTAGTCCAGGACTCCAATGCAGAGACAGAAGCAAAGTCTGGATTCTCGGAGAGAAACCGGCTGATTTGGTCAGCATTTTCTTCTGGCAGCAACGAGCAAGTTGCGTAGATCAAGCGCCCGCCGACCTTTACATACTCTTTTGCATTATCAATAACATGCACCTGATCGTTCATGCGATCATTGAGCGCTTTTTCCGTCAGTTTCCATTTTGAATCCGGCCGGCGGCGCCAAACACCGGTGCCCGTGCATGGAGCATCAATGAAGACAAGATCCATCTGCCCCTTCAGGTCGTCCAGGGTGGAACTGGCGGGATCACGGACCTGTATATTGCGGACACCGGCCCGCTGCAGCCGCTCGTGGATCGGAGCAAGACGCAAACGATCAGCATCATAGGCGTAGAGCTGCCCCTTGTTCTCCATGGCGGCTGCCAGCGCCAGCGTCTTACCACCACCGCCGGCACAATAATCTAGAACTTGTTGTCCCGGCTGCGCTCCCGCCAGCAAAGCCGCCAGCTGACTTGCCTCATCCTGAAGGTCGAACCAGCCTTTGCGGTAGCCCTCTTCGGCCTGAACATGCGGCATCCGGCCTAGACCCGGTTTTGCTTCAATGCGCATTCCAAGCGGCGAAAGACCTGTCTCTTGGGCACCTGCATGGCTGAGTTTTTTCAAGAGTTTTTCGCGATCCGACTTCAGGGTGTTCACCCGCATGTCGACCGGTGCGCGCTGTGCGAGAGCCCGGCCCTCGGCGACAGAACTCTCGCCAAAAACCGCGGAGAATGTGGGCCAAAGCCACTCCGGCACGTCGGCTGCCTGCCAAGGCTGCAAATCATCCGTGAGTGGCGCGGAAAGACGGTCTGCCTCAGCGTCCGTCAATGGCTCGGGCGCATGCCGGTCTTCGCACAAGACCGTGGTCAGCGCCTCAAGACCTTTGTCCCATGTCAGCACATAGGTCGCGAGCGCCAGTGCGCGCGGACTGTCGTCCTGCATATGAGCTGACAAAGAGGCCCGGTTGCGAAGAGCGTCAAAGACGAGATTGCCTATGACGGTGCGATCCCCCGACCCGGCAAACCGGTGCGCAGATCCCCACTCTTTCAAGGCAACCTGGACCGGCCGATGACGGCGTTCCACTTCGTCCAGGACTTCAATTGCCGCCGCGAGGCGTCCGCCGTCTTTCATTGCTCACCCTTTGAAAAGAGCCGATATCAGGCTGGCTCTTTCGATATGTACATTCTATCAAACGTTTGAGGGATAATTTGGACTCTCACGGGTGATGGTCACGTCATGCGCATGACTTTCCCGCAACCCCGCGCCGGAAATTTGAACAAAGCGTGCTTTTTCCTGGAAGTCCTCGATGGTCTTGCCACCGACATAGCCCATTGCTGCACGCAGACCGCCCGCCAATTGATGCAGGACGCTGCCGAGCATGCCCTTGTAAGGAACCTGCCCTTCGATGCCTTCTGGGACCAGCTTCAGGCTGTCACGGACTTCGGCCTGGAAATAACGGTCGGCCGAACCGCGCGCCATGGCGCCGACGGAGCCCATGCCGCGATAGGATTTGTAAGACCGGCCCTGATGCAGATAGACCTCGCCCGGGCTCTCTTCTGTTCCGGCAAGCAGCGATCCAACCATCACCGAAGCTGCACCGGCTGCGATTGCCTTAGCAAGGTCGCCCGAAAATTTGATACCGCCGTCGGCGACAACCGGAACGCCTTGTTTGTTGGCTTCGTTGACCGACTCAATGATCGCGGTCAGCTGCGGGACGCCGACACCCGCCACAATCCGCGTTGTACAGATGGATCCGGGACCAATTCCGACCTTCACGGCATCCGCCCCGGCATCGATCAGCGCTTTTGTTGCTTCAGCAGTGGCTACATTACCGGCCAGAACCTGCACCGAGTTGGAAAGCTTTTTGACGCGGTTGACCTGATCAAGAACTTTCTGGGAATGACCGTGGGCCGTGTCGACCACCACCATGTCGAACCCGGCATCGATCAGCCGCTCGGCGCGGGCAAAGCCCTCTTCACCAACGCTGGTCGCTGCAGCGACGCGCAAACGCCCTTGGGCATCCTTGGACGCATTCGGGGTGAGTTGGGCCTTTTCCATGTCCTTGACGGTGATGAGGCCGGTACAGTTGCCGGCATCATCGACCACCAGCAGTTTTTCAATCCGGTTTTGATGGAGCAGGCGTTTTGCTTCGTCTTGTTTGACGTTGTCATTGACCGTCACCAGATTGGAGCTGGTCATCAGCTCGCGGATTTTCTGGTCCGGATTGGAGGCAAAGCGCACATCGCGGTTTGTCAGAATGCCAACGAGCTTTCCGGTGACCTGGCCGCCGGTCCCGCCGTTCTCAACGACTGGAACGCCGGAAATCCCGAACCGTTTCATCAGATCAAGCGCGTCTTGCAGGCTGGCATCCGGTCCGATCACCAGAGGGTTCACCACCATGCCGGATTCGAATTTCTTGACCATGCGGACCTCTTCGGCCTGTTGATCAAGCGAGAGATTCCGGTGAATGACCCCGATGCCACCGGCCTGCGCCATGGCAATTGCCAGACGGCCTTCGGTGACCGTATCCATGGCCGAAGACAGGATCGGAATGTTCAGCTCTAGTTCGCGAGTGACTTTCGTGCGCAGATCAACTTCACCCGGCATGACTTCCGAGTGGCCGGGGATCAGCAGCACATCGTCGAAGGTCAGGGCTTGCTGCCCGGTCGATGGGACAAAGAAGGATGCCATTGCCAATTCCCCTATAAATACAAATTGAGACGCACGCTTTTAGGAGAGCCTGCATCTTGTCGAGTCGCTTCGGCTGTGCCGGAGAAGTTGGCGCGGGTGAATAACATGCAGGTGACAGAATGAAAAGGGCCTGTTCGAACAGGCCCGGCACTTTCCATCACCGTTGTTTCCAACCTCTACCTTTGAGTTCAGTCTTCAGGCAGGTCGCTGCCGCGAAAACCCTTGGCAATCACATAGAGCTCCGGGCTTTCTTTCCGGCTTGCCGGAGGTTTGAGGTGCGCAACGGATTTGAACTCCCGCTTCAACTCCTGAAGCATGGCGTTCTCGGTCCCACCGCGGAATACCTTGGCCAAAAAAGACCCGCCGGGAACGAGATTCCGGCGGGCAAAATCGATCGCGATCTAAAAGAGATGCGTGGTGCGCAAATGGTCAGTTTGTTTATGACCCGTTGTCGGCGCCGCCATGTCAGACAGGACAACATCCGGTTTGTGTCCACCGAGCGCTTCCATCAAAGCTGCCGGTGCGTCGTCATCCAGAAAATCCTTTTTCAGGAACACCGCGCCGCGCACATGATCCATGTCCAAATAGTCGATCCCGACGACCTTTGGAGAGTCAACCGTCGATTTGACTCGGTCGACCGCAATCTGACACCAGCCGCCCGGTGCGCAGCCCAAGTCAACCACCCTGTAGCCGGATATCAAGAGCTTGTGCTTGTCGTCGATTTCGATCAGTTTGTAAGCTGCACGCGACCTGTATCCATCGGCCTTGGCACGGCGGACATATGGATCGTTCAACTGCCGGGACAGCCAGCGGGGCGACGATTCCCGCCGTCCGGCCGCTGTCTTGACCTTGACGTGCATTCCGCGATCACCAGATCCGCGTTTTTTTGATCCACTCATTGCCTGTTCCTTGGACGGCCACGGCCGTGCCGCGGCCCGTTTTTCCTGCGGGCCCAAACCCCATCAGCCGCCATCAACTCGGTCAAGATGCCCTCGCGCAATCCGCGATCCGCAACGCGCAATCTCGGGCAGCTCCAGCGCCGCCGGATGGCCTCCAAAATC
>CALDSI010000099.1 GCA_937911395.1 uncultured Labrenzia sp.
ACGGTGATCGCGTTCGCTGACATGGCGTGACCGGTGCCGTATTTGTTCGCGAAAACGTAGGCATTGATGCCGGTCGGGCAGGCGGCCGTCAGGGTGGAGACCGCCACCCAGAGAGGTGGCAAGTTGAAGACAAAATACCCCAACGAGAATACGGTTGCCGGCATGATAACAATCTTGATCACTGACAGAACCAGCCCGGGCAGTATGTTGCCGCGCATGCCATATTGAACAAGGCTCATACCCAGCGAAATCAGGGCGAGAGTCTGTGCTGTTGCGCCGATCCGGTTCAGCATGTCACTTGCCAAAGACGGCAGTTCAAACCCGGTCATGCGCCAGCAGAATGCGGCAACAATAGTGATTACTAATGGATTGCGGATCAAGCTTTTTGCGGCGCTTTTAATCAAGGTCAACACCGGTGGGCTTTCCCCGCCGCTGTCATGGGCAGCGGCCCGCTCCATCACAATTGCCATCAAAACGGTCATGAAAGCCAGATGGATCGAGACAATGAGCAGCAAGGGGACCAGGCCGTCGTCCCCGTAAACCGCTGCGACCAGGGGCAGGCCCACCAGAATTGTATTTGCAAAGGCCGCTGAGATCGCTCCGATCGCACCGGCACGGGCATCGCGTCCGAAACCTTTGCGAATGACGAGAATTCCAAGGGTCCAGGCGCACGCGATTCCAAGAAAATAACTCGCCCACAGCGCCCATGGCAGTCCTGCCGACAGATCTGCTGTCACAAGCGTTCGGAAAATCAGGATCGGGATGGCGACCACATAGACAAATTCGCCGAGCGCCTCGCTGACCTTCATGCTGAGAATTTTGGTGCGGGCCAGGCCGTATCCAAAGCCGATCAGCAGAAAGACAGGGGCAACGATTGTGAGTGTTTGAACAAACATGCCTTTGAAGGGGCTAGAGCATGGCTGGTGGACACCGGCCAACGGGGAAGGTAAGCAAGTCTGTCATACTGGTTCGCCGGAGATCGGGACGCAAGCCCCTGATGCCAACCGTTTTGAATTGGGGTCACGCCGAATGGCTGAATACGATGAGGACAGTGTCAGTCTTGCGCTTCTCGCGCATGATTTGCGCACGCCCTTTGGGGCCATGCGGCTGACTGCTGAGCGGATTGAAACAGGGCCTTTGTCTGACGCGCAATCAGAGCAACTGTCTGTGCTGATGCGGGCCATCGACTCTCTAGAACAGATGACAACGGAACTGATCACGGATGCAGCTCCTGGGGATACGGGTGAAGATGCAGCCGTTTCGATATCATCCCTTGTTCACGATTGCGCGGGCCTGTTTCGTGTTGCTGCCGAAAAAAAAGGCTTGAAACTCACAGCCCGGCTTCAGGAAACGGCTGGCGCGTGCCAGACGGGTGCTGCCGGCCAACTCAGACGGGCTGTCTCCGCCTTGCTCGACAACGCGATCAAGTACACCGAGAAAGGCGGCATCAGTCTTGAGGTGATTTCCTGTCCGTTTCCTGAAAAGCAGCTTGGATCCTCTGAGCAATCGAATGCGAGCACTGCAGACGCCTATTGGGTGAGCCTCTCCATCACAGATACAGGGCCCGGCATTGATCCGACGGAACGGGATGATCTGTTCCGTCCGTTTGTGAGGGGGCGCAAAGCTCAGGAAAATACACCGGGCAGCGGTCTCGGTCTTTGGGGAATTGCCCAAACGGTCCGGCAAATGGGCGGTGTCTTGAACCACTCCTCCCCGGAGACCGGCGGCAGCCGCTTCGAAGTGCAAATTCCTGTAATGCCGGCCGCGCCTGGTCTCACAGGCACCAAGAACGATTCGAAGGCGGGCGCGGAAGACAATGAACTTCCTGACCACGTCCTGATCGTGGACGACAATGAAACCAATTGCCGCCTCTTGGCTGCCTTGTTGGAATCATTTGGCGTGACCTCCGACATTGCCCATTCGGGCGAAGATGCGATCAGACTGGCTCTGGAGAAGGAATTTGGGGCCGTTCTCCTGGATCTGCACATGCCCGGTATGGGCGGGCTTGAAGTTGCGCAGGAGCTGCGCCAGATCCGGCCGGCGGAGGAGCTGCCGCTCATCGCAGTGACTGCAGCTTTGGAAGCTTTCGGCGACAACTTGCTGCGCAAGGCCGGTTTTTTGGAGGGATTGGGAAAGCCGCTGGCGCCGTCTGCTCTTTACGATGTTCTTGTAAGAGCGCAGCAACTCAAGAGCGTTCACTGGATCTAGCCAGTCGTCGAGGCTGGCAGCGATGTCGCCTTTAGGATTTTGCGAGCTCGGTTGCCATTTCGAGTGCATCGGCGAGGCGATCATCGCCCCAGAACAGTTCGCCGTTTTGAAGCACGAAACTGGGTGCACCGAAAATACCTTTTTCTTCCGCTTCGCCGACAGATGCGCGCAACGCGTCCTTTACCTCTGGCGATTTAGCAGCCTCAAGAACGTCCCTGGCTGGAGCGCCCGCTTCCAAAAGGAGATGCGCCAAAAAGGCTTCATCGGAAATGTCCTCGCCGCTCCCGAACTCGGCAACAAAAACGGCGCGCGTGAAGTCGCCGATCCAGGGCTGTGTCCGCCCTGCCTGAGCAATCCGTGCAGCCAGCAGTCCGGATTGAGGGAAAGGCTCCGGAATGGTCAGCGGCAGGCCATATCGGGCGCATTGGCGCTCCATATCCCGCCACATGTAACGGCCTTTGGCCGGAAAGAGATTGAACGGCGACGTGTCCCAGCCGCTTTTCTTGAAAATCGGGCCAAGCAGGAACGGTCTCCAGGACAAGCTGACACCGGCATCCCGCGCCTGTGTCTCGATCCGCATTGCAGACAAGTAACTGTAAGTAGAGCCAAATTCGTACCAGAATTCGATCGTTGGCTGCTTTGCCGCATGCAGTTGAACAACGTTGGACTGGAGTTTCGGGTCAGTGGTCATGGAGCGATCGAGTTTTTCATGAAGCACGCCGGAGAAAACCGGCAGGAAAGGATTGGATGAGCAACAGGGATGCGCTAAACAGCGGCCATGATCGACACGCGTTTGACAAAGCATATCCAGAACATTGCCTCAAGCAAAGCTGTTGCCTGGTGCATCGCACATCCGTTCTTGGCCACCATCGCCTATGTCGCTCTGGTGTCTGCGTTTTTTTTGGCCTTTCCCCGAACCGATTTGTGGGTAAGCGGTCTTTTCTACAGTCAAACGGATGGCTTTTGGGCGCAACACAATCCGTTCCTGCAAAAAGTCCGGCATCTTGGACCGTATCTGGTTCAAACGATCGCCATCTGTTCGGTGGCCATTTTGTTGATCAAGTTGCTGCTGCCGGGTCGGCCTCCGATTGTGCCGCTGCGAAAGCCGGTGTTTCTCATTTCTACATTGATCCTGGGGCCGGGAATTCTGGTGAACTCGATCCTGAAGGACAACTGGGGCCGCCCACGGCCACGCTCGATTGAGGAATTTGGCGGGGAGTTGCCGTTTCAACCGGTCTGGAAAATGACTGATTACTGCGAACGGAATTGCTCGTTTACCTCCGGCGAAGGGGCTGCAGGTATCTGGCTCGTGACGATGGTGTTTCTGGTTCCGGCTTCTTGGCGGAAAGCGGTTCTTGCGTTTGTGCTGCCGCTGTGTCTGATCCTGTCAATCAATCGGGTTGCCTTTGGCGGGCATTTCTTCTCCGACACCATGTTGTCCTGGGGGCTAACGTTCCTTGTGATCCTGAGCGTCTATTGGCTGCTTTATTTGAAAAAACCGCCGCTCATGACGGATCAGGGGCTGGACGAGTGGTTTACCCGAAACGGCCGGCGGCTGCACC
>CALDSI010000100.1 GCA_937911395.1 uncultured Labrenzia sp.
CTCAAAGCCGCGGATAAGTTCCATCGGATGGCGGTCAGGAATGCGGTGTCGCTGGAGCACAAGACGCAAGGCTTCAATTACAGGATCGTCCTGCTCGGCTCCAGCGAGAGCAGCCTCAGTTTGTCCGCGCAATTCCACCAGTCTTTCACGTTGTCCAGCGCGAAAATCGGCCTGTTGTTGGTGGCCTAAAGTCTGGCCAGCAATCACATCATCTGCGTGGCGGCACCATGCATACAGCTTCACCGCGTCTGCCCGTGTGCGCGCATTGAACAGACGAGCTGCTGCAGCAAAGCTTTTTGAGCCCTTCGCAATTGTCGCCTTGCTCATGGCAAGGATAGCGTTGTTCTTTTCGTCGGAGAGAGATTTGACAGCGAGGCTCAAACGGAGACGCTTTCAGCAGAGAGATTGAAGTCTTCCAGCACAATGCTGGCGGTGGCTTTGGCGGACCCGACAACGCCGGGAATACCTGCGCCAGGGTGGGTTCCGGCGCCCACCATATAAAGATTTGAGATTTTGTCATCCCGGTTGTGCGGCCGGAAATAGGCGCTTTGCGTCAAAACAGGCTCCACAGAAAATGCTGATCCCAAATGCGCATTCAGGTCATCCCGGAATTCATAGGGTGACATATACCGATGGCTAACCAGATTGTCCTTCAGGCCCGGAATGTAGCGTTCGTCCAGATAGTCGAGAATCTTGTCGCGATAGCGCGGGCCCACTTCATCCCAGTTGATATCCGCTGTGCCGAGATGCGGCACTGGAGAAAGCACGTAGTAAGCACTTTTGCCTTCGGGCGCGAGGCTGTCATCGGTTACCGTAGGGCAATGCAGATAAAGCGAGAAATCATCGGCGAGGCCATCGGTGTTGAAAATCTCGTTGACCAATTCCTTATAACGCGGGCCAAAGCAAATAGTGTGGTGCTCCAAGCCCTCCGGTGGCGGCATATCAAGGCCGAAATAAATCACGAACAAGCCCATGGAGTAGCTGCGCTTTTTGAGCGATTTTGTGTGCTCAGCACCGCGGTTATGGCCGGACAGCATTTTTTCATAGGTGTGAACAATGTCGGCATTAGATGCCACCATATCTGCGTCATACCGTACGCCGTTGGACACTACGCCGGTTGCCCGGTCACCATCCATAACGATCTGTTCGACATTTTCACTCATACGGGCTTCACCGCCGAGATCCTCAAACAGTTTTTGCATTCCGCGCACCAAAGCACCGGTTCCCCCGCGTGCAAACCAGACGCCGCCATCTTTTTCCAGCGCATGGATGAGAGCATAAATTGCCGATGTATCAAACGGGTTGCCGCCCACCAGCAGGGAATGGAATGAAAAAGCCTGCCGTAACTTCTCATCTTTGATATAGCTGGCAACCTTGCCGTAGACACTTCGGTTTGCCTGAAGGCGCGCAAGAGTCGGCATGATTTTCACCATAGACCAAAAATTCAGAAACGGCTTGGTGCAAAGCGGATGGTAGCCCACACGGTATAGCTCGCGCGAATAGGCAAGAAACTTCTTGTAACCCTTCAGATCTGAAGGTGACCGCTCTTCAATCTGTTTGTGCAGGCGCTCTTCAACACCGGTGTAGTCGAACTTGTCACCGTCTTCCCAACACAGTTGATAAAAGGGGTCTACCGGAAGCAGGTCGACGTAATCCGCTATATCGCGGCCTGACAAAGCCCAGAGCGCTTTCAGACAATCCGGATCGGTGATGACCGTGGGACCGCCATCAAACTTGAAACCCTGGTCCTCGTAGACATAGGCACGGCCACCTGGTTTGTCGCGCCGCTCCAGCAATACTGTTTGCATGCCGGCACTTTGCAAACGAATGGCAAGTGCGAGGCCACCAAGACCAGCACCAATCACTATCGCTTTTTTTGGCTCGCTTTTCGGGGTCGCATTCATGCCCGGTTCCTGTTCAAGAGTTTCAATCCGCCCATCTGTTCCAACGCCTTTGAAAGCTGTGCTCCGGGCGTTGCCATAGATATGCGAATTTTGTCTCTTGACCAGAGTTTTCCGGCATAAAAGCGCTGTAATATCGCAGGCGAGAGGCCAAAAAGGTGCCGATAGATCTGTGCACCTACATCTCCTCCCCCCGGCGCCAGTATCATCTCGTTAAGTGTGTGAAAGAATTTCTGCTGTTCGCAAAACGACTCAAAGAGCGGACGAAGCTGATCTTTCACGCTTAACGTGCGCAAGTCCTCAAGATCCGAAATCAAGCTGGCCACTTCAACAGCAGGTGCAACTTCATCGAAAAGGCCGTGGTGAAAGAAACCGCCATTTGCGCCATTCGCAACTGTTTTACGAGCCGCCATCCGCCAAAAGAGGTCAGTTGACAGATCGCTCATGAAGGGGCGGAAGGTATGATTGATCAACTGCGTGTGGACGAACCGCCAGACGAAACTCTCAACATAGGTCTCCAGCGTTACCTGAGCAGTATTCTTGATCTGGTCAAAGTTTTCGT
>CALDSI010000101.1 GCA_937911395.1 uncultured Labrenzia sp.
CGAGGAGGTGGAGCTGCGCGTCCTCATTCCGGCTTTTATGATCTCCGAATTGCGGCGGGGATTTGAGATCGGGTTGTTGATCGCGCTGCCGTTTCTCGTGATCGATATGATCGTGGCTACCATTACCATGTCGATGGGCATGATGATGCTGCCGCCGACCGTGATCTCCCTGCCGTTCAAGGCCTTGTTCTTCATCCTGATCGACGGATGGAACCTGCTGGTTGGCAGTCTTGTGCGATCGTTTTTCTAGCCGGAACAAAAAATCGAGAATTTTTGCGGGCGGGGCTATTGGCTCCGCCTTTATCGTTTCGGTGATGGATTGAACCGCTCAAAAATTCACCCTTGACCGTAAAACTCATACAACTGTTTAGAAGTGCTCTGAGAGTAAAAAGCAGAATTTTGAGTATCGAAACTCACGGAAAAATCTGTTTTGGGTCATTTCCAGGTTTGAAATGCGGAAAAGAATCAACTTGAAATGATCCACGTAAGCTTCGCGCAAGGTTTGTGCTCTAGCTTGCAAATCACACGACGGGTTGAGCAAATCCTACCAACGCTCAAAAGCATGATGCTGCCCCGCCGTCCCGGTGTAACTCCGGAATGTCCCATCCTCAAAACTTATGATTTGAAAGGGACATATCATGTCTAGCTTGCTTACCAACGCATCTGCAATGACCGCTCTGCAAACGCTGAGCATGACCAACAAAGACTTGGCAACCACCCAGAACCGGATTTCTACCGGTCAGCGTGTTGCTACGGCGTCTGACAACGCTGCTTATTGGTCCATCGCAACGACCATGCGCTCTGACAACAAGTCTCTCTCGGCTGTTGAAGATGCTCTTGGTCTTGGTGCAGCGACGGTTGACACCATGTACACCGCATTGGAATCCACTGTTGATAAGCTGTCCGAAATGCGGGCGCTTCTGGTCACTGCTTCTACACCGGGTACTGACCCGTCCAAGACGCAGGAAAACATCACGGCTCTTCAGAACACACTGACACAGTCTGTCGACTCTGCTGTTTTCAACGGTCAGAACTGGCTGAAAACTGATTCAACAGTAGCAACAACTGCTGCTGAAATCGTCAGCTCCTTCACCCGTGACGCTTCTGGTGCGATCTCTATCCTGAAGACAGATGTTACGCTTGCTAACATCCGCCTTGTGGACTCGAGCACTGCCCGGAGTGGTGTGCTTGATCAGGACCGCTCGACTTTGGTGGCCACAGCGGTAACCGGTACGCTCACCGGTGACAGCATTCTGACCTGGGACGTGTCTGGCCTTGACGCGGTAGACGATACTGCGACTTTCGAAAGCCTGATTGCGCAAGTCGATGATGCTCTGCAGTCTGTGACTTCGTCTGCTGCGTTCCTGGGTGCGATCAAGACCCGCGTTGATCTTCAGAAGGACTTCGTGTCCAACCTGACAGACGCTATTGATCGCGGTATCGGTCAGCTTGTTGATGCAGACATGAATGCGGAATCGACCCGCCTTCAGGCCCTGCAAACCCAGCAGCAGCTCGGTATTCAGGCTCTGTCCATCGCGAACCAGGGTTCTCAGAACATTCTGTCCCTGTTCCGTTAATCTTCACCGATTTCCGGATGATAGGCCGCGCCCTTTTGGGCGCGGTCTTTTTTTGTTTTGGAATCAGCCCCTTCGCCAAAACATGACAGGCTCGCACAAGCTCCGGATCAGATAGTGCAGGGAACTTGAGACGAACGTGCATGAAGGGGTTATGCATGCCGGGCCGTGAACACGCCGAAAAACTATGGGCCAATTTGATGGAATTGGGCATGCGCCGCTTGATCGCGCTTGCTCTGATTGGCCTTGCGACCATCGCCACAGTTGGCGCTGGCGCATTTTATTTGAGCCGGCCGGAAACGACGCCGCTTTACACAGGCCTAACCGGCGAAGACGTGTCGCGGATCGGGTCCGCCTTGCGTGATGCAGGCATCCCGTTCGATGTGAATGCCGCCGGCGATGCGGTTATGGTCAGTCACGGCCAGACGGCCAAAGCAAGGATGCTTCTTGCTGAAAAGGGGCTGCCACGCGGTGCGAACTCCGGCTACGAGCTGGTTGATGATCTCGGGTCCCTGGGCCTGACATCCTTCATGCAGGAAGTGACGCGGGTTCGGGCGCTGGAAGGCGAACTCGCCCGCACAATCCAGCTGATGAAAGGCATCCGTGCCGCGCGCGTTCATATCGTTCTGCCAGAAAAAGGCTCCTTCCGGCGCGACCAGCAGCCGCCATCAGCCTCTGTCGTTATCCGGTCCGATATCCCGGATGATGTGCGCACCGCCGACGCCATCCGGCACCTTGTTGCGGCTGGTGTTCCGGGTATGGAAGCTGCGAAGGTAACGGTGCTGGATACGACCGGCGGCATACTCGCGGCGGGAAAGGACCCGACCAAAGCGTCTGCGGGCCAAATGGCAACCCTTGAAACGGCCGTCAGCAACCGGATCCAGGAAAACGTCCGCAAGACACTGACACCCTATCTTGGTCTCGACAACTTTCAGGTCAGCGTCGCGGCAAAGCTCAATACCGACCGGAAGA
>CALDSI010000102.1 GCA_937911395.1 uncultured Labrenzia sp.
TGTTGTGCTTTGACGTAAGACACCGCCTGGGAGAGCTTGTCCGGCCGTGTGAGATGAACGAACAGTGTGCGGCCAAACACGGCCTCAAAACGGGCCTTGTCCCTTGTTTCATCCGGGCAAAGACTGCGGAGCTGGCGGAAGAGAAAGTCGAAGCTGTGCCGCTGGAGCCGCAGTCCGAACAGACTTGTGTTCGCAGTTCCTTGTTCGATCGCGGTATCTATCAAGAGCCTCAGGTACTCCAACTCGCTCATTCCATCCGAGCGGGAAACACCGAGAGCAGACGCCCAGTTCCCAAGATCAGGTTTGTGAAAATAGGATTCCGGGTGACCGGCGACACCGGTATCGGCGAGCATTTTGCAGAGCAATGTGCTGCCGCTTCGAGGAGAGGTGCATAGAACGTACGACAGAAATTCTGACATCAAAATGGGCTTTATAAATGCATGTTGAGTTTACGGGAGGATCCGCAGAACGGTCACCGGTTCGTCCCGGCCTTTTACCTTGTGTGGCCCAATGGGTTGAAGGTCAAGGTTGTCTGAGAGCGAAGCTGCAACTTCTTCAGACGCTGTAATAATCACATCCGCATTGGGGTCGATCTCTTTACCGAGGCTTTCCAGGCGGGCGGCGATGTTCACGGTGTCGCCGATCACCGTGTAATTGACCCGCTCCGGGGCGCCGATGTCGCCGACAATCAATGGGCCGATATGAAGTCCGATGCGGATACGCACGGGTTTTTGGCCGCGCTCGACGCGTTCCAAGTTGTCCTGACGGATTGCGGCGGCGATGCCGACGGCCGCGGTGGCAGCCGCTCTTGCCGGATTGTCGAGCGTTTCGGGCGCCCCCCAGAAAGCCATCACCGCATCGCCTATGTATTTGTCGATCGTACCGTTTTGTTTGGCAATCTCCGCCCCGATCAAGGACAGGTGGTGGTTGACGAACTCGGCGGTTTCCGCCGCGGACAGTCCCTCAGAGAGGGATGTATAGCCCGCGATATCGGTGAAAAGCACTGCGACCTCGCGCTCTTCCGGAGGCGTTTCGGTCCGGCCTTCCTGCAGAAGGCGTTTGACCAGGCTCGTTGGAACGTACCGGTTAAAGGCCTTGAGGCCCGCGACCATGGAATTGAAGCCTTTTGAAAGATCGTCGAGTTCGCGGATCGTGCTTGGCGGCAAGTCCTCCACCTTCCCAAGGTTCAAGTCCGCAACATCCTTGGCCGCGATTGACGCTCTTTTGACTGGCACCGAGATCCGGCGTGCAAGGAGACCCGACCCCAGCAGCGAAATCCCAAGCAGGCCAAGGCCGGTGAGTGCTGCGCTCGACAACTGATTTATGGAATGCTCCAGAAAATCCGCCGGAAAATGAACGCCGATGCGCACGGGCAGCCCCCGGAACCGCCGATTTTCATCCTCCAGGACGAGAAACCGCTTTTCACCGTTCTCGTCATAACCGGAATACAGCGTGTCGCGTGGGTTCAGGTCGTAGGTCCGGTTGCCGATCTGCCTGAGTTCAGAAAATCCGGCGAGAAAGGGATCTGGCACATCGTCGACATCCACCAGAATGTTGTCGGGGCTGAGATCTGCAAAATGATGGTTGAGACCTGGGTGGGCGATGATCTCGGTGGTGCCCACTTCCATCAGGAAGACTGTAACGTCATCGTCCGAGAGATACCGGGTGATGTCCGACATCCGGTAAAGGGACATTCCGAGGATGATACTGCCGAGATACTGATCCGCCTCGTGAAGCGGTTTGACGTAAAGCAGGTACGTGTTGTCGCGTTCAGGAAGGAAGATCGGCTTGCTCCAGAACGAGGAGTAGGTCGAGCGCGCCCGGTTGAAGATCGGGGCAACAAGCGGTTCGTCCAAGTTCACCGAAAATGTCTCGGACAAGAGCGTGCCATCGCCGGGGCCGCGGTCAACCATAAGCCCCGCGCCATTGGCGTCAATCAACAGCGAGAATGACACAAAATCCAGCGGAGCCAGAGATCCGAAGAGGTACTGCTCGGCCTTGTCGGTGTCATCAAAACTGAGCGTCCCCATGTCGAGCGCGCGCGCTGTGTACCGTGCAGTCTTTCGGATCGCATAAAGCTGTTCGGCAACCGCAGCTTCCAGACCGTCCATGCCATTGTCGATGAGCTCTCCACCCAGCTCCCGCACGACGTCTCTTGAAATGACGGCCTGGACAACAAGGACGGCACCGGCTGTCAACAGAACGAACAGACCGAGGACCGTCGTCAGAGCTGGAGTTATGCGGAACTTCTTTGCTTGGGACACGATGCTGGTTTGTCTTTCTTGGTCGCGTGCAGGTTACCTGCCTGAGTTAGAATCAAGAAACCCCGCAAGGTCAATGACCCTGCGGGGTTTCTGTCCAACTATTCAGGTGGACCGCTCGCCAGTCCTAAGCATTGCTTCTTATTTTGCTTTTTCAGGCGTGTCGAATGTGTGGCCGTAATCGACAGCGATTTCGTAGTCCGGGTCTTCCAGGACGGAGACCTCAACCAGATTGCCAGCCTTGTTCAAAAGCCTCTGACAGTCAGGCGACAAGTGACGCAGGTGCAGGCGCTTGCCAGCCGCCAGATATTTTGAGGCCAGCGCATCGATTGCTTCCAGGCCCGAATGGTCGACGACGCGGCTGTCCATGAAGTCGACAACCACATCTTCCGGATCGTTCTGCGGATTGAACAGATCGACAAATCCGGTCGTGGAGCCAAAGAACAGCGGGCCTTCAAGGCGGTAAACCTTCCAGCCTTCCTTGCTCTTGCCGATTTTCGCATTGATGCGGCTTGCTGCATTCCAGGCATAGGCGAGGGCTGAGATGATCACACCGACAACCACTGCGACGGCAAGGTCGGCATAAACGGTGACGCCCGTGACGATGATCATCACCAACGCGTCGGTCAGCGGGATCTTGTGCATGATCTTCAAGCTGGTCCAGGCGAAGGTGCCGATGACCACCATGAACATGACGCCGACCAGCGCGGCAACCGGGATCTGCTCGATCAGGGACGAGGCGACCACGATAAAGGACAAGAGGAACAGCGCCGCAGCGATACCGGAAATCCGGGTGCGGGCGCCGGATTTCACGTTGATCATTGACTGCCCGATCATGGCGCAGCCACCCATGCCGCCGAAGAAGCCGGTGACGATGTTTGCCGTCCCTTGAGCAACACACTCCTTGGAGGCACCGCCCTTGGTGTTGGTCATGTCCGCAACGAGGTTCAGCGTCAGAAGGGATTCAATCAGGCCAATCGCGGCGAGAATGATCGCATAGGGCAAAATGATCTGTAGCGTTTCAAGGTTCAGCGGTACCATCGGAATGTGGAACGTCGGCAAGCCGCCGGCAATGGACGCAAGATCGCCAACTGAACGGGTGTCCAGGCCGAGGCCCAGGACCAGGCCGGAAACAACGAGAATGCCCGCAAGTGGTGCTGGAAACGCCTTTGTGAATCTGGGGAGCAGGTAAATCACAGCCATGGTCAGTGCGATCAGGCCAAGCATCAGATAGAGCTGCGAGCCGGTCATCCATTCCTGGCCGCCGGCACCGTCCGGAACCTTGAACTGGCCGAGCTGGGCAAGGAAAATCACGATGGCAAGGCCGTTGACGAAGCCGAGCATGACCGGGTGCGGCACCATGCGGATGAACTTGCCCCAGCGCAATACGCCAACGACGATCTGAATGATCCCCATTAACACGACGGTGGCGAAGAGGTATTCAACACCGTGTTGGGCAACAAGCGAGACCATCACGACGGCAAGCGCGCCGGTTGCGCCGGAGATCATACCCGGGCGGCCGCCGATGCAGGCTGTGATCAGACCGACAAAAAAAGCGGCATAGAGGCCAACCAGTGGATTGACGCCCGCCACAAAAGCAAAGGCAACGGCTTCCGGCACCAATGCAAGCGCAACGGTCAAGCCGGCGAGGAGTTCGGTTTTGATGCGCGCAGCATCGAGTTTTGTCGATTGAACAGGCGCAACGGCCTCGGCTCGTCCGGTCAAGGCGGGCTCCAACATATCTAGCGTGTGTTTGGCAGGTCTTGGGCCGCGGTTTGGCCCCCCACGGCAGACTGACCTCAGTCAAGTTGCTTGTCTTTTACTGGAAATATTGCGCCGCAGCAAGGCGCGCTGTGCCGGGCAGCCATGCAACGGCGGGACCGCGCCGGTTTCTACACATGCTCCCTGTAAGAAATGCCTAGAATTTCGGAAAGTATTGCCGAAATATTTTGGATTTTGAAATCATTATCTTTTTTGTGGTTTTTAGTCCTATTGTACGAAAAGGAAAGTGGTGCGGCGGAATACGAAGTTCATGTTGTGTCGTTTCTATGCATTTTGCTTTATGGTTTTGGTTTGGGCTTTTCCTTCTCAGGCAGAGCAGGACACGCTTGTGATTTCGACGATCGAAAACTCGCCGTTGACCAAGATTATCGAGATCATCATGACGCAAGCCTATGAGCGCATCGGCATTCCGATTGAGATCTACCCGACGTCTGGAAACAGGTCTCTGGTGATTTCATCGAGCGGCAAGGTCGATGGTGAGCTTGTCCGTATTGGTGCCGTCAAGGCGCACTATCCCACCTTGGTGCAAGTGCCAGTCCCGAACATGGAATTGAAAGGGGTCGTCTATGTGCGCGCCGCCGACAAGGATCAGATTGTAACCGGAAATCTTGCGAAGCTGCGTGTGGGCTATCTGGAAGGTATTGTTCAAGCGGAACAGTTCACACAAGGTTTTGAGAACTTGTGGGCCGGGCAATCGGAGATCGAGCTTTTTCGTCTATTAGCTGCTGGCCGTCTCGATGCGGTCGTCAGCGATCAAATCGACGGTGCGCTGGCCATTGCCGAGCTTGGTCTGACCAATGTTGTTCCCCTGGGGCGGCCGTTCCAAGTGGAACCGATGTTTCACTATCTTCATGAAAAGCATGCGGCGCTGGCACCGCAACTGGCTGCTGTTCTGGCAGACATGCGCGGAAGCGGTGAGTTGGAGAAAATCGTGGAGACCACTCTGGAAGCCATGATCACCGGTCAAGGCAATCCTGGCGCCAAATAGTGTTTGTCCTGCTGTCCTCCGGCAGATCAGTCCGGACGCCACGTCCATATCGTCCAACTGCCGGGAATTCCCTTGAGTTGGTGTTCGCCGACGAGGGTCAATTCTATTTCATCTGACGTTTCCGCAACTCCGGTATCGGCTATGATCGCAGCATTCAAGTCCTTGCCCAATGTTTCCAACCGGGCCGCCCGATTGACGGTTTCCCCGTAAACAGTGAACGCCTGGCGCTCGGAGGAACCGACGCTGCCCGCCGCCAGCGGGCCACTGGCAAGCCCAACACGCAATTGGAACCCTTCAGAATGCGCATGGGCAACCAGATCCCGGGCGCAGGCCAGTGCGGCGCGGTCCGGGGTTTCTATCGGAATTGGGGTGTTGAAACTTGCCAGCAAACCATCGCCGGTGAACAGAATGACCACACCGGTATGTGTGGCAACGCTGGTCGCCGCCAGATCGAGGAAGTCGTTCAATCGTCCGATCACTTCAGTCGGAGGTTTGCCGGACGCGAAGTCGGAAAACCCGGCAATGTCGGCAATTAACACAACGCCGTGCACTTCTTGAGGGACCATCGCCTGAGTGTCGTTAACAAGCCGCGTCGCCACGGCCTCCGGGACGTATTTTCCAAGAACGTTTGTTGCGCGCTCTCTTGTTGCCTGCGCCTCCTCGCGCGCTTGCTCAGCTCTAAGCT